>CAYFXY010000028.1:0-585 GCA_964347205.1 uncultured archaeon
ATTGAAGGTCTGTTTGGTTCGAGGAGATCTTCGAAGGAGGCGTCACCGGGAGAAAAGACAATGTTGGTGGGAGCCGGAAAGACCATTTTCGTTCCCATGCCCACGTTCACCAACTGGCAATTCCCAGTACTTTTGGTTTGTTGCTTTCTAGCACTTGACGCATTATGCACAACACCTTGAAAAATACCACTCTTAATAATTGGTGATTTCTGAGTTAGGGTGCCTTCAAAATCAAAAGGTGCACTCCCTAACCCATTAGATAATCGGCCATCATCCCATACGCTCAGGGTATCTGGTCCCACCTTTTCTCCCATCTTATCCTTTAGAGGACTCAAACCCATTATCATCATGATAGGATTAGCTGATTCTACCAAGCTACCGAGAATTGAAGCCGCTACCGTCGGGTGGAGCACCAAATCATACATCCCCGCCTTGCCCTGTTTTCCACCGACCGCAAGTTGAGCAATCTCACCTGATTCCTGACCTGCCTGACTAATCTTCTTTTCAATGTCATCAAAAGTCCGACCTACCGCAATCCCTTGACCTGAACTTTCTGGGTCAACGAAGCTCCGTACCGTTATCTGG
>CAYFXY010000028.1:595-4881 GCA_964347205.1 uncultured archaeon
TAATCACCACGAAAACCTTGTGATGTGAAAAGAGAATTAAAAGTCTCATCGAAGAAAAATGAAGCTGCAGTCCGGTAAGCGCCAGCTTGTTGCGCTTGGTTTATCGCTTCCGAAACAATCTCAGGTGCTTTCCCAGGGAAATCGTGAATCCGCTTATCATAAAGTTGATCAACCTTCGATTTAGGCTTAATTTCCTCTGGTAATCCTGAGAAAAGTGGTGTAGGTTGTAAACCGCGTACAAACTTCGTTAAATGCTTTAGCTCCGTTTCCACAGTTTTTAGTGATGGATTATAAATTTCTGTGGTTCCTATTCGTCCTTCAATTGCCACAAAAACTTCAAGCACTGTAAAATTCCATTGCTTAAATATGTCAATCTCCGAATTACTAACTCGAATCTGATGTTTCAAGACATCTCTCGCTCTAACTATCGCTTGTCCTTCCGCTGATGCAAGTTTTATTGCATGATCGATAATTGTTTTTAGCTCATCACGTTCATTCAAGGTGGCACACCTCCCAACCGAATCCCACGTAACCTCACTGCTTCTGGTCCTGCAGTCCACACTGGAATACCTTGTCCTGGATCTGATTTTCCGCAAATCGCTTGCCAAGCCGCGAATCCTTTCGAACAAGCATCTATTACTTCAAATAATCCTCGTGAAGTAATTTCTAATACTGGTCTATGAATGAATGTATCAGTGAGTTCTCCATTTTTTATTAGACGGGCATATGAACCAACATATTTTGATTGATAGCGACGGTCGTCGATGTTCCATTCAGTAAAATTGTGAAGATAGACGCCGCGTTTTACATCTTCAAGAAGTTCTTCAAAGGAATGATTTCC
Source organism: uncultured archaeon (assembly GCA_964347205.1). Lineage (GTDB taxonomy): Archaea > Asgardarchaeota > Hermodarchaeia > Hermodarchaeales > Hermodarchaeaceae > Hermodarchaeum. The sequence continues at coordinate 1,437 of CAYFXY010000028.1, forward strand.
GGGGGCTATGTAAGTATTTGCCATTCGAGGAATGGGTTCTCTATTATAGTTGGTTGCTCGGGATGAGCCGTTAGATTTTACACCAGCTTTTCCTGCTGATAAGCGGTCATGGAGTATTTCGTTTGCAAAGCCTTCCTTGATCAGATGTCGCGGTCTGGCTTTTACCCCTTCATCATCGTATAGGTAAAACCCTCCGCTTTTTGGAATTGTGGGGTCATCGATAACAGTGACTGCTGATGATCCTACTCGAGTTGAGCCTACGTCTATGTCCATCCAGAAGGATTCTCCGGCGTTCATTCCTTCTCGACCTTGAATGCGGTCCGCTTCTGACGGGTGGCCACAATTTTCATGAGCGATGATTCCTGCTACTTCAGGACCAATAATGACATCCACTGGCTTGTCAAAGGTTAGACGTTCAGCTTTATCGGCGACCTCTTTTGTGTCATTTACTTCGTCAATGAATGCTTGAATGAATTCTGGAGATTCGAAAAATTCCCAACCTCCGGTTTCACCACGCATCAGAGTGCGTTGTTCTGTACTTTTTTTTCCTTTCGCTGTGAGAAGGGCAACATATCGACCTAAGCTATAATCGGAGTCGACTCGTGTACCTTCATTGTTCGCGATGTATTTTTTTTGAGTCTCTAATGCTAGAATTATGACACGGTACGGAAGTGTTTTTTCATCAAAGCTAGAGATGAGCGCTTTGTCTGCTTCTAAGACACGCATTAGTTTATCTTCGGATGCAATATCTGTAAATGCAGTCTTCACTGGCACCTTCCATGTCGTTTGAACTGCAGGTTCATCTGATAGAATCAATGGAGTTTTTCGTTTTGATGAGCGTGCTAAACGTATTGCAGCTTTTACGGCGCGCTCAATCTCAGACATATCGAGTTTAGCTGTGGCGACAAATCCAATTCCGCCATTTGCAATAGCTCGAATGCCAATTCCTGCTGTCTCGGTTGATCCTGCTGCGAGAATATCGCCATTCCGGGTACTATAGCCCTCAACTACCTGTTGCACGTAGCGGAGTTCAATATATTTCGCTCCTTGAGAGATACCATATTCAACGCCATAGTGTACCAAATCATGAACTGTCATAGGATCGAACTGAATGGTAATTTTCATCTAAAAGGCTATGCATCTACAGGTTTTTCGGATTGCGTTGTAAGTGCATCTTAATGACGCGTCTTCTACTTTTCCCAGAAGTATTTGCCCTGCTCATAGATGACAAAATCTCCTGCGAGAATTTTTCCATCTTTTTTCATGGTCTTGATCATGTCAACGTGGACGGCGCTTTTATTGGTGCCCTTGCATTCAGGATATGCATTCCCTAAGGCACAATGAATTGTATCTCCGATTTTCTCATCAAAAAGCATATTCAACGTATATTTTTGTATACCACGGTTTGTGCCAATTGCCATCTCGCCTAAATATCGGGCTCCCTCATCCACGTTAAGCAAGGCATCTAGGGCTTCCTGCCCTTTCTCAGAAGAGTACTCGACAACTTTGCCCTCTTTGAATACAAGGCGAACTCCTTGAATTTCGTTTGCCGCATACAGGAAAGGAATGTCAAAGTAAATATGACCATTGACAGATTTCTCATCAGGACTCGTAAACACCTCCCCGCTGGGCATGTTATTTGTGCCTTCAGAAGCTATCCATAAACGTCCTTTTGTTGACGCCTTCAAGTTTGTTTCCGTGCCAATATATTGAATCGTGGTACTCTTTTGGAGTTTATCACGGAGTTTTCGCATAAGTTGTGCTTCGTTCTCCCAATCACGAAGTGTAGCATTATATACAAAGGTTTGATAATCAGGCAAACTCATTTTTGCTTCCTGTGCCAGCGCATGATTGGGATGAATTGTCAGGCACCATCGTTTGGTAAGGACCTCTTCAGAAATTGGTTTCGTCGTTTTAGAACGTCTCACAAGGCGTGTATTTGAAGGGGAGCGTAATCTGATCACTACATCAGATGCTTTGATGGCTTGCATCTGGTGTTTAGGTAACAAGTCAATTGCCTCATCAATTGCCCGATCCATAAAACCCCGTGTAATTTCAGCTGAATCCATAATCACCATAGATGCGGCGCCTTTCTCAGCGATTTTTTTAACAATTTCAACAGCTAAAGGATGTGCATCCAAGTCAGAGATTAAATAGACCATGTCACCAGCTTGGATATTCGTTGAGTATTCAACTAAAATTCGAGCGTGTTCAACGATTCGCGAATCCGTCATGAAAATGCCCTTCAAACAGGTTATGCGCAGAAAGGGGAAGATAAGCTTCTTTAATTCTTTTTGTTGTCGACTTCAGTATAACTGAATTGGAAGTGTATTTCAAGTTCTTTAGGCTCCGGAAGCCTTTTAATGAATAACTTTTCAATCAAAGCTACTCTGGGGCAATAGCGTTATCCAAGTAAAGCTTGTTGCCCAGACTAAACGAAATTGATGAAGGGACTCCACTTGACGGTAGCTATCGTAGGTGTCGGACATACAGTTTTTCGCAGTACCTCACCGGATGTTTCCTTCAAGGAAATGATGTTTGAAGCAGCTGTTAAAGCCTATGCTGATGCAGGTGTTAACGCGCGCAAAGATATTGGCAGTTTTTTAACTGCTGCTGAAGATTACTGGGAAGGATACTCAATTTTTGATGAGTTCGTGCCTGATCAACTGGGTGCTGTTCTTCGATCTGTATGTACGATTGGAGGTGACGGTCTGCTTGCTTTGGCGAATGGTGCTATGCAGATTGAAACCGGTTTATTTGATGTGGTGGCGGTTGAGGCGCATAGTAAAGCTTCAGATATGCTCACCTATGAAGGAATTGTTTCTCACGCGTTAGATCCAGTTTATAATCGCGCATTCAATGCCCACCCCTATTTCGTAGCAGGGCTTGAAATGCAACGATATTTGCATGAGACAAATACAACACGGGAACAATGTGCGGCGGTTGTTGTGAAAAATAAACGTAATGCTTTAGATAATCCGGTCGCCGCATTTCCCGCTGAAATGACCATTGATGAGGTCGTAAATTCTACAGTGATCTCACATCCGCTTACGGAACGAGATATCAGCCCCTTGGCTGATGGCATGATTGTTATGGTGTTAGCTTCGGAGAAGAAAGCTAAAGAACTTGCTAGTCAGCCTATCTGGCTCAAAGGTTTGGGTTGGTGTTCTGATACTCCTTGGCTTGAATCTCGGGACTGGAGTGTCGCTGGATATACAAAATTAGCTCGAATTCAGGCTTATAAGATGGCAGGAATTAAAGATCCACGTAAAAACATCGATTTTGCCGAAGTTGACGATTATTTTTCTTATAAGGAACTTCAACATCTTGAAGCGCTCCAAATCTGTGAGCGCGGTCAAGCTGGTAAACTAGTAGAAGATGGCGTATTTAATCGAAATGGTAGTTTTCCCGTTAATGTCTCTGGAGGACGACTTGGAGCTGGAAA
>CAYFXY010000028.1:4891-11272 GCA_964347205.1 uncultured archaeon
ACTACAATCGGTTTTAGAATGCGTTCTCCAACTTCGTGGAGATGCAGGTAAACGTCAACTAAAGAATGTTAAAACAGCTGTCGCTCAAAGCTGGCGAGGAGTACCCACAGCAACAGGCTGTGTCGCGATACTCAGTAACGAACTTTAACTAGGAGGAGATGACAATGAATGTGAAAAAACGTGTAGCTGTAATTGGTGCAGGAATCACTCTCTTTCGCCGACGACTTAAAGAAACTGGGAAAGAACTTTCATACCATGCTGCTAACATGGCCCTTGAAACAGCAAACATGACCCGCAAAGACATTGACAGTATTGTTATGGGTACTGCTCCGGATGCTTTTGATGGCATTCACATGAAGGCTGATAACCTCCTGGATGGTGCTGGAGCAACCCAGAAGCCCTATTCGCGAGTCTTTGTCGGTGGAGGTACTGGTGTCTTTACGCCAATTGGCGGCTGGTGGCATGTCGCTTCGGGCATGTTCGACACCTGCCTTCTTGTCTGTGAGGAGAAGATGAGTCCTACACATCCTCATCCTCAAACAGCTTTTCGCACTATTTGGGACCCAATTATTACCCGCCCACTTCATCCGAATCTTGTCTGGATCTTTGCCCTCGAGATGCATCGCTATATGAAGGTCCACAATATTCCCAAAGAGCATATAGCTCAGGTTGCCGTCAAAAACAAGGCCAACGCCCTCGATCATCCTAGTGCTCAACTCGCTGAAAGAATCACAGTTGAAGATGTTCTAAACTCCGAGATCATGGTCTATCCGGTTAACCGACTCGACATCAGTCCACCAAGCGATGGCGCTGCAGCCCTCGTACTTGCTTCCGAAGATGTCGCCCGAAAATATACTGATGCACCTGTCTGGCTTGATGGAGTCGGCTGGTCACTCGATTCAGCATACTGGACCAATCGGGATCTCTACTTTCCTCAATATGTCGCTGAAGCCGCAAAAATGGCCTACAAAATGGCGAAAATCAATGATCCCCCCAAAGAGATGAGTTTTGCTGAACCCTATGATCCATTTACTTACAAGGAGCTTCATCATATGGAAGGGCTTCTTCTTGCAAAGAAAGGTGAAGCGCCAAAACTCACAGTGGAGGGCGTCACTGCTCGAGATGGAGATTTACCAATCTGTCCATCCGGGGGATTGCTTGGCGTTGGGAATCCAATAGCTGCGGCTGGTCTGATGAAGTGTTGTGAAGCATTCTGGCAGCTTCGTGATGAAGCTGGTAAAAGACAAGTTCCCCGGGCAGAAACAGGCGTCTGCCAGGCATGGGGTGATCTGATGCAGGTTGGTACCGTCTGCGTCTTTAACAGAGATAGCTAAAGGAGGAACGAAAATGAGTAAAAACATGAAAAAACTTCCTGGAACTCCACTCTCAGGAAAGGAGCTCAAATCAGATAAGGTCATCACCTTTGAAGGACGCCCGAACGCAAAGTATGCCTGGAGCGCAGGCATCGCATATGGGCGGTTCCTTGACGAACTCAAAAAGGGTCGGATTATTGGGCGTCGCTGCAGACGATGTGAGCGAATCATTGTACCCCCACGAATGTTCTGTGAACAATGCTTTGTTGCAACAGATGAATGGATCTATGTTAAGGATACAGGTACAATCAATACGTTCTCATTATCTTACCTGGATGCTGATGCGAATCGCATCAAAGACCCGATTTTGGTTGCAGTGATCGACATCGATGGCGCAAGCCCAGGAATTGGGCTACTCCATAAACTCGGAAACATCGACCCCGATAGAATTGATGTTGGCCTAAAAGTGCGTGCTGTCTGGAAACCCCCCGAAGAAAGAGAGGGTGCAGTTACCGACATTCTCTACTGGGAACCAATTAAGGAGGATTGAAAAATGTCGTTTGATAAAATCCGAGATCCACGCAAAATCCATCATGAAATTGGTCACATGGAATGTGATTACATCTATACTGCCGGCATCGCTGGAGAACGCTTCTATCTTGCCCTCCGTGACGAAGGCAAGCTTCTAGCCACCCGTTGTGAGGAGTGTGAAATCACCTTCATGCCCCCACGCATATACTGCGACCAATGTTTTGCTGAACTCACCAAGTATATTGAGGTCCCCTCCACTGGAGAGATTGGCTCTTATACCCTAACATACTATGATCGCAACGGAGACTTACTACCTGAACCGATGGCTCTTGCTTTCATCAAAATCGATAAAACGAACGGCGGCCTTATCCACAGGGTTGATGAAATCAAACCATCTTCTCTAAAAATTGGCACAAAAGTACAAGCAGTATTCAAAGAAAAAAGTAAGCGAAAGGGTGCACTCACCGATATCACATACTTCAAAACCCTCTAGCAGACTAGCCCACGTCAACTAGTTCCAACCTTAGATCGCAAACCCAATATTCAGTTCTAGCTAGGGTCATCAGCGGGCACAACTAGGCTTCTGATAGGTTAATCGGTAACGCACCTGAAATGTTGCTTCGTCCTCAGATTCAAAATCAATTACCGCTAAGCTAATTGGCGATTGATCGTCGAGTTCAAAAATTAAATCCTCAAAGTAATCTAAAACTCCGCAGGTTCGACAAAATGATCCGGTGAAACGGATAAATAGTTCGTTATTATTGAATCCGATAAATTCTGCATGAGCTTCTGGGCTGCGTAAGAGATTAAATCTTGCGATTGCTTGTTCAATGGCATCAGGGGGCGCTGACATGATTAATCCTTCAGTGAGAATATGTTTTGAGGGCTTCGGTTTTACTAACTTTAATCTAGTTCATTCCATATTTGGAATGACGCTTTGAGATAATCCCATCGCCATCATTTTGAAAATGAGTGGTCGCGCCTTGGGTGGAAAAACTTCAAGTTCTTCAAAAAATCGCTGGGTGATTGCTTCCTTCACTGCTTCTTGGTGAGGGTCCTCTTGCCATGTTTGCATAACGGTTTCCTTCCATGAATCCACGGTAGTTATAGCCCGGTCAAAAATCACCGATATATCAGTGCCTGTAACGGCTCCAAAGTGTGAGAACACAAGAAATGCAGCATCATATGATTTCAGTTTCTCTATAGATTGCTTGTATTGTTCAAATTTAAAACTGGGTGGAAATGCAGTGGGAGTCACGGAGTGACGGATTGGACCTAAAAGGCCCATCGCATCGCCAGTATAAAGTGTCCGAGTATTTGATTCAAAATATGCCAAGTGATCTGAAGTATGACCTGGCGTTTCGATAATTTCTATTTGCACATCTTTTCCTAGGTCAAATTGGTCCCCATTTTGAACTTCCCAGGTTGGAACAGCTAAGGGGAGTGGCTGAATATCCTGAGAAAATGAGCCAAACAACTGTCGCGCTCCTTGATTTAACCGATTAGGATCATGAAGGGTTTTAATAGCATATTTGTGCCCCACAACGGTTGCGTTTGGTACCTTGGTCGCAATCGGAGTTGCACCCCCACAATGATCACCATGCCTGTGGGTCACACACACGAATCTTATGTCTTCAAAGGGAATACCACGTTCTCGCATAGCCGTCAGAATTTGGTCACCACACCGATGGTGTCCAGTTTCAATAATCGCAGTTTCTTGTCCGCTAATAATCAATACGCCTGTAGTATGAGGGAAATCCCAACCTTGCACATCAATCAAATCGATGTGGTCCTCGATCTGTTGTGACTGCATAATAAAGGGCATATTCTTCACATCCTGACAAGTGCGTCAATCTGTCATGTTACTAGAAAAGGCTTTTTGCTTTTTACACCCTTGGAACAACCTATTAAATTGTCCCAGTGAAACGAAATATCGAGGGATTTTCTCGTGGAAAATGCTCCCCTTCGTATAACACGACATACTTTCTGCATAGGTGGTCCAAACATTACGGATCCCGATGACTGCTTTATCTATTTAGTTGACCTTAACGGACACCTGGTCCTCATCGATGCAGGTATTGGTCGAAGCACTGATCGACTTTTAGCGAATATTGAAAAGGTCGGACTTAATGCTAAGGATCTTAAACTCCTTGTTTTGACACATGAACATGCTGACCACATCGGAGGTGCTCAACCGCTGCGGTCACGTTTAACATTTCAAATCGCTGCACATGAGAGAGCTGCGAAGGTCATTAGCAAAGGAGATACGGTCGCCAGTGCTGCAAATTACTACCAGGTTGAAGTTGCACCTACGCCCATCGATGTGCCCTTAACTGATGATGCAGGATCAATTCCTATCGGAAAAGGTCGCCTTAAGTATCTCCATACCCCTGGTCATACCCCTGGCAGCATTGTATTATATTTCAACGACGGAGATCGACGAATTCTATTTGGTCAAGACTTACATGGTCCATTCAATTCTTCTTGGGGCAGTGACATCAAACAGTGGCGTACCTCAATGCAGCTTGTACTCGCCTTAGAGGCGGACATCCTCTGCGAAGGACACTATGGCGTGTATCGGGGGAAATCCGCGGTACGACAATTTATCTTTGGACTGCTTGAAAAAATCTGTTAACAATTTCCCTATTTTTCACGTTCGATGATTGTTGCGGTTCCTAATCCCAGACCACAACAGAAGGTTGCCAGTCCATAGCGACCATTTTTGTCTTCCATAACATTTAGCAATGTTGTGATAACTCGGGCTCCTGATGCGCCAAGTGGGTGGCCTAAGGCAATCGAACCTCCATGCGCATTTAATCTCTCATCCGTGAGAGCATCAAAGTCCAGTCCCTTCCCTGCTGCAATTACAACGCTTGCAAATGCTTCATTCACTTCGATGAAATCTAAATCCTCTAGCTTAAGGTTCGCCCGCTCAAGGCAGGGAGGCGTTGCATAGATTGGTCCCTCAAGGCAAATAACTGGTTCAACTCCAACGACTGCTTGAGATTTTACGACAGCACGTGCCTTAAGCCCATATTGATCGGCTTTTTCGCGAGCCATTAACATAACTGCGGCTGCCCCATCATTAATTGGGCAACTGTTTCCAGCTGTGATTTTCCCCCCAAATAATGGTGGGAGTTTCGCTAATTTTTCCATTGACGTGTTTGGTCGTGGACTTTCATCTTTTTCCACGGTTTTGAAGCTACCATCTTCTTGTCGTGCGGGTGTGGGCACAACTTCATTAGAGAATTTCCCAGCATTCCAAGCCGCTACTGCCTTCTGATGACTCTTCAATGCAAACCTATCGAGATCTTCGCGTGGAATCTCATATTTTTCTGCCATACGCTCCGCAGACATTGGCATTGGGATGAATTGATATTTCCTGAGTAACTCGGGGTTGAACGCAATATAACCTTCTCCAAAGTCAGCACCGATTGGGAGCCAACTCATGTGTTCAACCCCAGCTGCGATGACAATGTCTGCATTATGGGTTGCAATCGCTTGAGCTGCAAAATTGACAGCTTGTTGCGATGACCCACATGCTCGATTGATAGTCGTTCCTGGAACGGTGTATGGAAAATCTGCACCAAGTACAGCTAATCGACCAATATTTGCACCTTGCCATGCTGTTTGAGTGTTGCATCCCATCATCACATCATCAACATCATTGGGGTCAATCTTCGTACGTTTAGTGATTTCCCGTAACACCTGGGAGGCAAGTTCATCGGGTCGTGTATGAGCGAAGGCGCGATCCTTTCGCCCGATGGGCGTTCGAATAGCGTCAACGATGACGGCATCGCGTAAAGGGTTCATTTTTCTCACCATTATACTGTATCATTCTCCTTTATATTCGGGTTTACGTTTTTGAAGGAAGGCGGAAATGCCTTCACTGATATCCTTGGTGGTAAAGATCTTTGCGAACGCTTGGGCTTCATAGGCTAAGCCGATTTCAAGAGGTACTTGCGTTCCATAATTGAGACATTGTTTGATCAATTGTAGTGCAATGGGCGATTGTTCTGCCAATGTCGTTGCGAATTCTCGGACTTTTGTTTCAAAGGATGCTTCAGGAAATACCTGGTCCACTAATCCAATACTTAGAGCCTCATCTGCGGTGTATTGTTTTCCAAACATTATTGCTTCTCGGGCTCGAGCCTGTCCGATTATTCGCGGCATCCGTTGAGTGCCACCCCAGGCGGGAATTAAGGATAAATTAACTTCTGTAAGCCCAATTTTTGCCCGTTTGGAAGCAAGGCGGAAGTCGCTAGCGAGCGCTATCTCGCAGCCACCACCATAGGCATGTCCATTAATTGCGGCAATAACTGGTTGACGTAGTCGGTCAACCATTCCAAGAATTTCATGTCCTTTGGATGCGATATATTGAGCATATAGTGGAGTAACGCCACTCATAAAAACCGAGAGATCAGCTCCAACAGAAAACGCCTTATCGCCTGCACCGGTAATAATCAGGACTCGAATCTCGGTATCTTCTTCAACTGCAAAAAGAGTTTCTTGGAGATTTCGTGCTAGGTCTTCGTTT
>CAYFXY010000028.1:11282-15171 GCA_964347205.1 uncultured archaeon
TGCATTCAATTTCTTGGGTCGATTCAATACCAGCCAAGCAATCTTGTGTTCCGGTTCTTTTTTCAAAAGCACAGTTTTTGACACAAAGAACACCTCATTCACTTTAGGGAAGGGTGTGCAAAATTATTACAGAAAATATGCGGTTATGAAACAAAAAGAATTGCATTGCAGTCAAGTTCCGCTTTTTACGATGAGGCAGGATTCATTTAAAACTCGCTTTCACATTAAGACAGATAATTTCAGTTAGGTCCAGGAGCTGAAGAGCTTGAAACGATTCTGGCAAAAAAGCTGGCCTGAAGGTCTCCCTTTTAATCTTCAAATTCCTGACACCACAATCCATGAAACCCTTATGGCGACCGCTCAACAATATCCGGAAAAGCCTGCATATTATTTTCAAGGAACGATGATTACCTTTCGGGAAATTGATCTCCTGACTAATCAGTTCGCTAATTCACTGATTGATCTCGGGGTGGAAAAAGGCGATCGTGTTGCCTTCATGCTACCTAACATTCCCCAGGCTCCTATCGCTCTATTTGGCATCCTCAAGGCTGGGGCTATTGTCACGCCAATTAATCCCTTGTTTAAACACCATGAGCTCCATCATCAGCTCGACTCTGCTAGGGTAAAAATTCTGCTTGCTTTAGATCTCTTTCATGATGTTGTTGAACTTGGAAGAGTCGATACTTCAGTTGAAACTGTAATCTATACTCGTACAGGAGAGTTTCTTAGTAAGGCCAAAGCTATATTAGCACGCGTATTTCGGAAAATTCCTCATCCAAAGCTCCCAACAGGATCGGATATCCAGATACTTCCCAATCTCCTCTCCGGTCAATCCACCAAGGTTCCGTTGGCGCCAGTTCATCCCGATGATATTGCCGCGCTTCTCTATACTGGTGGCACCACTGGGCCGCCTAAAGGTGCCATGTTAAGTCACCGTAACTTCATGTTCAATGCAAAAGTTGGGAGTCAGTGGTTTAAAGTACGAGTTGGTGAAGAATGCTTTGTTGGTATTCTACCAGCATTCCATGCCTTTGGATTTTCGTGTGTGATTCTTCTCTCAGCTCTCATTGCTTCTTCTGTCATTCTTATCCCAAGACCGGATCTTAAAGAAATTCTGAAGAGTATTCAAAAGTATTGTGCTACTGTGCTGGTTGCGGTTCCAACACTCTATGTGTCGTTACTGGCTAGTCCTTTACTAAAACAGTATAATATCAGCAGTTTAGAACACTGTTTTTCGGGAGCTTCATCACTCCCTATTCAAGTCTTAGAGCAATTTCAACAACAAACCGGTAGTTATATTGTTGAAGGCTATGGTATGACCGAAACGTCGCCCATTCTTACTGTTATTCCGCAAGGTGTTTTAAAACCGGGCTCGGTTGGTATTCCTGCCTTCAATACAGATATCAAAATTGTCGACCCTACTGATGATTCTAAGGAGCTGCCCATTGGTGAATGGGGAGAAATTCTCGCAAAAGGGCCTCAAATTTTCCAGGGATATTGGGATGCACCAGATGCTTCCAAGCATACTCTCCGTGGAGGCTGGTTACATACGGGAGATATTGGGCGGTTTGATGAAGATGGTTACCTGTATATCGGAGATCGAAAGAAGGATCTCATAAAACGTAGTGGCTATTCCGTCTTTCCTGCTGAGGTAGAAGCGCTTCTTTATCGTCATCCGGCAATTGCTGAATGCGCTGTGATTGGGGTTCCAGCTCCACGGGTGGGTGAAGAAGTAAAAGCCTTTGTTGTCCTTAAACCAGAATATCGTGGAAAAGTCTCTGAAGCAGAAATCAGCGAGTGGGCCAAACAGGAAATGGCGGCTTATAAATATCCGCGGATCATTAAATTTCGGGAAACCCTTCCAAAAAGTGCAGTCGGGAAAATTCTTCGACGAGAACTCCGGGAAAAGACTTAGTTGAAAGCTATTGTCTGACCCATTGTCGCTGCTGTAGCATCAAACCCAAAACCAGTCTTCAATGTCTGTGCAAGGCTTTCACAAGACGCAGGTTCACCATGCATAGTAAGAATCGTCGGATTTCCCTTCGCTTCTTTAAGGTAGTTTAAAACCTCGTTCTGACCGACATGACATGAGAAATTAAATCCTTCAACACGCGCTTTGACTCGATGGACCATTTTTGGGCTATCCACAGAATTCAGGGAAATTGTTCCCTGCTCAATTAGTTCAGCTCCAGGCGTTCCTGGAAGCTGTTTGCCTACTAATAAGACACTACTACGTGTATCATCAGCAATGATCTGCAAGTATCCTTGTGCTGCACCACCTTTGAGCATTCCTGCAGGCGCGATAATAATTGCTGGCTCGGTAACCGCTATTTTTCGGTCAGTCTCATTTCGAATGAATGTTGCTAACTTTATCGCCTTTTGTAAGCGCGGACCTCCGGTGAAGGTCCTCGTATGCTGTTGCATGACTCGAGTTACCTTTCGCGCCATTCCATCAAGAAAGATAGGATAATCTAGCCCTCGGGAGCGATATTTGGCAAGAACTGATAAAATTTCTTGGGCGCGTCCCACGGCAAAAGAGGGAACGAGCACCGTACCTCCCTGTTCCAAAGTCGTTCGAGTAGCTTCAATGAAATCTGCTTCAACTTTTTGACGTGATGGGTGATTTTCCCGGGCATATGTACTTTCTACAATTACTAAATCCAATTCGCCCAGTTCACGTAGGCTTTGGGCACCCCTAACGAGTTGCGTATCTGTTGTATTCAAATCACCTGTATAGAAGACGCGAGCCGCGGCGCCTCCATTCTGCTCAGTTTCAATAAGAATTGATGCACTTCCAGGAATATGCCCTGCATCGTAGAGCGTAAATCTCATTTTTGGATGAACTTGGATCGATTCGCCATAGGTAACGGTTTGTGTACTTTTTAGGAGATTTTGAACCTCATTCTGTTCAAAAGCTAAAGAATCCCCGCCAATGCGTAGCATATCCATTAGAAGTATGCGAGCGAGATCTTTGGTTAGTGCCGTTGAATACACAGGAACCCGTGGGGTTTGGCTCCCACTAAGAAGTGGAAGACTTCCACTATGATCTAGGTGAGCATGAGAAAGGATGCTAGTTAGATTGTGTGTTGACGTGGGAAGCGGTACTCGCTGGGAGCCGCTAAAGGCGGTACCATAGTCCATGACAACTCGTGCATTCCCTTGTTCAACAAGAATAGCTGATGCTCCGATTTGACGGGTTCCACCAAGAAATGTTACTTCAGTCAATTATCCATTCCCTCCAATCTTTGTAATCATAACAAGATGAACAGTGAGGAGGCGTTTAATGGAACCCCCAAGCACTGTTGAATATTCGTTCCAAACTCACAGAATTACCGGATCGGGTTTTGGAGTTTGGGTTGTGTTTTTTACTTTTTGAACTTGTTTTATTGTGCATTGATATTCACCATTGTTATTTCCATTCTCCTCCCTCTGGTTTTTTTCAAACCCTAGACTATACTGAATTAGGAAAATCATTCTGATTTGACGACGATTTTCAGATGGAATTCGAATGAAAGCGTCTTTAATCCAGCCCAGTTAATTATAGTAAATTGTAACGGGCTAGTCAGACGTAAAGTTATTTTCTAACTTGGTTGAGCTAATGAGAACAACACGTGTTTTTAAACATTGCTGTTCTCTAAGCGGGCATGAGGGGTGATGGCAACGATCCATAGAGCCTCTTATAATGCTGTCGTAATCGATTTAACACAACTTCAGGTACCCGTACCGAACCCAAATCCGCTTTACCTGGCACAGCTCCATGGTAATCGGTCCCGCCTGTAAGTATCAAACCATATTTGTTAGCCAATTTTTTGAGCTCCAACAATTGCGATTCGATATTTACATACCACATCTGGGACATACCAACAACTTGGTGATATGGATAGTAATA
>CAYFXY010000028.1:15181-21510 GCA_964347205.1 uncultured archaeon
AGATTTTCCATCACTAACTGTCCGATTAATTGGGCAGGAGCGGCGTCAATGGTGAGTGGATGTGCAATGACTGGAATCCCCTTTGAAGCTAAAATTATTTGAATGCCTTCTGAGATTGTAGGTCGTGGACGGTCTGCATACGCTGGGCGTCCTAAAGCTAGATATTTATCAAAAGCTTCTTCAATCGAAGTCACAATTCCATTACGTACTAAGACACGGGCTAGATGAGGGCGTCCGGTAGATTCTCCTTTGGCTTCTGCTTCAACTTCATCTTGATTTACGGATATTCCCAACTTTTGCAATTTTTCCAGCATCATGGATAGACGATTCGCACGGCCTTTTCGCATCCATTCGAGTAAAGTAACTAGTCCCGAATCTCTGGGGTCAATATAAAAGCCAAGAAGATGAACGCGGTGGTCTTTCCAATTACAGCTAATTTCTACTCCCGGAACTACCTCAATCCCCAAATTAGTTCCCGCTCTTACCCCCTCGTCCACTCCTTGGGTTGAATCATGATCGGTTATACTAATACCTGTCAAACCCAGAGCGTAAGCCTTACTAACCACCTGCGTTGGTGTTTCAATTCCATCTGATGCTGTCGTGTGAACATGTAAATCGACATACTGCTTCATTGCAGATCAACACTCAATTTATCGTTAAATTCGGTAAAAGTTTGCGGATTACCTCAAGTGATTCCACTGCCTGCGTTCGAGTTAATTCAAAAATTATCGGCCCATCAAATTTTTTTGCTTCAAGATCTGACAGAAACTCCACAATAGGTAGGTCACCTTGACCAAGGATTTGATGATCAAAATAGGGACTTTTCTTCCCTTCAACTGGGTTCAATGCTCCATCATGAAGGTGGATTTCACTTAACCGACTGTAATATTGCTGAACGAATTCGAGAAGATCGATTTGACCTGATTGCCCAGAAAGGATATGACCCGTATCCAAACAGATTGAGGTATCTAGGTGCTCTGCAATATTCCAAGTGATTTCGAAAGGAAATTCAATCGATTCTAACGCAAATTTTTGTGAGGGAATCCCAGTGCGCTGAATAAGCTCACGTAGGCTTTGTTCAGCAAACTCGCCTAAAATACTAAATACAAAGGATTGATCACCAATTCCAATATTAAATTCACCAAATTCTGACCCAAGCCAACCTGCATTATGCACTACATATACTTCAGGATTTAATGGTTTAATCAGATTGACTGCATCTACAAGACACTCAACCGATGCATTTCGAATAAAGCGATTCGGGCTAGATGGCTCAAGTGACCACAAAGGTAAATGAGCAGTGTAAGTCAAATCTAACTCATTTTTTACTTTAAGCAAATTCGAAATTTGTTCCTCAGAAAACGCACCAGGAAGAACGTAGGCTGTATCCAAGGTTAATTCCATCAATGAAAAACCCTGCTCATGGGTTAATCGAACAATTTCAGCAAAATCGAACCGATTAAAATCTAAAGAACCCTGAGAAACAATCTGATTTATCACCGTTGACCAATCAAGAGCTGTAATACCAAATCGCATGTGAATCCTATCCTTTTTCACTGAAAATAATGCTTGTTATAAAGAGTAAGGTTATTCATACTCATCGTTAACGGAAACAAGTAAAAGTAACTTCTTGATGCTTAGAATTGTACCAAATCACTTTATGGAAGAATAAAAAATGTCTCAAATCGAACTGAAGAAAGAGAATCAGATCGCTCTTATCACCATTAACAATCCCCCTGCAAATGCACTCAATCAGGAAATCTTTTCACAATTACGTGACGTTCTCACGGCATTGGACCAAGATGATACAAAGGTGATAATTATCACTGGTGCAGGAGAGAAGTTCTTCGTTGGGGGTGCAAACATTAAACAATTCACGGAACAGGATGCTAAAGGTGCAGAAAAACTCGCACAAATGGGACAAAAATTTACTCTCTTTCTTGAACAAATGAGCAAGGTTCTCATCGTAGCTGTAAACGGCTATTGTTTAGGTGGTGGCATGGAACTTGCTCAAGCCTGTGATTTCATTATTGCCTCTGAAAACGCCCAATTCGGTCAAACCGAAATCAAACTAGGCATTATTCCCGGATGGGGTGGCACTCAACGTTTGCAACGCTGGATGGATCCCCAACATGCGCGTGAACTCATTTTAACCGGTGACATTGTTCCAGCATCAGAGATGGGAAGTTTTGTCTACAAAATTGTCCCCCTCGACGAATTGATACCAACAGCTATGAATCTCGCAAAACGGATAGCTGTTCGGGGACTGGTTGCAATCAAATTAGCTAAGAAAGCCCTAAAACAAGCCATCTACATGCCACTTGAAGAGGGACTTAAGCTTGAAGCTCGCTATTTTGGCCAGTCCCTTGAGACTGAAGATGCTAAAGAGGGAATCAAAGCGTTCTTTGAAAAACGTGATCCGAAAGTAGTGGATAAATAGGATTTACTAAACGAATTCTTGTCAATTGAAAGCGTTTCATTGTCTCGCAGATTTCACAGTATCGTAAAAAAATCGTCATATTAGACAAAACGGTTAAAGCACAAATTTCTGCTAGAGTTATTCTACGTACGTCACTTCCTCGTTAAGGAGCGATCTGGGATGCGAAAAGGTCATCTAGCTTTAGGACTTGTACTATTTTTCTTTCTTGTTGAAATTGGAGTACCACCTTTAAATGGCACGGATTCCAATCTTGCTATGGCTGAAAAACCCACATCGCTGCCCTCCCTATTTGTACCTCCCATTGCTCCGCCTAGCGATCTTATCATTTTACCATCAGATGAGTCTGCTCCACCTGTTCCGGATAATCCATTAGGAACTGGTCGAGAAACCTTGGTCGAATGGTGGGATACAAACTATGACTTCCGTCGAAAAATCACGATAATTGAACCGGATATCTCGTCTCGCACCATGGAACCAGTGCACGTCTATCTAACTTTTACCGGAGATATTGCCCGTGAGAGTATCATTGCTGTCGCTTATTGGGATCTAGCATCATGGCATGAAGTACCCTCACAGGTGTGGAACGCCACAACTCATATCACTGGACCTAACACCTTCTATGATTCCTGTACTGTCTGTTTCCTTGTCAACATCACTCAGAATTACCAAGAAGTCTTCTACATCTATTATGATGATGACTACGCCATAGCGCCTAGCTACACTGATCAAATTGGTGCAATTGCCGCTAATGGACCAATTACTGATGATTCAACAATGCCCTGGGTATACTCAGAGGTTACATCCACTAATTATACCAACGTTGATACAATCTACATCCGATCATCTGCCACTCAAAATGAGCACGCATCAATTCTGCTCACTGATATGCTCCGTGGTGGCTCGGATTGGGGCGGACCTGCAGGTGGTCTCATTGCTATCCGATATGATGATGTCGACGCACTAAATACGAATAATGGCACCGGAACAGGTACAAATCTTCAATACATGATACTTGGTGAATTTGCCTTAGATCCCTTAGCCGTCGATACAGGAATGGGATCAGATCCTGCAAACCGTGCAAATGTAGCCCCCGACAACCCAGCAGAAGCATGGATTGATGATGCAGGAGTCTGGATTCTTGATGATGGCCCCCTCTTTACACGAATAAAAATAGTGACCAGTGATGGTGGTTACAGCAACTCTGCATCTCCATGGAGTAACCAAACCTCAGACACAGTAAATCGAGGAAGTAATGGTGCCTCGGGATTCCTCAATTACACAATAACTTATACCTTCTACTGGCATGGTGATTCTGCACTAGTTAATGTGCTTCTTGACATCACAGCGAATCCGCAATGGCAAAATGCTCAATGCAATGTCAAAAATTACGGAGACTGGCCACATATTATGACTTTCACCACTGGGTCTGGCACTCCCGGAACTGTTGATGCAGTTCAAAACCGCAAGGCGTGGAATGGATCCAAATATGGGCTCTATAATGAATCAGTGGATGGGCGGCGCCGAGATTTCCCAATCGAACCTTGGTTTGTGTGGTATGATGATTCCAGCGAGGCGGGATATGACGGCACTCAACATCCAACATTAGGATTGGTTGCCAAAGTTAATCCTGTCGGGTGGGAAGTATTATCACTTGCTGTTAGTGGCATGGGTGATAACACCATGCTCCAGCAAATCCTTCGAGAAGGACACCAAGGTGACTTCTTCATAATGCCAACAGGCGAAACCTTTAGCTATGATTACACTGTGTATACGAGCGCATATGGAACCAATTTTAGTGAAGTCCGGTCTCAAACAAATCAAATCAACAACCCTGTCGTGTTAGCACTTGGTGAGCAAGAACTCTACCGCCATAACATTCTAACTTGCACGACACAAGATGTGGAAGGGACAAGCATCTCAAATGTTTCAATATTCATCTATAATAGTACCAGCGATCTTGTTCGTTCGGGTACAACAGAAGCCGCAACCGTCCTGTTCGAAAAACTGGAAGATGACACTTACACCATTATCTCCAATTATACTCTTATTTCCACTTATGGTGGGATTATCACATTTCGTGTAAACACCACATCCATTATCCTCGATCACACAATACAACGTGGTTGGGCGAAAACGATAGAATGCCAATTGAGCTATCTGACCCTGAATATAGTCGATTGGTTTGATGATAGCATTCTACCTACTTTTGCAGAAGTTTTTCTTGACAATGCATCAAATGGCACTCCGATTTTCGCACTTAACGCCAGTCCCTCTGCTTCAGTCTATTTGTTTCCCAATCAGTATGATATCAACATTCGATATCTTGAACGTTTCCGACTTCATAATCAAACAACACCATTAGTCGTTAGTAGTGCCAGTGATACTAATGCTGCGATTGGCATCGTAGCCAGAGAGCATCGAACCGAGTTACTCCTAAAAGCTCCAACAACCATCCCCTACATCGAAATTCCCTACAATGTATCCCGAACCTTTATTGTCTTTTACAGTGATTTAGATTCAAGCGGAGCAGGAGTTGATGTCGGTCTAACCCCCATTCCGTACATCGCTAACTGGACGCTGTTCAATTCTACTGCTCATCAAGTTGGTTCAGGACAATTAAGCCCAGTATCCGGTGAAATAGGCAACTTTTCAATGGTTTTTGATGCGTCGCAATTTCTTGTAAATGAAACCTATCAGCTACGATTTTTCCTAGACGCAGATGCCCCAGTTGATTATTGGCAAGCCTTTCTCTCAGTCAGCATCATTATTCGAGGAAGAGAAGTTCAAATTGTCCCTGAAACGAATTCATACACGGTTTATTGGAATAACACATTAACCTTTTCTGTATACCTCAATGACACAGCTGAAAACCGAGCGATTACTGGGGCTGAACCGCAGTATTTTGGCATTGGCTTCTCGGGAACTTTACTACCTAATGGTACAGATGGTTGGTATACTACTTCATTCCGTGTAGACCAATTATCTATTGGCACATATACTATCACCATTCGGGCACAAATTGCTGCATATGAGGACGCCACTGCCCAAATTCTCCTACTGGTCCAACCTCAACCAACCCAAACTACTCTAATTTCGGGTCAAACAAGTGATCAGAGTGGAACAATTTTGCGTGATCTCCCCGAAAGCTTTTGGTGGGTTCCTATTGGAGATCTTCTTATTTTCACATTCAACTACACAGGACAGTGGAACCAACTCATCAACAATGCATCCGGGTTTATCAGTTACCAAGTCGGCTACCAAAACATCGACTACATCGGAAATGGATTATACCGCGTCGTAATCAACACTTCAACAATTCCCCTTGGTTCTTATTCAGCAGCTGTCGGTTTCTCTGCAACCAACTATGATATCGCAATTCTCGCTTTTTCGTTCGAAGTCCGTCTGATTCCTAACGAGATACAGATTCTCACTCCCACACTCAATGGAACAACCTATGAACTTTTTCTGGGAGATATAATCACTGTCACTGTCTACTTGAATGATACCTGGCACGACAGCCCTGTGATTGGTGCCATTCTGTTTGTCGATATCCCACAATTAGCAATTCAAAATGAAATGATGATCGAACAAGGAAATGGCATCTACTCGATTAGTGGCATTGTTGTCTTCTTTGAAGGCTTCTACGATCTAAATATCCGCTCGTCAGCAGAAGGTTATGCCCAATCGACGTTCAATATCCAATTACGAGTCCAAACCCATCCAGTAACACGCAATATTATATCATTTGGCCTTATTGCAGCTATCATTGGTATCATCTTGCTTTTAGGCTGGTTACTCTATACCCGAATCTTTGCTATCCCTTGGCTTGTCCGAAAAATGCGGAAAATGTCCACCACAATTGGGAGAGGTAAAGAACCCAAACTCTCGG
>CAYFXY010000028.1:21520-27570 GCA_964347205.1 uncultured archaeon
CGCTGAGCCAGAGCGGCCAACAGACGCGAGAGGCGATTACGACAGCGGGTCGGCGCGATGGCGACCCGGCACCTGGAGGGGAAAGCCAGGATTCGTCGCAGTAGGCGGCGGTTCCTGAAATGACCGCTTGCAGACGCGAGGTCGTGATCGCCAGCGAATTTCCACGCGACCCGATCAGATGACCGACTTTATGCAAGATGCTTATGAGAATGTCAGAATACCATTCGTCGCAACCGCTATTCCCATTCCCTTAGCAATTGATGAACGAGAAGCTGAAGAATTCGATATTTGGCAAGAACTTAACAAACTCGAAGGGCTAGGTCGAAATCAGAAATTAGAACTTTTCGAGGAAATGAAACGCATACCCCCTACAGATCGCATCTGGTTTCTTGAAGACCTAAAACGCCAAATGGTTGATGGCACACGTTTTGACCGCGAATCCGCTGCTCCTCAGACGGGGTTATTAGACCAAACAGCAGAAGAACAGCTTATTCAAGCTCGCCTGGACGCCATACCGGTACTTAGTGAGCGCGAGAAAAGAACACTCTTCAAACAGATCTCTAGCCTTCCTCCAGAGGAACGCGAAGAAGTCTTTGAAACACTTCGAGAACAATACGGTCTTGACGACGAAGAAGACGCAACTTAGAAATAAATTGAAACTATTGATGTGCGCGCCATTAAATTCATGACAAACGTTTTACCTCGAATTTAGAGACAATTTGTGGTTAACTGAGCTTTTCTTTCAACCAGACATTTCAGGAAATGCATTTAAATTCTCCTCATCAGCATTAGATGTAGTGCTACTCCAGCCATGGATATCGTTAGCATTAACCATCAACTGGCGGAGAGATTTCACCATGAAAGCACGACCGGTACAATTATTGATAGTTTGTTTACTCATCATCCCTTTTGTCTTTCATCCTATTCTTGGAATGACACCACCGAATTTTATGGACGACTCTTCAACGAGCTCCGCCCCTCTAAGCAACTCTCAGGCTCCGCCTGCACCTTCGAACCCTCCACTTCCAGGACCCGATTATACTGGGGTGGGGGCAGCTCGTCCCGTTCATGAAACAGCAAATCGAACAGATGGGAATCAAGATCTTTTCTTTTATTATAATAGCTCCACCCAAACTCCACAAAATGACTCAGCATCAGTCGTGCTACCTCCAGGCTGGACCGGATATAAACTTGGTTATTATGTTTACCAGCTTTTCGAAAATCGATGCTGGGTTCTGAATCCCAGTTTCAATGGAAATGCTGATAATTGGACTAGTGGAGAAAACGATGTAGTAGGTTATGATAATACCTTCAGCCAATCTTGGCAAGCCGGTGGTATTGATGGAAACGGCTTTGTGCGTGTCCAAGAAAATGGTGTTTTAATCGGTAGTTTTTATCGATATGACAACAATGATCGGACATGGTGGACTCAAACCTATACCGTTAATCGAAGTGATATATCATGGGCTGCTGTCAAAATGGACTACCGTGTTGACAGTGCCTGGGGTTCCAATGCCCTCTTCAATGTGTATATCCGCATTAATGGCACCCAAGTTTGGGCTACTGGCTTCCAAGCCGTCGGTGATACGAACTGGCACAACACCGGGTTCATTGAAATCGATACCGGTCTATTTAATATCCCCTCTGATGCGATTGAAGTCGAAGTTGGAATCATTTCCACGATGACAGTGGGCTACAGTTCCAATGATTGGATGCGTGGTGACTTTGATAACATCGAAATTTATCTCAAGACCAAAGTCTATCCTTCAGAAATCAACCTGAAAATGAACGATTTAGATGTACAAAACGACGTCACTCGCGGAACTGGCTCTATCACTCAGGTTCCAAGTAATGTTTGGACAACCACGCCTGTTGTCGCCCAGTTAAACTGGACCCCCACACCTACACCACCCAATCCTAATTTAGAAATACGCGTCACTGCTTCATGTGATGTTAACCTTTACGCTAACAAAACCGCTCAAACTTTGTATTCACAAAGCCCCTCCGCAATCGGTGTCCAGTTTGATGCCCAAAGTGGCTCTGATGTCCAATGGACGTTGTATCATCTGCTAGCTCTCCCTACTCAATACTGGGATGATGTATACAATTTCACAATACCCACAGATTGGGACATAACTTTTGTTTCCGAACCTCAACTACCACTCGTTAATAAGGTTGGACAATGTCAAGGTGGTGATCCCGGTGATGGGTATCTGATAATACCTACAACCGATATTACAAACAGTCCCGATGGGTATTGGACAATAAAAGCAACATCACATAACTATGTTGACTCCGTTGTACTACAAATTCTCGATGTAACATGGCAGACAACCTCCGCTGTTCGGGCTGAAAATATCACACGCGTTCGGGCTCGGATTCTCGATGGCTCCAATAATCCACCAAGTGGTGTCACCTCAACTCAAGCCAATGTATCTATCTACAATCCCGATGGCTCCACGATTTGGTACACTGAGCTAGTCACTCCTGACGCTGCTGGGTGGGTCACCTCAACCCAATTTACCATAGATAGTGCAACAACGATCGGTGGTCTTTATGATATCATAGTTTTTTGGGATAACTCCACAGAAGCAGGAGAACTAGAAAGTACCTACAGTGTAACCCATGCAACTACCCTGATTCCACGTGAATCGATTATTTATGCCTTCTTTGAAGACCAACCACTTTATCCTAAAGTTCGGTATAATGACACCGACAAAGACGCTTGGTTATCACCCCCTGCCACCGTTGAAGGAAACTGGACAACAGGAACAATCACATTCTTTTGGATTGTAGGAACGGGTTATTACGAAGCTGAAATCAATGCGCTAGATGTCCCCGATGTTGGTCGGTATACGATTCGAGTAGATGCTAACAAATCCTACTACGATGATGCATTTACCTACATTGTCATCGATATTTCATCAGAGACCACAGTTTTCAGTCCACAATCCCCCTCAGTTTCTATTTCTTGGTTAGAAAATGCTACGATTCAGATTAATTATAAGCGGAAAACAGATAGTGCGGGCATCAATGGGTGTATTCCTTATGTGGATGTGCTCGCTAATTGGACCGTAGGTTATTATACTATCTGGGAAGACGGCAATGGCTGGTACTCGATTGAGCTCAACAGCACAGCCCAACCCCTTGGCACCTATGCACTAAACATTACAATTAGTAAGGAACGGTTTCAACGCCAGCAATTTTACATAATGGTAACCGTTCAAGCACGAAACACACAATTCACGTATACACCCCCACAAGCGGTACCCTATGAAGAGAACTCATCCATTGAAGTCATGTGTCTAGATCTTGATGCTGGCAGCTCACCGATCCTAAATACGTCAGGACAGCTTCATTTCGAGGTATGGAATGGCAGTATTCAATGGCCCTCTGGATTAGACTACTTCTGGATACAAGATCTTGGAGGCGGAACCTACGATATTCTGGTAAACACTGCCTATCTGCCAGGTGTCGGTGACTACAACTTTGAAATTCGTCTCCGATGGCTTGGTCAACCATACCATGCAAATCGATCACTCTTTCTAATTGTCTCTGTCCGACAATACACGACAACAATTACATATGATGCCCTTCAACCCGTTCCCTGGGATGAAGATGCAAACATTACAATCTATTACCAAATTGATGATTCTGCCAGTACTTTGCATAATGGGGACCCAATAAGTGGCGCAACCCTGACAGTGATGCTCAATGGAACCCCATTAGTGTTGGGTGTGGACTTCACTTACACCGAAGTTGTGGCAGGGCAATATCTCATTACCATTTACAAATCCGAATTGGGCACAATTGCAAAATACGTTCTTAGTGTCACAGCTGCCTATCCAATGCAACCAAGACCTGCCGATAATCTCTACACAAGTGCTTTCCGAGCAATTACTTTCACCGTGCGACAACTTCGTACTCGACTCGATTATACACCACCGGAGGCCACTCCCTTTGGTGATGATGTTGATATTGTCATCGACTACTTAGTCTTTGATGGTGAAAGTTCCCATGATAATGAAGGCATTGAAGATCTGGACATTAACATCACCGTGCAAGCGGTTGGACCATGGACCCTCACCCCCAGTGATTATACGTTTACACTTTTAGGCGGGGGATCCTATCGAATCACCATCTTTGCCTCAGCCCTTTCCTCAATCCAGACCTATACCATTTCTGTAACCATTGAAGAGACCACAACTGGCTACTATGCTCCAGCCAACCTTGCATCAATCGATTTCATTGTTCGAACTGTGTACGCCTCCCTTACACCAGATGCTTTTGATCCTGCAGCATGGGGGACCAATGTTACAATCGTTGTTCACTATAGTGTTTCAGATGCAAGCAGTTCACAGAATGGTAACCCCATTCCTGGAGCGCCCATCTTTGTATATGGTGTTGGATGGGTTCTTCCCAGCAGTGATTACACGGTCACAGAACCGGTGGCTGGCATTTATTGGATAGTCATTAACACCTCGGCAGTGAGTGATTTAGGAATTTGGCAGATCAATATTACAGTCGATTGGCCGGCCTCTCCACCCACCTATCAGGAACGCTTCCATCTCTCCAATCTTGTCATTACTAGCCGACAATCAAGTCTTTCTTCTACATACGTACCTACTGCCGATTACGGAGCAGACTTTAACGTATCTTTACTCTATTATGACCTTGACGGACATGGTAATATCGCTAATGACACCTTTGGCGGACACGTACGGATCGTAGTCTATAATGGCACAGATGGAACTCCACTCAACCCATTGTTTTACTATGTGACTGCGTTAATCGATGATACCTATAAGGTCACGATTGATACCAGTGCCTTTGGGCGAGTCAATGTCTTTCATGATTTTATCATCAACGTCACCTGGGATGCAGGATTTCTGCCCTTCTATGGCAATGCCTCTACTTCCGTCAAAGTGTATGTTGTTGGAACCAAAACCACTGTGCTCTATACCCCACCCGAACCCCAGCCCTATGGAGACGACCTCATCTTCCTAATTCAATACAATATGACCGAAGCCCCCCAAACAGCCATCGATAATACCACCGGCTATGTCCAAATTACAGCCCTTTGTACCAGTCATCCTGCTGTAACCCTCATCTACAGTGTGGAAATGATTAACAACGGGGTAAATGGCTATCGTCTAATTATCAGCACTAGTAATTTCCCGGAATTAGGTCAATACACCTTCCAGGTAAATGTTACCTGGCCAACCAATATCGCACCTTACTATCAATCGCATTCTATTCTGATGAGCGGTTATGTCCGCGCTATCCAAACTACGCTTATTTGGAATATCTTTGGATCATTATACTGGGGCGACACACTCTACGTCTTGGCTACCTACAAGGACGTTGATCATGATATTGTACTCTCGGATCCAACCAATACCACTGTCACAACGTGGCTAAGCTGGTCGGGATGGTCTGTGGCACAAATTTATGGCAACGGCACCTATCGGCTTCAAGTACCCACAGAAAGCGAAGTTGTAGGCCTTGCGAATTTCACCATGCGATATACCAGTAGCTTTTATGAAACTCGAACAACCATCGTGCAGTTTTCTATCAACCCGCTGCCTTTGTTTGTAACCATTCTATCCACTTCACCATGGACTGCTGAATTCAACGGCCAAGTCGTAGTTACCGTTCGGGTCTCAGACATCTATGGTCGGCGGATCAATGATTCTGCTGTGGTCTATCGTTGGGGTGGGTACCCCTCCGCTGCAATGAATTTTATTGCCAATGGAGTGTATAATGTTTCCTTCCTAGCAGATCGTGATGTCGGGACCTATCTAGTGTCAATTGAAGCACCCAAAACCAACTGCCAAACCGGCATCGGTTCAATGACCCTGTACATCTTGCCCACAGACACAATTCTCACTCTTCTTACACCAACAATCACGACAATTGTCGGGTCTAGCTTCGAAATCTCAGCGAACTTTAGTACTGCCAGTGGAACACCCATCACTACAGCTACAGTGCTCTTTGTCTGGGCTGGAGGAAACGGCTCTCTCTCTCATGTTGGTCTAGGCATATACAAT
>CAYFXY010000029.1:0-4822 GCA_964347205.1 uncultured archaeon
AGTAGTGCATCATTAACAATTGTCATCGAATAAGGAACAGCAAGGAGAACCAAAGACCCGCTCGTCAAAACAGTCATGCTGATGATGGTTTTCCGCCAACCAAGGTGGTCAGTAAGCCGTCCTCCAATTTCTTGCCCGAACATACCGCCAATGTAAACTAAAGTACCAAAGAATCCAGCTAATAAAAGGAGTGCTGAAAGTTCTGATGTGATATAGACTGGAAGTGCGGTAACCGTTCCCCGATAGAGCATCCCTCGAGCAGCTAAAATCACGGTCATTATCACCAATACTAGCAATGTCATGGCACTGAAGAACCCATCACCCGGTCTAGCCTTTGATTCTGGTTGCCTAATCCCATTAGGAGATTGAATATAAACCTGAATCCGAAGAACCACAAACGCTATGATGATTCCGATTGCAGTAAGAACAAGAAAGATTACGGGCCAATAGTCAGTACTTAGAATAATTGCCGAAATGAGTGGAGCAGACGCCTGCCCAATACTTCCACCAATCCCATGACGCCCTAGCGCTTTTCCTTGATTTTCTTCAAAGGTATTTGAAACCCAGGTTGTACCTGCCGGGTGGTATAGTCCGGCACCGAAGGCATAAATGACAAACAATATTGTGATAATGTTAATACCAAAGGGCCAGAGAAAAAAAAGAGCAATCCCTGAACCAACTGAGAGTAAGAATCCGAAGGCAATCGTGTTGCGTGGACCAACTCGGTCACATAAGACCCCAGCAGGAATAGCACCAAAACCAAAAATGAAGTAAGCCGGGGTATTAAGGAGTATTACAATCACTCCTTCTTGTCCAGGGAGCACGGGAGTGATTAATAGCAGTTTAGCAGTGATATATGGAAGCACCAACATTAACAGGTGAACCAACCCATGTGATGCACCAGTAATTAATAAGGTTGTATTTTGCTGGTTCACCACACTGAACACCATTAAAGTGATTTAATCGCAGCTGGCTATTTGATACATCCTTAAAGACCTTTTCACATAACTTACAACAGCGATATCGGTCCATTCACTTTTCATAGCCCATTCAACAGAAAGACATTAAATTAACAAACTATGCGTAAGCCGTAAAGTTTGAGGGTGCGATATGGAAACCAGAAAGAGTACACCGACTACACCATCATGGCACAGGCGTGACCAAATAAATTATGGAATCATCTTTATACTTTCCATAATTGTCGCCGCGGCAAGTGCCCTCCTTCCTCCGATGACTGGTATTATTGCCCCAATTCTACTTGTACCATCAGACGATTGGGTTGCATTGATTATTACCGTCTTTCTACTCATCTCAGGATTCACAGCAATTCCTTGGGCGTATATGGCAGATCGTTCAACACGTAAGACCCTTCTAATCATCAGCACCTTCTTCTGGGTATTTTGGTTTATTCCCATCCTCCTTCCGAATATCACCTATTGGCTGCTATTTCTCTTCTATAGTTTAGCAGCCATCGGGATTGGCGCCACAGGCCCACTAGCCTTATCAATGACTCTAGATTGCGTCCCATCCCATTTCCGTTCGACAACCTTTGGGCTTCTGGGTACAGCCGCGGGAGCGGGTTATGGGCTGGGCTTTATTATTAGCGGACTTTTAGTTGAAACATTTGGCTGGCAGATGCCTTTTCTCCTTATCACCATCGTGGGTTTTACAACTGGTTTACTCCTCTTCTTCACCCGAGAACCCCCACGGGGTCAACATGAAGAATGCCTGCAAGACCTTCATGAAGCGGGTCATGCCTATAGTTACATTTTAAACCGCAAAGATCTGCAGCGAATGTGGCGTAAACCTTCCAACATCTGGCTAATTATCGTCGGAATTATCGCAATTATACCAACCGCAGCCTTTGGAGCATGGGCAGTCCGTTGGCTCAATGTTGACCATAATCTGAGCATATTTGTTGCTACAGTTTTCATGACGCTAGCTCTAGCCAGCCAAATAGCAGGAACCGCAGTTTTTGGCCGGTGGGGAGACCGCTTTTTTCATAAAGAGAAACGTGGACGAACTTACCTTATCCTTCTATGCTGCCTTGCAGCAGGACCCATTCTAATTGGAGCCTGTTTTTATCCTTTCACTGTTGCCCCTTCATCCACTATCTTTGATCTGTTTTTTAATCCCGCAACTCTCTTTTTCTTTATTCTCGTTTTTGCAGGTACCTTTTTTGATGCAGGTATTTCACCCTTGATTTACGTAAGTGCGGGTGACATCAATCCTCCTGAAATTCGAAGTACAGCGCTCTCCTTGCACCTCCTGGCACACGTAATTGGAGTAGCCCTGGGCACCCAATTAGCACCCACTATTGCTGTAGCCTTCTTTGGAGGGTTGTATTCACCTGCACTCGCAGTAACTTGTATTTTCTTTTTCATTGCAGCAATTGCTACAATCCCAATTATTCGAAATATTCGCAAAGATATTTCCACAACAGAACAAGATATTCGTGACCGTTTTGAAAATCAAATCACTAAATAGGTGATATCGTAAACTAAACAGTTAGGAAAGCAAATAGCGTTTTCTAGACGATCAGGATCACATTTACCTGCAATCAATGGGTCAGTACTATAAATTCCATGTTTCTTGTAAGTACAGGAGTGTATCTGCTAAAACACCGACACACCACAGCATATAACTCAGAACAGACAAGAACTCCTGAAGCAATTCTCAAAACGAAATTTGGACTTTCATCTAAGATAGATGGGGGACACAAAGATGGACTGGCATTTTTGGGTGTTAATACACACTCATATTGAAAGAATAAAAAACATGAAACTATGCTGAAAAGCTCTTCTTTCGATAATTACGAATCTTAGCAAACACCGTTCAAGCACATTTGTCAAACTATTTTTGCGGTTTAATTACAATTGAAATTATTCCCTTCTCTCTAACTCGGAAGATAAGCAGCTGTGGATTATAAGAATCAACAATTTCTAAATCTGAGGGTTCTACAATAAAACCATCAGGATAATGGATTCTTGGAACATAAACTATTGATGGGGCTTCAATTCGAAGGTCAGAGTCAAACTGAAACCGAAATTGCTTCTGTTTATACAAAAATTCCATTTTAAAAGGAGTTCCAGCGACAGCGATGAAATGAGGACGGCAAAAACCTTCAATTGCCCTTCCCCCGCTGTCAATGTCATCTAGATTAATTTGTTGAGTTTTGCTAAATATCGAAAAATCCTCTTGGTTCCATTGATCCCCCCACCTATTGTTGTTGTCAGCGGTATAGTTCCAAAGCATTGTGTGAAGCAAGTTTCGATCCATCGCGTTATAATACATAGTTAAGGCTTTGATGTGTTTTTGCCATGCTTTCTTCGAATTGTTTTTCCATAATCGGTATCCTTCGCGTTTATTCATATCAAAGGGGAGCCCAAATTCACCCAGTACTGTCGGGATACTTCCAGGAGTCTGTTGAGATAGAGTCTTGATCGCTGAAAGCTGGCGGGTAAACATTTTTTCCACATTTCTCGAGGTGAGAACGAGCTTCTTCTGTCGGGTATCATAGCTGATCCATCCCCGAAATCGTTTCAGCCCTACAGTTAATTCATCATACCAATGGGAAGCGTTTACCACATTAATCGGTAAATCTCCAGGGAAATTAGTTCCCGACATCAAGATTTGGGGTGGAGGCACCACCCCAATAATAGTAGTTGGACAAATTTTTCGTATACTTTGAGCATAGCGTTTTACAAAGGGAGCAAAATAATCATCAATAAAAGAAACAGGTTGTTCATCACTTTTCATGAAATACTCATTGTTCAGAATGACAGGATTACCGGTCCCATCTAAACCCCAAACACCTTGTTTTCGCCAAAAATCATCAAACCCATTGAGCCAACAAGTTTCTCCAGTAGGATTTAAGAGATCCCGACGAATCTCGCGAATCGCAAATCGTTTGATGACTCTATAAGGAATTACTCGAGGAAACCCAGCAGAAGTTACCATCGCCTCAAATGGTGTAAAAGCATAGTATAATTGTAAAGAAATGTCGGAGTCAGAGCCATCAAGACGACGTCCTATCCATCCAGGACTTGGCTCGTTTAGGGTTTCGAATCCAACAACAAAAGGATTATCTTTCACCCGACGTGCTACCTGTTGGATAGCCTGGATATAATGCTGCTGCAAATAATCTTGGATGTTTTTTCCTTCGACTTGTAGAGAGGGAGCCCAGTCGAGGCCCCCGAAGAAGAGGGTGAACATGTGAGCAGTAGCAAACCGTCCATAATTCTGAATCCATGACATAGAAGGATAAGCACTTGGATCTTTTCGATTGAAACGATCTTGCATCAACAACGCCGCTTCAGATTCGTTGAATTTGGTAACATCAAGTCCAGCGTTCTCGAAAGTCCATATGGGAGCTCCATCACCTCCGGATGCACGACTCCATAAATCTTGATGAGGATCGATGAATGTATATAATTTACATTCAGCAGCGATTTTCAAAATTTCCTCAAGATAATCTAAATATTCAGTATCATACTGATAAGGTCCATCATGCTCAATCCCTTCCCAAGTAACAAGAAACCGGATTGCGTTAAAACCCCAATGCGCGATTCGCTCAAAATGGGTTTTCGCTTCTGATAGAGGAAAAAGGCGCCCGACAAAGGACACATTATAGTCAGTTAGATCAGTTTTGATATGAGTTGCACAATTAGGGGTCAAAGGAACTTTTGAACTTCCCCCCAGATTTACACCGCGAAGGAGAACCTTTCGCCCTTGTTGATCGATAAACCATTCATTCTCCAATCTAAGCATTAACTTCACCTCTAGACACTAAACTTTAACCTAGTCGAGGAATAGTAACTTG
>CAYFXY010000029.1:4832-5555 GCA_964347205.1 uncultured archaeon
AACTTGCATATAGGTATGGAAAAGTCTATTTTTTGTATGACTTACAGAGTCTCTTTATTATTCTAAATTGAGGTTAGTATTTATGACAGCATGGATAAGGCAAGCGTTGGCAAATGGTCTTTATGGAAAACTCGCACACTGCGATGTTCTCAAAGCACTCAAGGGGTTGACGGCAGCAACTGCCAAAAAATCCCCAATCAAAAATGAACACTCAATTTGGGATCATCTTTTCCATATGGTGTTTTGGCATGACATCACAATGAAAACCATCCAGCGGCAAGACATTAACTGGGATGCCATTAAGGGAACCGACTGGCTAAAGAAAGATGCCCAGCTCGATGATAAGGCATGGAATGATATTCTTGCAACTTTTACACAACATCTAATCGATTTAAAGAAAATCGCTGAAACCCAAGATTTAAGGCAACCAATCGAAGGATTTGATGGAATGCCCCTTGGAAAAGCAATCCTCGTGGAACTTCAACACAACAGTTATCATATTGGACAGATTGTCACTTTGCGAAAACTCCAGGGACTATGGCCCCCACCTGAGGAATAGATAGTATCTTCATCACACATGAAAAACCGGAGCCCCATTCTAAGAACAGCCGTTAGTAGGGGCTGCCCAGTGGAAACAGCTGATGTATTTGATGTCTTCGTGGGCTCTTCGTTCAAGTTTAGCAATTTTCCCAGTGCTAGTCATTGGTAGCTCAGAAACGAAGA
>CAYFXY010000029.1:5668-9721 GCA_964347205.1 uncultured archaeon
ATAATACTGTCGGGATCTCGTCCGGATCGGTACACTATACGCGCAGCAAAAAGTCCAATCAAACTGGTTAACGCAGTAGCAATTACTCCAGCACCGAGAATCGCAAGGAATAATAACGGAAATGCTCCAACAGGAAAAACGAAGCCAAGAACCGGAACCAAACTCAGCGTAATAGCAATTACACAAATACCCAAGAACGCATACGCCGTCATTGACACTAATAAAACAGCAAAAAGATTCGAAAAAAGAAGCCGATAGGGACGGAAACTTTGATCAAGTTCACCTGTATATAAGTGGCTCGTGATACGTGCTCCCACAACTCCTGCCAAATCCCCGGTAATATCAATAAAGGCAGGAACCATCAACAAAATCAAGGGGAAAATAATTTTCAGACCTTCCAAGGTACTATCCAGAAATTGACCAGCTGCAAGAGCAAAAAATAAGACTACAACTAGCGGAGGAAGGCTTTCAATGAGAATCTTTCTTACTGTATGATTCGCCATATTATTCACCACATTACACGAAGATTGGAAGAGGGGGGATAATTAGTGCCAAAGAGATTGCTAAAATGAGACAACCAATAGTAATTACATCTCCAATAGCCGCTACAATTGGAATTGTGATATTATCTGGGTCAAGACCCCGAGCATGAGCAATTAGAGCGACAGTTACTGTTATTGTAACTTGGACAACGCCAGCCAAAATGGCAGTCACTAATGCAATTATAAGAAAATGCGGTAAAAGTAAAAGAACTCCACTTGTGGGTGCAAGAGTCTGGATTACCATTGATAGGAACCATGCTCCAATTGCTAAACAAAACGACATTATGACTGCTAGATAAAAAGCAGCCCTGATGTTAGCACGAAGCGGTGAGTTTAGTCCTTGTTCCCATGAAATCGTTCCCAGATGAGTTCCTGAACCTAGGCGTTGCGCTAAACTAGTTGATATATTTCCCCGTAACTGCATTAAACCAGGAATCAGAACAAAAAGCCCAATTAAACTGGAAAAGGCTATATCGAGACTAAGTAATAAAGCGCCTGCAAAAAGCTCCGCTAAGACTGTGAAGAGCAGAACGGGCATCGCTTCGCGATAAACCCGCCAGATTAGTGTACGTTCGCGAGAACGACCGTTGGCCATCCCCATCATCATCACCTTGTGGATTGGTAATGGTCAATGTGGTTTTTCCTTGACCAAGTCGAATGTAGTCAGTCATGGTTAGTCACCCTTTTGGAGCTTTGTATTACATGCCAGTTCTAGGCAAGCTTAATCGGGTTAGCTTAAATAACGCCATAAATATGTTTCCATATAAAATGCTTAATTATAAGTAAAAGGTCAACGAACCTACTCAAATTAAATTCATGATGGAGTTTGGATCTATGGAAACAAATGAAGAATTAAGCGAAGCAGCAGTGAAAAAATTTCTACGCCGACATTGGAAAATGGCACTTCTAATTATTGGAGTGCTCGCCGCAGCCACCGTTGTAGCAGTGTATGTGTTTCTCAAGGTTATAGCTGATGCACAAGTGTTAGGACTCGTGCCAGTTTCCCTTGGACAATGGTCCGTGGCCTCTATTTTTGTAATTATCATACAAGTGATAATATGGGAGCTTATCTTTGTAGCAAGTTGGCTAATTCCAATTGTTGTGGTAACATTTATTCTGTGGTATAGAAAACTACCAGAGGAAGAACGGAAAGAGTATGATATGTCCCCCAAACGTGGGACTGACCCCCGACGCACTGAAGGGGGTGGGTTCTTTTCATTTTTGGGAGGAGTGATATGGCTAATTATTGTGTGGACCACAGGTCGGTGGACCCTTGCTTTTCAAGCCTGGACAATCAGTGACTTGATCTACACATGGTTAGTAGCGTGTCTATTGGTTTTACTGATTTTCGCCATTGGTGGAGGTATATACTTCATCTGGTGGTGGCGCAAAGATACGAAAGAAGAATCCTAAAATCTTCATTTTAGGATTCCCTTTTTTCTTTTTTTAGCCGTGATGGCTATTCGCATTACCCTGTGTGTAGCTAGAATACCTTCAAAAAATGTGAAGCAAATAATCCGAAGATTTCGGATTCAAACAATTCGTGAAGTGGAAAAGTTCCCTTTTTGTCTTTTGATTGCTCACTCACTGTTCTAAAGTGTAGAACGCGACTTGAGAGAGTGTTCAATTCTTTAGATTAATCATAGGTCGTCACACAATATGCAACTATGCCAGGTATTGTTCATAGTCTATCTCGATGTTTTCGCAGGACACGTGGTGCTCTTCCTTCTCTGCGGGTTATTATCGTTCTGACAATGATATTGGGGAGTTCAGCTTTTCTTGGTTTATATGTCGGATTCGCGAATCCGCCAGTTCAGCTTCAACGCTTCTCATCGGAAGAGGCGCTATCAAGCTTTATTGTCACACATAGACCTCTTCCACTAATTGGAGAGTGGTGGATGAACCAATGGTGGATAAGTCCACTTACATTTTCGGGAATGGAGTTGGCCACAGGAGGAACTCCCCGTGGTATTGATGGAACTGCGGGTTATTCTACGACAAATGTACAAGTTGAAGGGGTAGATGAACCGGATACAATGAAAACTGATGGCACCTACATCTTTACAATTGTTGATGAAAGTATTGTTGTTATCAGAGCTTATCCAACTGAATTTGTGGAAATTGTGGCACAAATACTTCCAACCGAAACGCCGCAGGCAATATTTCTCCATTCTACATCGAGACTGGTGATTATCGGACAAGATCCTGACGAAGTTGTAATTGAAGTATATGATGTTTCTGATCCTGTATCAATCACCCAAGACTACCAAATGAGGGTGACAGGGCAATATGAAGGGGCACGGATGATTGGTCAACACATATATCTTATTGCAAGAAAGTATGCTGAGGATGGAGACCGCCAAGATATTCCGCATATCAAAACGCCTAGTGCAGATTGGAGTATTCCAGTTAGAAATATCTACTTTGATCCGGGGGCATTTGACTGGTACTTTTATTATCAGATGGTGATTAGTTTAGACATCACAGATTCAAATGCCACACCAGATATTGAAACCATTCTCACTGGAGGAGCAACGTGTACCCTTTATTCTTCGCTAAATAACATCTATTTGGCCGTCTCACGTTACCCTCTCTTGACTCGAAGCTGGTTTGATAAAAAAACAACGATTCACCGATTTGAAATTAACCAGGGAGATACTAACTATAGAGCTAGCGGATTAGTCTCAGGTTATCTCATCAATCAATTCGCATTAGATGAAACTGGATCATACCTTAGAGTTGCAACGACGAGTTGGAGTTTGATCAATCAGGTTTTGTCAGAATGGGTCCAAGCAAGTAACATCTATGTCCTAGATATGAATATGAATATCGTTGGTCAAGTCGAGGGATTAGCTCCTGGTGAAGAAATCTATTCAGCCCGTTTTGTTGGAAACACAGCATACCTTGTCACGTTCTTCAAAGTAGATCCGTTATTCATAATCGATCTAACACTTCCTCACCATCCTAAAGTTATGGGCGAATTAGTAATTCCAGGTTATTCGGATTATCTTCATCCCCTAGATAATGGCTTTTTGCTTGGATTAGGAAAGGATACTGTAGAAAGTGAGTCAGGCGATTGGTGGTGGTATCAGGGAGTCAAAGTCAGTTTATTCAACACTACTGACCCCTTCTATCCTCAGGAAACCGTTCGCTTAATCTATGGTGTTCGAGGAACAGAATCTGAAGCCTTACATGATCATAAGGCAGTATTAGTTGACATTCAGCAAGGTCTATTTGTCATGCCAATTACATTATGTGAATATATCAGTGATCCAAACCCATCATCAACATCCTGGGGAGATGTTGTATGGCAAGGAGCCTATGTATTTGAAATCAACACTACTCAGGGAACAATCGAACTACGAGGTGAAATTACACACTTGGAAAATCTCACAGCATTTCAGCAATCTTGGTGGGAGTTTCACCCATATTTCATTCATCGAACTCTATACATTGGCGATGTACTCTATACCCTCTCTCAACATAAGATAATGTTTCATAATTTATATGA
>CAYFXY010000029.1:9731-24640 GCA_964347205.1 uncultured archaeon
TGATCTCAGCTTGATCGGGGAACATGAATTTGAGGAGCCTAGTTGAAACAATTAGAGTTGTTGGAGATATTTGTGGATATTCCGTGCAGCATGTTTTGCTTCACCAGCTGCAGCGATAACTGTTCCTTCGCCACCTGTTAGGTCACCCGCAGCCCAAACCTTAGGAATCGAGGTTTCTAAACTCTCAGAGTCAATAACAACATCACCCCACCGATCACATTCAAGTTCAGGAGTGCACCGAGGAATCGAAGGGTTCAGGCCGGCATCGTCCACTCTCATCGAGTTCCCCTAGGCAATTACGAAGGCACCGGATAGCCTTAACGCGATCGTTTGCATCACCTAAAACTTCAATTGGTTGAGTGAGGAACTGGAAGTTAACACCTTCTTCCTTAGCGTGAAGATATTCTTCGCGCCGGACCGGCATTTCATTTTCAGAGCGGCGATAAAAGATATGCACGTTCTTTGCACCTAATCGCAATGCAGTTCGTGCGCTATCCATAGCAGCATTGCCTCCCCCGACGACTACAACGTTTTTGCCAAAGACGATAGGAGTGTCATAATTCGGAAATTGATAAGCCCGCATTAGATTTACTCGGGTGAGAAATTCATTACTGCTGTATGTTCCGACGAGATTCACCCCAGGAATATTCAAGAAACGTGGAAGCCCTGCGCCTGATGCAAGAAGAATAGCTTCAAAACCTTGTTCAAAAAGATCTTCAAGGGAATAAAGTTGTCCAATGAAAGCATTAAGCTGAAAATCTACGCCCAGTTGTTTAAGATAACCAACTTCAGCTCTTACAATAGCCTTAGGAAGACGAAATTCGGGAATTCCATAGGTCAGGACACCTCCAGGCTCATGTAGGCTTTCAAATACTGTTACTTTATGCCCTAGTAAAACAAGATCCCCTGCTGCTGTAAGACCTGCAGGTCCGCTTCCTACAATTGCAACTCGGTGACCACTCAACTTTGAAAGCTTTGGGATTTCGACACCATTTTCCCTTTCCCAATCTGCAAGGAATCGCTCGATACGCCCAATCTCAATTGCATGACCCTTTTTACTGAGGATACACCCTGATTGACACTGAGTTTCTTGTGGGCAGACACGACCACAAATTGCAGGTAGACTATTTTTTTCTTTAATAATTCGAATGGCACTTCTAAAATCACGATTGCGAACAGCATCTAGAAACCGATCAATTTCAATTTCTACAGGACAGCTTCCAACACATTTGGGATTCTTACACACCATACATCGTTCGGCCTCCTGTAAGACTTGTTCTTCTGAATATCCAAAAGTTACTTCTTCGAAATTATGGATTCGCGTCTTAGGATCCTGGTGTGGCATCTCGGGTGGAGGAATCAACCAGGGTTGTGGTTTCTCAGGAGGTTTTTCCCTCGATTTCTTGGGGTTCATTTATTTCAGCTCATGTTCCTGAAAGTGCCACCGAAAGTGCAGCATTTACTGATTTAAAGCATTATCCAATTTCAGTTTGAAGAATATCTGTTTAAATAATGAGGGAATTAGTGTCAAATTAATCGTTTTGATTTCAGAGATCTGTGGCAACATCTTTTAATTTCAAACTTTTAAGGGCTTCCCGACGGGGTCTTCCTGTTTTCTTATCCCATTAACAGGTTTCATAAAAATCTTAGAGTTGAACCTCTACTTTTGGAACCTTTCCTGCATTAGTGCAGCTGTTGAAAGGGTAGAAATTCTTTCTAGGCCACTGATTAGCATACCCAGAGCCACCTATGAATTTACGAGCATAATTCCAGTTCAAAGGTTTACGTTAAATGAAACCCTTGGTCAATTTGACAAAAAGAACTTCACCCACATACCCTTTGAAGGGGGGCATTCACATCACCGTTTTTTAATACGTTTTAAGAGTTCGAACATCTGCTGCTGAGTTTCAATTGCATCCGGAGGAATCGAAGCAAACTTTTTCTTCCCACCAGCTGCGGCTAATGCTAAGAGATATATGTGCGCCACACGCTCGAGTAATAAGGCGTTGTGAAGAGCCACATCAAGAGAAGGACCACAACATAGAGCCCCATGGTTAGCTAAGAAGACAGCATTACGTTCTCCCAAAGCTTCAACGACATTACCCGCTAGTTCTTCACTTCCGGGAAGACCATATTTCGCAACCTCCACTTGTCCACCAAGACGGACAACAAATTCATCCACAATTGGTGGAAGCGGTTCTTGGAGTACAGCGAGTGCTGAGGCATAAATACAATGGGTATGAACAATCGCATTGATATCAGGTCGAGCCTTATAAATCGCTAAATGCATAGGGTATTCGATAGATGGATTCCTTTCACCATCAATTATATCGCCATCTAGATCAACAATCATTACATCATCAGAGCTCATACAGGAATAATCAACATTGCTTGGAGTAATAGCAACATTATCTGTTCCTTCAATTCGATAACTAGCGTTGCCAGAGCTGCCAATTACAAGTTTCGCGGTTTGCATGGCTTGACAAGTTTGAAGCACTTCATCTTTTGCCTCTTTTGTTACATCTGGTGTCATTTCAATCCGCCTTCACTCAACGGGTTAAGCTATAGATTAGCAGATTGCTTGTACAATGTCTGCCATCGAGTGAAATAAGTTTCGTACTTTGAGTGCCTTTCCGTATGGGAATGAATTTCAGGCTGTAATTTGACCATCCGATGCATAGTGTCAGTCAAAGAGCCGTACAACCCAGCAGCGGTTGCAGCACAAACAGCTGCACCTAAGCTCGAGGCCTCAGCGACATGACTATGCCTGATTCGTAGACCTGTAACGTCTGCAAGCATTTGTCGCCAGAATCTACTACGTACCAGACCTCCTGCGACGGTGCAGACGTCAAATTTGCACTCGGCTAAAGCTTCAATTAGTTCAATGTTGGCACGAATAGCGAAGCTGATGTTTTCGAATAAGGCACGTGAAAGTTCCCTAATTGTGATCGGAGAACTGAGTGGCGATGCAGGTGGAGGAAAGAGAATGAGTGACGGTCTTACTGTGGTCATGTTCCGCGCATCCATAATCGATGGACCAAGCAATGCAATTGTCTCCAATGACCCTAGGGGAGCTCCAGCGGCAAGTTTTTCCACCCGTTCGAAGGCATAATCACTTGTACCATCAGTATCCTCAGAAATGGGGGCAATCATGTTTTGTACAAACCATTTCAAAACTGCACCAGTTGTCCCTGTGTTTGCCTCTAAAACCCACTTATTTGGTAATAGGAATCGTCCAGTCCACAGGCGACAAGCCGGATCAATAATCGGTTCATTCGTGACCATTTGGACAGGCGCTGTATTTCCCGCAACAACTCCAATTTCTCCAGCTTTGACAGTTCCAGAACCAAGGAGAGCACATTGAGTATCTGCTCCACCAATCCCAACTACTGAGGTTTTAGAAAGCCCCAAGGATTTACTTACTGATGGTAAAATATGGCCAACGAGGGTTCCTGATTCAATTATGGGGGGCAACAACTCGTTTGATAACTCAGCCAGTTCTAAAATTTCAAGTGACCATTGTGCAGTCTGGATATCCATAAATTGAGTATTGGAGGCTTGTGAAGGATCTGTCGCGATTTCTCCGGTGAGTTTGTAAACAATCCAATCGCTTATCGATAAAACATGTGCAATTTTAGCAAATAAATCGGGTTTGTGCTGTTTAAACCATAATATTCGGCAAAGGGAATACAGTAAAGGAGGCCAACAACCTGTTGGTGGGCAGGCGTTTTCCAATTTCTCTGCTACGAGATTTTGAACTAAAACGCCACGAGCATCAAGATTTGGCCCAGAATAAATGACGTTACCTTTCTTATCGAGAAAAACCGCTCCATGTCGCTGACTTGTTGTGGCAATACCTGCGATATCTTCAGGGACGGATTTGGCTTCTTTTAAACAAATTGGGATCATTTTTTGAATAATACGCCATGCTGTTTTCGAATTGAACTCTTTTCCAATGCCACTAAGACCCTCAGAGTCAATATATTGAATGGGCGTGAATTGCCGAGATAACACATGACCATTAGCGGTGAAAATCATGCATTTAATCCCTGATGTCCCAAAGTCTATCGTCAGTAGTTGTTGTGTGGGCATGGTAAACTCCCATTAAGACGATTTGAGAACATCTGGGTTAGCTAAGTATTTGGGCGTTTCTCCCTTTAAGAACCGGTCAATATCCATCGCCAAAATCATGGATTGCCGATATACTACATCGATTGTGTTGCCTCCAATATGCGGAGTAACCGTCACATTGTCAAATTGTAAAAAGCGATTATTCGACCCAACTGGTTCCCGTGAATGAACATCTAGTCCAGCACCTGCAATTGTACTCGATTCAACGGCTTCGAAGAGAGCATCTTCATCAATTATCGCGGAACGTGCTGTATTAATAAGATGTGCAGTAGGCTTCATCCAAGCTAGTTGTTCCTTACCAATCATACGGAATGTTTCAGGCGTTGCTCGAGTATGCAGTGTTACAAAATCAGATTCACGCATTAATGGTTCCAACTCAACTTTTTCAGCGTTTAATTTCCTGCCTTCATTCGCACTAATATTGGGATCATAAAAAAGGATACGCGTTCCAAAACCCTGCAATCGTTTGGCGACTCGATGACCAATTTGACCTAATCCAATAATGCCAACAGTACTCCTACCAAGTTCCTGACCTTTAAGTGAATCAAGCAATTTAGTAAAAGCTTCTGCGCTCTCAATCTCGACATTACCTGATTTAAGAAGTCGATCCGTGCGGATGAGTTTTCTTGCTTGGGAAAGCATGAGAAGAATGGTCAAATCAGCAACAGAATCTGCATTCCGACCCGGCGTATAGAATACTGGAATCCCTGCAGCAGTTGCAGCTTCCACATCAATCTCTTTGGGATCGTCACGCGCACAACCGATGAACCGAAGTTGAAGATTGGCCATCACTTCAGCCGTGACAGCATCTGCCTCAACAATTACAGCATCCGCTTCAACTTCTTTCAATTTAGTAAGGAGTTCTTCGCCCCAATAGACACGACCACGGCTTCGCCAATCTTCATGAACGATTTGAGCATGTTGGCGTACGAGTTTAAGCCCTTCCTCATGGAAAGACGCTGTGATTAAAATTCGCATACTCCTTCGATTTCACAGGGTATTTGGGCTACATAAGGATTTGGAGTTTCAGGAGATCTGTCATGCTTCCTCTAACTTTTAATTTTCCAACAGAATATGCGTCAAGGGGACTAAGATTACCCTTTATGATTCCAAGTAAAGTTTCACTCTCAGTAGTTACGAGAAGATCGGGTTTGTCTAATTTACCTTCTTCAAAAGGGTCTATAGATTCATTGTGGACTCGCGTGTGGTAAGTTAGTTCCAAATCAGTAAGGTAGAATTGAAGTGTTCGATCATACCCCTTAAATTTCGATTTAGTAGCTGGGTGGTTGAATTTCTCTCGAACACCTTCTAAGATTTCTAGAATTTCCTCTTTCGTTACCATTGAGAGGCTTCACCTGTTAGCAATCCCATTCACCAATGTTGGCTAAAAACACATCCCCCATACGATTTTCAACATTGCAGAAATTATGAAAACCAAATTTTGAATATTTTTTATTAAAAGGGCAACAAAGGGAGAAGAACGAAAGAAACGAAGGCACTCATTACGAATGTAACACCGGTGGCTAAAATAACAAGGCCACTGTTCGATTGTTCTCTCCGTCGTTCAGAGTAGTGCCGAACAGTATCACGAGTGGATTGCGGATTAACAGCGTATCTTATTGTGGCCATAGCTTCAACAAAAGGTGTTTGCAAACATGCCCCAAAAATAACTAAGAATAATCCAAAATAAAATAGTGTCACAGTAAAGTTAGCTAGAGTCCATAAATGAAATATCAAGATAGTCACAAACCAGCTTAGAATAAGGCAAATAACCAAAGCTGCGGTAAATCGTTTTCCAAATGACACCCAATCCATGCTTAACCCTCACATAAATTGAAAAAAACCGATTCTTTAAACATTTGGAATTGAAATCCAAACTATGAAGGTGCTCTGAAAAGTTTGTTTTCAGCAGCGGGAACACTTGTTTCTATATTCCTCAAATACGCGCTTTTCCTGGTCCTTATAGGTTTCCAAGCGTCGCATGAGAAGATCAAAGTCTACAGCATGGGCATCAAATTCAGGACCATCAACGCAGGCAAATTTCATCTTCCCACCCACATCCACTCTGCAGGCACCACACATCCCAGTTCCATCAAGCATTATTGGATTTAAACTACATTCGGTTTTCACTCCAAAGGGTTTAGTAGTTGTTGCAACGTACTTCATCATAATTGGGGGTCCAACCGTGAAGACAAAGTCAATTTTCCGTTTTGATTCCAAGAGTTCCTTTAGTTTCGTCGTTACAAAACCCTTCATGCCTTTAGAGCCATCATCCGTTGTAATGTGTAATTCATCACTTATTTGCCCTAGTTCTGACTCACAAACAAGTAGGTCATCTTGTCGTGCACCGAGAATGGTAATGACA
The DNA here is from genome assembly GCA_964347205.1 of uncultured archaeon. Lineage (GTDB taxonomy): Archaea > Asgardarchaeota > Hermodarchaeia > Hermodarchaeales > Hermodarchaeaceae > Hermodarchaeum. Next base: position 16,228 of record CAYFXY010000029.1, read on the forward strand.
TAATTCCCCGCTTCTTTTAGTTGACGAGCGCGTGGAAGGGATGGTGCTGCCCCACATCCACCAGCTACAACGATAACAGTACCATATTGCTTACTAGGCGGGATCGTACCTAGCGGACCAATAATATCCTGAATGACATCCCCGGATTGGAGCTGAGCGAGTTCAAAAGTAGATTTTCCCACAACTTGGAAAACAATTGTGATAGTACCCATCGTACTATCCCAATCTTTTAGGGTCAGAGGTATGCGCTCACCTTTGTCATGAAGGCGATAAATAAGAAATTGACCAGGACGAACTTTAGCCGCAATATCAGGGGCACTAATATCGAATTCAAAGATATCCGAAGCAATTTGTTTAGTAGCCAATATCTTAAACAAGATTGCGCCTCCAAGGGAAGATGAAGAATACTTGCCGTGCATAGCCATAGAGTATAAAGATTATCAATGTTTCAGGGGTTTCAACAAGGGTCCGAGAATCGCTTTATGTAAAACCGAGGTGGTTTTAACCCCGTGGATTCGCAATAGTGTTATTCAAGATAATTGACAAGCGGAATAAAATTATAGAAGAGATGAAAAGGCAATGTCTCATAAACACTATAGCTTTGACGCGATTATCATTGGAGGAGGGCTTTCTGGTCTCCGTACGGCTATCACAATTACTGAAACTACCCCACAGTTCCAAATTGCAATCATATCGAAGGTGCATCCACTTCGTTCACACTCTGTCGCAGCGCAGGGGGGCATTAATGCAGCTTTAGGAAATCACCCAAAGGGTCAGGATGATAGCTGGCAACGTCATGCCTTTGATACAATAAAGGGGTCTGATTACCTTGCTGATCAAACTGCAGCAGAACTTTTAGCAAAGGAAGCTCCTGATCGCGTTCATGAACTCGCACGATGGGGTGTAGTGTTTTCACGATTAGAGGATGGAGCAATTGCTCAGCGCCCCTTTGGTGGGGCAGGATTTCCAAGAACTTGTTATGCGGCAGATCGAACAGGACATCATTTGCTGCACACCCTTTATGAGCAAACTTTGAAACGAAAAATCACCATTTTTGATGAATATTTTGTCTTCGATCTTATTACAAAACAGAATCAATGTCAGGGAGCAATAGCCCTTCATCTTCCTGCAGGAGAAGTTGTTTCGTTTTCAGCAAGAGCTACTGTTTTTGCTACAGGAGGTTGGGGACGTATCTTTTCACGTTCAACAAACGCATTAATTTGTACAGGTGAGGGGTGTGGTATCGCACTTGCCAATGGAGCAGAATTACAAGATTTTGAATTTATTCAATTCCACCCGACGACTTTGTACGGTTCGAATATTCTCATCACTGAGGGAGCTAGAGGAGAAGGAGGATACCTGTTGAACGCAAAGGGTGAACGGTTCATGGTGAAATCAGCTCCGCATGCCATGGAGCTTGCCCCCCGAGATATCGTGGCTCGCAGTATCCAAACTGAAATTAATGACGGGTACGGTATTGAGGGGAAGGATTTTGTACACCTAGATTTACGCCACCTCGGTTCAACACAAATTAAAGAACGCCTCCCAGGTATTCGTGAAATCAGTATGAATTTTGCAGGCATAGATCCAATCGATGCGCCAATTCCCGTCCAACCTGGACAGCATTATTCCATGGGTGGCATACGGTGTGAGACTCCAGAGGGTACAACTGCGCTAAAAGGACTTTATGCCGTGGGAGAATGCTCATCAATATCAGTGCATGGCGCCAATCGACTTGGTGGAAATTCCCTATTAGAAACGGTTGTTTTTGGTAAAATCGTTGGTCAACGCGTGAGCAAAGACCTCAAACTTCTTTCTAAAGTTGATACCCCGATCGCAGACCAACGGCGTGCAGCAGGAGAGAGAAAAATCAATCAGTTACTCTCTCAAGTAGGATCAAGATCTCTTATTGAAATCCGGAGGGAACTAGGAGAAATAATGAACACTCATTTTGGTGTATTCCGAATCCAAAATGAAATGACAGAAGGGCTTGAAAAACTCCTCAAGCTCCACCAGAAATATAATGAAATATCTATCAATGATAAGAGCCCTAAGTTTAACCAAACACTTGTTGGCGTTCTTGAACTGGAATATCAACTCATACTTGCGGAAGTAGTAGCCCGTGCAGCGCTTATGCGGGAGGAAAGTCGAGGAGCTCACTATCGCTTAGACTATCCGAAACGTGATGATCCGAATTGGCTATGCCACATTGTTGTGGGAATGAATCTTCAAAAGGAATTGGTCTTCCGAAAAGCCCCGGTGCGACTGCTGCCCAACTACCCAATTAAGGAGCGGACCTACTAAGATGCGTAAAACGATGCGATTCAAAGTTTTTCGTTATAACCCCGAAACCGATATGAAGGAACACTATAAGGAATACACGGTTCCTCTTGAACCAGGAATGACCGTCCTCGATGCCTTGTTTTACATTCAACACAATCTAGATCAAAGTCTTGTCTTTCGATATTCCTGTCGAGGAGCCGTGTGTGGCAGTTGTGCAGTGATTATAAATAAGATTCCTAGACTAGCCTGTAAAACCCAAATTTCTACACTGGCAAATGAACGAAAAATTTCTCTTAAAGCGCCCTTCAAAAAATTGCAACAAACAATTGATTTTAACTCTGAAGAAGAGGTGCTCCTTGAGCCATTACCCAATTTCAATATCATCAAAGACCTTGTTGTAGAACTTAAACCATTCTGGGATAAATTAGAATCAATTAGCCCCTGGATAATTTCACAAGCACCCTCAGATATAATGGCTCCTGAATTAGCACAGATCCTAAATCGCGCTGCCAACTGCTTTCTATGTGCCCTTTGTTATGGCACCTGTCCGATTAACAACACGTTTGACAACTATCTTGGTCCCGCAGCCTTAGCTCGAGCCTGGAGGTTTATTGAGGATCCAGGTGATCAAGCAACACAAGAAAGACTATCCAAATTAAAAACAAAACCCGAGGGAGCTTTAGGATGCGAATACTATTACAATTGTGTTAAGGTGTGTCCACGGCAGGTTGCACCCGCATTAGAAATAAGAAAAATCCGAGAAAAGATGGGGGAAAAGTAAGCAGAGGAGGCGTTAAAGATCAAAACCCGTATAGAAAAAGATTCTCTAGGAGAACTTAAAGTTCCAGAAACTGCACTCTATGGAATTCAAACCCTACGAGCAAAAGAAAATTTCCCGATAACAGGAGAGCTCCCTCACCCTGAATTTATAAGCGCTTATGCACTGGTCAAAAAGATTGCAGCACAAGTAAATCTCCAAACAAAAAAATTAGCACAAAAAATTGCAAATCCCATTATACAAGCTGGATCCGAAATCGTCAAAGGTCAACACCACAACCACTTCATAATTGATCGTCTCGCGAATATCACTTCATTCAATATGAATACAAATGAAGTGATTGCGAATCGAGCACTCGAAATATTCGGGAGTTCACTCGGAGAAAAAACCATTATCCATCCCAACGACCATGTAAATATGAGTCAAAGCACAAATGATACATTCCCCACCGCAATGGCTATTGCTATCATTCAGACTTGGAAACCCTTGAAGATAACACTCGAACAACTTCGGGACACTTTTTGGCAAAAAGGAAAAGAATGGTCCTCACACCTCAAATCAGGTCGTACCCATCTTCAAGACGCGGTTCCCATAAGTTTAGGAGCAGAATTCCGGATGTACGGTACAGCCTTAGATCGGCTCATTCAAGGACTTGAAATCGCATTAGATAGCGTCCGTTTTGTTCCAATTGGTGGTACAGCAGTCGGAACCGGAGTAAATACTCCCTCTGATTACATCAGAAAATTCCTATATTTTGCCCAAAAAGAAGGTGTACGCCTAGCAACTGTGCGGGATTTACCCTACATCCAAGGGTCACGACACAACCTCACTCGATTTTCTGGAGCCCTTCGAGAACTTGCCCTAGAACTCATTCGCATCGCCAATGACCTCCGATTACTCTCCTCAGGTCCAACAAGCGGGTTAAACGAAATCCATCTTCCTGCAGTCCAACCGGGAAGCTCGATAATGCCCGGAAAGGTCAACCCAGTAATGGCAGAATCACTCAACATGGTAGCATTCCGAATTATTGGAAACGACACAACTGTCACATTAGCTGTTCAAGCAGGTCAACTCGAACTCAATGTTATGATGCCTGTGATGATCGATGCAATCCTTAACTCTATGAAAATGCTTATTCGATATCTTCCCGCGTTCAAAGATCGATGTGTAAGTGGCATCCAACCAAATCTAAGAGCTCTAGAAACTAATCTTGAAAAAAACGCAAGTTTAGTGACATTATTAGCCCCCTATATTGGCTACGATAAAGCTGCAGAGATTGCCAAGGAAGCTTTGATACAGGATAAGTCCATTCGGGAATTAGTTAAGGAGAAAGGCTTGTTCTCAGAAGAAGAACTACAAAAGATTTTCACACCCGAAAATTTCAGGCTCCCTAAGAAAAAACGCTAGTGTGAAGTTGCTATTTCAAAAAATGGAGTTCAAGGCTAAGAGGTGACGTTTTATTATTATATTAAAAAAGGAAAAACGGAGAAACTGTCTCTAAATCTGCGAAGTAGGCACCAAAACAAAAATCATGCCTTATGAGAAGAGAAAGAAAACACCCAAAAAGTCCTGAGCCCAATTGAAGATTAGATGTGCAGTTACTATGACGAATCTCTGGCGCGATTTACCATCCGGTTCCGATCCACCAAAGCGTGTCAATGTAATTGTGGAGGTGCCGAAAGGTGAAACGAACAAATACGAATACGATCATGAATGGGGGGTATTTCGATTAGATAGGGTTCTTTATGGAGCTTTGTATTATCCAGCTGATTACGGAATTATCCCCCAAACCTGGTATACTGATAATGACCCGTTAGATATAATGGTACTTACTACAAAACCTACTTTCACTGGGTGTGTTTTGGAAGCACGACCAATTGGTTTACTCACTATGGAAGACGAAAAAGGGGAGGATGATAAAATCATCGCAGTCCCAGTGACTGATCCACGATTTGATGAAGTTACAGATTGTTCCATGATGGCAGCTCATCTTCGTGCAGAAATTGCAGACTTTTTTTTGAATTACAAGAACCTCGAACCTCGGAAATGGGTCAAAGTGAAAGAATGGAAAGACTCGCCGGAAGCAGAAAAGATAATCAGCATGGCCATAAGGATGTTCCAAGAACAGGCTAGTCACTAGCTTGAATTAACAGTGGTATTTTTCTTTCGATGACGTGCAAAGAACAACCTAACATTAGGTATGAGGAACGGCGTATTTTTTTTATACGTGCGATATTTTTCTCCAAATCGTAGTTCTAGACTCGGTTCTTCACGCTTTTTTATTATAATAACCTGTATTACGAGAACTATGAAAGGAATGAACACCGCCATGCCAAGCGATCTAAAAAGCAATCCCATTCCCAAAGGAAGTAGAGTGTAGCCAAAGGTCATCGGATTTCGCGTATAGGCAAAAATACCGTCAGTTATTAGAACCGTCGACTGGGATTCTTCTTCAGCTTCTCCCCAAGGAAGACCCTTCCCAACTTCTCGTAATTGTCGAGTAGCCCTTACGCCAACTACCGCACCACCTAACATCACTAAAAGACCTAATAGAATATTGAATGGAAAAGGAGGAAAAGGAGGGAGACTTAGAATAAGATCGAACCAAGTCCCAAAAAGATATGTACAAATTGGCATCAAGAGAAAAATTAGCAAATAGGGGACAAAATATCGCAAACGAATTTTGGGTTTGGTAGTTGTTGAAGCTTCAGTGTAAGTAACGGGCATTCTCGTTTCAATCCGAAAATGGCGGGCCCGCAGGGATTCGAACCCCGGTTCTTCGGCTTAGAGGGCCGATGCCTTATCCAGCTTGGCCACGGGCCCAAATTGATACGAATCAGGAATTCGGGATTTTTGTAAATGGTATCAATAGAGCCGGATATATTTTTATCTATATGTCGTGTTGTCAGAGTAGCATTGCGGGTGGTCATCGATGGATACAGAATTTGAGAATATGGAGACACTCTTGAGGAGTGGCTTATCTGAGTTTCAGTTGACTGAATCCAAGACGGTTCGGGAGCTTTTAAGGGAATTGGGACTTCTCCACCGACACTTTGTTGTCTTGGTGGATGGCAAGCGAGCTTACTTGGAAGATGCTATCGAAGAGGGACAACGGGTTCTTGTTCTGCCGATTATTGCAGGCGGTTAATTTAGGTAAATAAAATAATCTGGAATTGCTTTGAAATCTTTCTTTTTAAAAGTTGCTTGCCCTGCCATTTTATCAGAGTTGAAACAAGAAGAAAACCGGGCGCTGACGGAAAAATTGAAATCATCGATATTAGTGATTTATTGGAAGATGCTATTATGAAATGCTCCAACCAGAAAATCTTTTAAAATGCTTGCAACATTCGGGTTCACTCTGATAATTTGTTTAGCCATATGATGGTGTGTAACTGTGAAGAGGAAAACGGCGCTGATACCACTACTCTTAATTCTAGTTATTCTGCTTCTAAATCCGTTTTTAGCACCTACATCTACTCTGCTAATTAGAGAACCCAGCATGAACTCTCCACTGAATTCCTGGGCCCCTCCAGTTCCTCAAGCACCACCTGATTGGATTCTAGTGACTCTTGAAACAGAATATACCTATGATAATAGTGTTACAGTGTCTTGGTATGGGCGACCAAGCACAGGAGCATCATCACCCTTTAATCCCCTTTATAATTGGACCAAATCTGGATCAATTAGTGGTGGGATCTATAATGGAAATCCAGGGAATGCTACCATCATAGCAGTCCCATGGGATAATACAACAACTGCACTTGAGGTAAGAGATTTCCTGAATTATTCTATGGAAAATTATATTCGGTATGAAAGCTGGCCAGCATTAAGCACATTTAATTTTACTGCCTATGAGAACCAAACACTTTGGGAATTTAATGACCGCATTGCGTCCCATGAGGAATTTCTTAATACAACATTCTTTCTCGTCAATAACGCAACTAGCTTTCTGATGAATGGCTTCAATGCATCCGGCATTATTGCTTCGTTAACCGACTATCATATTCACCTGGAGTGGTTTGAAGCAGATCCTGTCGCAGAAGTGAATTTCACATACACTGTGTCTAACGTCATCGAAGAGAGAGGTGGTACTTCGATTTTCCGTCTTGGGAAAGCCATGGGAAATCAAGCCCCATTGAATTTGACAGGAACAGGAACATTGAGGATAAATGGCCCCTATAATCGTGTCATCTTAAACGGAACACCAATTGACATTTTTGAAAACACGACCTTCCCCTATTATCCGATTGGTGTTGAAGAATACAATTTTGATGAATTTGTTAGGGAATTTGATTACACAGTCTGGTTCAATGAAGGAACCTCAACCATGTCGGTAACACGGGACTTTAGCACTAATTCCCTCAATCGAGGAGAGCTCTTAACGGTTAGAATTACTATAAGAAATACTGGTAACACACCCTTCTCTGAAGTCACAATTTCAGATATTCAAGCCATCACCACCGGCATGTTTCAACTTGTTAGCGGTACAGCATCAGCAACGGTAACAAATCTGCATCCAGGAGAAAACGTAACATTAGAATACACCTCCATGGCTCTCATATCTGGCATCTTTGACTATCCATCTGTCGAGATAGTCGGAATCGATCTCTTCGCGAATCAATATGTTTTCGTTTCATCAACTGAACCAATCACCATTGGTAGCGGTCTAACACCTAGTGAACTCCTCGTCATTGAAATTACAATCGTTGCAATCATCATCGTCATTATCATTATCATCCTTTATCGCTTCCGACGACGCATCTTCTAACCGCAAAGTTTGAAGACAAATTCGTTATTCTTTCAACCAATTCTTTTAGTGGACACAAATCAGTGGAGATGGGCAAAGTCCTAAAAGCAGAAAGAGCCAACATCCTAGAGGCGGTAGTTATCCATGCCGAAAGAAGAACCAGCAGGCTATTTAGGAAAAGCCCAGAAAATCCTTCAAAAAGCCAAGGCGCGTATTGGTGACCAAATTCAGATTAAAACTGCAGAAAAAACCTTCGAAGGCATTATAATTCCTCGGGCTGAAATTGGTGCTGATGACCAACATATCATCATCAAGCTGGATTCAGGATATAATATTGGTATTCATGTCGACAATATCCTCCATCTTAAACGATTAACTGCTGGTAAAAAAGTACAGCCCGAACTTCAATCAGTAACACGAAAAACTAAGAAAGGGCTCCCATGGGTTAGTATTCTAAGTACAGGAGGGACAATCGCCAGTCGGGTGGACTATCATACCGGAGCTGTTAATCCAGCACTTACTGCTGATGATTTATACACAGTAGTGCCAGAATTAGGTGAAATTGCTAATATCCGTGCAGAAGTTTTGTTTAGTATTTTCAGTGA
>CAYFXY010000029.1:24650-26861 GCA_964347205.1 uncultured archaeon
GCAAAAAAAATCGTGCGTCATCTAGAAGACTCAAATGGCGTAATCATAGCTCATGGAACCGATACGATGGGATATACCGCAGCAGCACTGAGTTTTGCTTTACAAAATCTTCCCAAACCAGTTATCCTTACTGGCTCACAACGGTCATCGGATCGTCCTTCCTCTGATGCTGCATTGAATCTTATGGGAGCCATCACCGCTGCGTCTCAAGGACCGTTTGCTGAAGTAGTGATTGCCATGCATCGAAGCCCCGATGATACAATCATAGCGCTCCATAGGGGTACACAAGTTCGAAAATGTCATACAAGTCGACGCGATGCGTTCCTAACTATTAATGCGGACCTGTTGGGCGAGGTAAAGGAAGGGCAAGTTCATATGCTCGTTGAGGATTCCGCCTTTCATCACCGTGACGCTAACCGAAAATTAGTTTTGCAGCCTAACTTTGATGTAAAAGTCGGATTAGTAAAAACTACACCAGGAATGACTGGCGACTTAGTTGAAGCCCTTATTGATCAGGAATATCATGGTATTGTGCTAGAAGGAACAGGGCTTGGACATGCCCCAGAATCCCTATTCGCTGCAGTAGAAAGAGCACAGCAAGAAAAGATACCTATTGTCATGACATCACAATGTATTTGGGGACGCGTCCAAATGCGGGTTTATCGGACCGGTGTTGAATTAGTGCAACGTGGCGTTATTCCTGCTGAGGATATGATTGCTGAAACAGCCTATGTGAAGCTGATGTGGGTTCTTGCACAAACTAAGAATGAGTCGGAAGTTCGTTCACTAATGCTTCAGAACATGGTTGGAGAGATTACTGAGTGTACAAAACGAAGCCAGTATGAAGAGCTGAGCAATCAATGACTAAAATCGACTATGAGAAAGTAGGAGCTCTTATTGGAATTGAAGTCCACCAACAACTCGAAACAAAGACCAAACTCTTTTGTAATTGTCCTACTGAAATTCGAGAGGATGATCCACATTTTACCTTTCTTCGCCGGCTAAGACCCACACAGAGCGAGCTTGGTGAAGTTGATCCAGCAGCGCTCTTTGAGTTTCAGAAAGGGCGAGTTCACATCTATGAGAATTACGATGACAGCATTTGTCTTGTTGAACAAGATGAAGAGCCTCCGCACCTGCTTGATAAAGAAGCAGTGGATTTTGCTCTCGAAATCGCCCTAATGATGAATGCACAACCTGTTGATGAAATCCAAGTAATGCGAAAACTTGTCATAGATGGATCGAACACCACAGGCTTTCAGCGCAGTGTTGTGGTCGCATTTGGAGGAACAATTAATGTAGATGGTTTTACAGTCCCGATTCAGACTATTGGAGTAGAAGAAGATGCCGCTCGAAAAATTCGGGAGCAAGGCACACGAACATATTGGCGACTAGATCGTTTAGGAATTCCTCTCATTGAAGTGGCGACAGCTCCGGTGATGAAAACCCCGGAGCAAGTTCAAGCCACAGCCCTTCGAATTGGACAAATCTTTCGTGTAACCAAGAAAGTCAAGCGGGGATTGGGTACTATTCGACAAGACATCAACGTTTCGATTAAGGGTGGGTCGATTATCGAAATAAAGGGGGTTCAGAAACTCAATCTTATTGGACAAGTTGTTCGATATGAAGTCCAAAGACAAGTGGAACTTCTAAAACTGCAAATGGAATTGAAAGAAGGAGGCGTTCGGGCAGGAGAGATCAAGAAAGTAATTCATGATGTGACCGAGCTCTTCCAAAAAAGCACAAGCAAAGTACTCAAAAGTGCATTGAAAAGAAAAGAGAAAGTTTTTGCACTTATTCTTCCTGGTTTTTCAGGGTTTGTAGGACGAGAAATCCAGCCGGGTCGACGCTTAGGTAGCGAATTTGCAGATTATGCCAAATTTTGGGGTGGAGTAAAAGGCCTATTCCATACAGATGAATTACCCAAGTATGGTATCACGGCTGCAGAGATTAAGAGATTGAGAAGTCATCTGAACGTAGAAAATGTGGACGCTATCATTCTTGTTGCAGCGAATAAAAACGAGGCCACCGAAGCCCTATTTGCGGTTGCAGAACGGGCGAAAACTGCATTGAAAGAAATCCCCCCAGAAACACGAGGTCCTCTCGCTGATGGAACCACCCGCTATTCACGTCCTCGTCCAGGGGCTGCACGCATGTATCCTGAAACAGATGTTGCCCCAGTCACAGTCACCAAAGAACGCCTTGAAAAGA
>CAYFXY010000030.1:0-19871 GCA_964347205.1 uncultured archaeon
GCGCCGGGGGGGAGTTCTTCGGGTTTTTCTTGGAGGCGGATTTTTTGCCAGTCGATGAATTTGGAGCGTTCGGGGATGAGATCGAAGGGGCCTTTGCTGCGGCAGGCGTCGTTGGTGCATAGGGGTGGGGGGACGAATTGGTGGGTTTGGGGGATGTAGATGATTTCTTGGCATTGGCGGCATTGGAAGGCGCCTTCGACGAGGAGGGGTTTGACGTCGCTGACGCGGGTGACGAGGGCATCGACCATGATGAGTTGGCCAATGTGTTCGGCACGGATGAAGCGGACAGACACTCGGTCGGGAACCTCTTTGAATCGAGCGTGGAGATTTTCGGTGGTGTCGGCATAATCGGGGTCCACGATGTGGAGGATCCGGCGGATGGCGGCGGAGGCGGCTTCGATATTGCGTTGGGGGTGTTCCCGTGTGGCCGCGGCTAGGTCGGGGTCGAAGGTGAGAAGATGATTGAAATCGATAGACACGGAAATGAGGTTTTCAAGACTCAGGCGGGAGATGGCATCATGGTAGAGAGTTTCGCCCTCTTCGGTTTTGTAAGATTTTAGGAAGTCTTCAAAACGTGTGATAGAGTCAATTTCCTCAGTCACCGATTTCAATCTCCATTACTTGTGTTTGCCACTGTCGTAACAAATTAATTAGTCGGTCAAAAAGCCATCGTTCTTCGTGGGTCATTTTCTTTTTGGTCTCATGGATACGCTCTTCCCGTAAAGACAGTTTCATCAACTTCAGTAACCGGTTGGCAATGAGGTCACGGAGTAATTGCTCCATCTTGGTTTGAGTAGCTAATCGTACATCATTTGGATTTTGTTGATTTTGTGTAGCCAAATGTTGGATACTGGTGCGAATTTGAAAATAATAATTCGCCGATAACGGTTGGAGCACGGGTTCACCGGTTTCGCGCCAGAGCGCTTTTTGGAGATCTGGGACACTCATTGTGGGAGCTTTTAACTTCACTTGGTTGGCCGCCACCAAAACATCAGCGACCCACCGGGGCACGTCAAATTCACCACTTTTTTTCACCGGTCCAAAAGTTAAATCCTGAATCGTAAATTCATCCAGCATCTTTAACGCCACGACTGTCACTGAAGCGTTTTGGTATTGAAAGCGAAGCGCATCTTTCATATTTGGTGTTGTCATGTCAGCTCCCATCATTGTTCGTGAATTAATCAAAGCTTCCGTCCACTGATTGACGACGCTGAAGAATTTCATTCACACGTTCATCAAAGACCTCAACGGGAATATCCATCAATGTTAAGCGGGCTCGTCGACCCCGTCGCCCTTCTCCAATACTTTCAACGACTTTTCCAATAATGCCCAGCGTTACCAGAGCATCGATAGTTTTTCGGAAGGTGGGGAGGGCTTGTTTTTTCACTCCAGACTCTTCACAGATGATCTGATAGCTTTTATAGATTTCAGCAATGGTCGTTGAACTGGCTTTTGCGGCCTTTAGTTGTCGCGACACAGCGGCAAGGACGAGTATCTCATGATCACGGAGACCATAAAGCACATCGGAGCGGAGTTCGGAATAGACTTCTTGTTTGGCGCGTCGAATCAAATCGGGGGTCATCGGACGAATGCTGGCCCGATCAGCGGCTTTTCCAGCTAAGTACAACATCTCAATTCCATGACGGGCATTCTGGGTGGATGCGGCGATGTTAGCCACCATATGTAAAATTTCATCGGGGACCACATCTTTATGGAAGGCCAATTCTGACCGGAATTTGAATATCTTGTAGAGTTCATCTTGTGTATAGGCAGGCATGTCGATACGGTCATGAAGTCGCCCAGAAAGGGGGAAGCTCAGGGTGTTTTGCCAATCAACGACACGACAGGCGATAAGGGTAGAAATGTGAGCATGTCCATGTTGGGCCACCTCGCTCGCATGGATTAAGCTGAGCAAATCTTGTCCAAGCAAATAGGCTTCATCAAGACACAACACTAACCGCAGATTTTCACGGGATAATCGCCGGTTGATCATGGTGGTGATTTCTTCATCCGAAAACCCGCGGCTGGTGACTTTAAACCGTTCCGTAAGTAAATCGCGGAGAATCGCGCTTTTTGTCCGGAACATAAAACAATCATAGTATTCAAACCGAACTTTGATACCCCGTTTCGCTGCGGCTTTTTCTAATCCACGGCCGAAATAACGGATGGAAACCGTTTTGCCGGTTCCGGGTTTGCCAACCACCGCAGTATTGACCGCGTAAGCACCATCTTTGTTGAGCAAGGGCTTGAAGGCGTGGCTGAGTCGAAGCAGTTGATCCTCTCGGTTGGGAAGTTCGGGAGGCACAAAGGCAGGATGGAGGGTTTCCTCGTTTTTAAAGACTGACGCGCCTAATAATGCCTTTTCAATAATATTCTCGCCCACGTGCGCACCCTCGAAACGGTAAATTTGAGATGGCTAGCCACTGTACTGCACGAATTGAACTTGCCGCCCATAAAAGGATTTTCCACACTAGCTGAAAACTGACGTACACAAAGCCTAACGTGGTAAAATTCGGAAAAATACAGCCTTGAACCTTCGAAATCTCCCACTCAAGCCCTTGGTAACAGCACCCTTCATGAAATATGGGTAAACCCCCCGAAGCTACGGGAAAACCAGCTATAGCTCAGTGGAAGTAACTAGGATAAGACCTAAGATAGGGCTAGTTACTTTCTACGTTTGTCCTTCTCTTTTTTACCGAGCCACCAATCAAGATAGTCACGACGCCGTTGGGATTTTGCTCGTTCCTCATCTTCCTTTCGAAAAGAAGAGCGCTGCTCTTCCCAGAGCCGATCTAACTCAGCCCGAGATAGAGCAAGCCCACATCTTTGACAAACTTGACGCCGGCTCTTAGGATCGAATTTCATCGTCCCCGCGCATTCAGGGCAGCGAGCCAATTTTCGTTTCACCTATGGTAATGGTGAGTTGAATTTACCAACCTAGTGCTATAACTCTTTGTGTTAAAGAACGGTTACGGCTTTAGCGAGATTTCGCGGTTGGTCGGGATTGTGGCCACGTAAAATCGCAGCATAATATGCTAATAACTGGAGTGGTACCACGTAGCTAATAGGTGAAAAATAAACGGAAGGAAGAGTGGGGAGGGGAATGGCATGATCACTGAGATCGATGAGCGGTTGGTCTTCCGCTGAACAGACGGAGATAATTTGTGCGCCCCGAGCTTTCATCTCCATTACGTTACCTTCTAGGTGCTTCCGCGTGTTATCATTCGGTCCCACAAACACCACGGGATATCCCGGTTCTACAAGGGCAATAGGACCATGTTTGGATTCACCGGCAGGATATCCTTCAGCATGCACATACGCAATTTCCTTTATTTTCAGAGCCCCTTCCAATGCGGTAGCAGTACTGATTCCGCGCCCAAGGAAAAAGAAACTTGATTTGGTAATATGTTCTTGGGCCGTCTCTTTAATCATACTTTCTTGATTTCGAATAATAGATTCAATCAAATCCGGAAACCCATCTAAGGAATCGAGCAGCGCTTGTTGTTCCTTTTTCTTCTGGGCACCAGTCATCACTCCTAGGTGTATTGAAAGAGAGGCGAGTGTGGCAAGTTGAGTTGCAAAGGTCTTTGTTGCCGCTACCCCAATTTCCGGTCCTGCTTGTGTATAAAGGACCTGATCTGCAAGTCGCGTAATTGAACTACCCACAGTATTGGTAATTGCCAACACCTTGCATCCCTGCTTTTTGAGGTGTTTGACAGCATGGATGGTATCAATCGTTTCTCCTGACTGAGTAACCGCTAATACGACACTCTCTTCACCCAAGCTAGCCCCAACTGTATCCGAGCCTTCTGAGGCAATCACCCCATGTATGAGGCGATGGGCGATTTGGGAAAACATGTACTTAGCGGCCAAGGTGGCATGATATGACGTACCAGCAGCGATGGTAATCACATTTCGATGATTATGCAGTATTTCCGCAAAGGTCTGAAGGTCCGCGCTTCGAATCCGTAAAGTATCACGCAGCGCACGAGGTTGTTCATGAATCTCTTTCAACATGAAATGAGGATAGCCACCTTTTTGCGCCATGTCAATAGTCCAATCAACGACGATTGGCTCCCGTAACGGGACCGAGACCAACGAACCAGAAGAGCCTAGCCGACCGAGACGCACGCCTTTTTCAGTAAGGTGCACTAATTCATCATCTTCAAGCACAATTGTCTTTCGAGTCATGGGTAAAAATGCAGGAACATCTGATGCACAATAAACCCCCCGAGAACCAAGCCCAACCACAAGCGGACTTTCTCGCCGAGAACACACAAGTTCCTTTTTGTTAGTCTCCATGACAACAATCGCAAAACTTCCTTCTAACTTCGGAAGAACTTTGGCCACTGCCAAGTCAAGGCGTGATGTCTTTTTGAGTTCCTCTTCGATTAGATGCGGAATGACTTCCGTATCGGTTTGAGAGCGAAATTGATGTCCATTCTGTCTGAGCCCATCACGAAGTTCTTGATAGTTTACAATAATCCCATTATGAACAACTGCCACACGATTTTGACAATCGGTATGAGGATGGGCATTAATCTTTGAAGGAGGACCATGAGTAGCCCAGCGAGTATGCCCAATTCCAATACTACCGGGTAAGGAATCGAAATTCAGGCGCTCATGAATATCATCAATTTTTCCTTTGTCTTTCTTAATAAAAAGAATCCCATTGGCAGAAGTAGCAATTCCACTGGAATCATACCCTCGATATTCCAATCGTTTCAATGATTGGCGTAGGAGAGAGGCGACATTTCCCTTAACATGAATGGCGCCGATGATTCCACACACACTTTTTCGCCTCAATGAAACATCTCAGCAAGATTGCATAAACTTTCCCGTTCGGGAAGTCTATAACAACTTCGTCATATATGGTCCGTCATGCTGATACCCATGACGAAGGTAATATTGACGCGCCCCAATTCCACTAGTACAGACAATCCTTTCTCGTCCCTTATCGCGAGCAAGGTCCTCAGCTGCAGAAAGAAGCTTTGAACCAACTCCACGATGCTGCCAAGCATCATCGTGAATTGTTCCAAGGTCCACAGATCGCCCATAGACATGGAGCTCGCGCAAAAGCGCTGTGTTAAAGTCTTTGATTTCTGGACGATCAGCGTGATCACTAGGTATACGTAGCCGTAAATAACCCACCAAAATCTCCGAGTCGCGGTCTTCATAAGCAAGGAAAAGCTCAGTGCCCTTCGACGCAGGATATTCATCCACGCGTAACTCCAAGGATGCGAGATTTGGCAACATTGGTTCTTGACTTGATCTTTGCAAAGAGCCCACTTCGCGAGCCCGAATTGTTTGGAGTTGAAATCCCTTTTGTTCAGCGCGCTGAAAGACCAATTGTGTGAGATTGCCTGCATCCGGACCTGCAACAATAAGCCGTTTAGGAATATCGCGCTGCATCCGTTGTATCCGTATCCAGCGCGGAATCGACGGCATAATCTCAGCGAGAAGATCAATAATCTCTTCGGTACTATAGGGCAAATATTCGCCCTCCCGCCATAGCTCGAAAAGCTCGCTTCCTCGTAAGACGAGACAGGGATAAATCTTTAGCATGTCTGGCTGGAATTCTTCCCGTTGAAAAAGATCATTGAAGACTTGTTTATCGCGATCAGGAGATGACCCAGGTAATCCAGGCATTACATGATAACAAACTTTGAGTCCAGCATCCTTTGCCAGTTGGGTTGCTGAAATGACGTCAGCAACAGAATGCCCCCGACTCACTGTTTTATAGATGTCATCGTAGATCGTTTGAACACCTAATTCAACCCGCGTGGTTCCAAGCTTGAGCATCCTATCAACATGAGCAGATTTACAGTAATCGGGTCGTGTTTCGATCGTAATCCCTATGGGTCGAACGGCGCTTTTTTCTGCGAATTGAATGGCTTCAGAGAGATTCCTTGCATCTTGGCCATTCATCGCATCAAGGCAGCGTTTAAGGAAGAGATCTTGATAGGCTTCCGGTGCAGCGAGAAAAGTGCCTCCCATAACAATTAGTTCAACCTTATCCGTACTGTGTCCCATGGCTTGAAGCTGCTCTAAGCGACTCTTTACCTGAAGAAAGGGGTCATAATGATTTTGTCGAGCACGAAGCGTGGCCGGTTCATCACCCACATATGCTTTAGGAGCAGTGGGAATATTAGTAGGACAGTAAATACATTGACCAGGACAATCCATGGGTTCTGTCATGACGGCGACAATAACAACACCGGATAGGGTTCGGGTTGGCTTCTTTCGCAATATCGAACTAACTTGCTGTTTTTGCTCATCAGTGGCGAACCCAAGAATTTCGACGTCAGAAGGAAAGCGAGAAAGCTTATATTTCCGGCAAAGTTTTCGTTTCAGCCGTTGAAGATCTGTCTTATTCTGAATTTTCCCTGCTAAAGCAGCTTGAAGAACTTCTTCTGCAACACGCTGCAACTGTAAATTCACCTGTAAACTACTTACTTTTGAATGAAAAGTATCGGTAGAAAAGCTAGTTTCTAAACTAGACTAGAACCCTACCGTCGAGCAGCTTTAGGCTGTCCAGCGGGAGTTTGGTTAAGGATGCGTTTAGTGTAGATCCGACGATTGCGCAGACGCGGAATCGGGGTAACACGAACTTTCCCCTCAACTTTAGGGGTCTGGCTTCGAACTTTGCCGGCTTTTGTTAGTGATCCGTGTGATCCTGGCATTTCTGGTTCACTGTTTCGGTGTTTGCATCTTAGGCTTTAAGGATTTCCTTTTATCCTAATATAATTCATTGAGAATAGCTCTTTGCTTTCAGGAATCTTTTTACACTCGCTTGAACTGGTAGGCATTACGCAAACAGGTGTTGGAGCATGGATAGATTTCTCGTTTTTAACGTGACAAAGATGTCAGCCATCGATGAGCAGGGAACAATTCTTACTGAAGTTTCGTTGGGTCCGAGTATCGAGGAAGTTATTCTTGTCTATGATCGGTTACGCAAAGGTGTAAAGGACCCCCTTGTAGCTGATTTTTTTAAGAATTTAGAAGTCATGGGTGTAACTCGTCTTTTCGTAGAATCACAAATCCTAGCGGATGAGCTATCAAGGTTGTATGATTTCAGGGTGCAACATTATGAAGATGTGAGGCTGTGGCGCCGAATTCGCCAAGAATTTGGTGGTTCAGTTTCAGCGGTCAAGGAAAGAGCGCAACTCCATGAGATCATGGTTGGGGTCGTGCGGCTTGCTATTCGAGAAGCCTCTGAACAAAGTGATCAGTTAGTCATTCAAGCAATGAGTTCGCTCGATGACGTAGAGAAAGTACAAAACCTTATGGTGTCACGGCTTCGGGAATGGTATGGATTGCATTACCCAGAGGCCGCACATGCCATCGAAAATCCAAATACCCTGGCAACTCTAATCGTGGAGGGGGGCTCTCGAGAAATAATTGAACAAACTCCAGAGCTTTTGAAATTACTATCAGAAACATCGCTAAATCCAGCATCGCTCAGTCATTCGATAGGGGGTGAAATCCCCCCACAAGATATGATAATGATTCAAGCGTTAGCCCACCGAATTTTAAGCCTTCACCAGTTTAGAGAGCAATTAGAAAAATATCTGGATGAATCGATGCTCGCTCTCGCCCCTAATTTGAGAGGTTTAATTGGTCCAGTTATTGGGGCGCGCTTAATTGAGCTCGCTGGAAGTCTGGAAAAACTTGCACGCCTGCCTTCGAGTACAATTCAAGTGCTAGGTGCTGAACAAGCAATGTTTCGGGCTTTGAAAACTGGAGCCAAACCGCCAAAACATGGAGTGATTTTTCAAAATACCCTTGTACATTCCGCACCTTGGTGGCAGCGAGGGAAAATTGCTCGAATTCTTGCGGGCAAAATTGCAATTGCGGCGCGAGTTGACATGTATTCAGGAGAATATATCGCTGACGTACAAAAACAATATGTACTCAAACGAATCGCAGAAGTTAAGCAAAAATATCCGTCACCCCCGAAAGCCCCGGTTACCAAGCCCTCAAAACGCCTTTCACGTAAGAAAAGGTATGGCAAACGAGGTAAATCCCATCCTCCTAAAAAATCCCACTCCAAAACGAGGAGGAAACAATAGTGGTGAAAATTCAAAAAGATGAGAAACGACCTGGGCTGTTTTGGGCCCTTTTAGATGATAGGGCGAAACGACCGGCTACAAAGAATCTATTTCCCGGAAAAACTGTTTATGGCGAACAAGTCATCACAGAAAAAAAACAGGAATATCGTATTTGGGACCCATATCGCAGTAAGCTTTCTGCCGCTCTTCTTCGGGGCCTAGAAGCCTATGCATTTAATGCTAAGATTTCTGTTCTATATCTGGGTGCCTCATCAGGAACAACAGCGAGCCACGTATCAGATCTCATCGATTCTCAAGGACGGGTATATTGCATTGAATTCGCTCCTCGCGTCATGCGAGATCTTGTACAGATCTGCACCACGCGCACGAACATGATACCCTTGATGGCTGATGCGCGATATCCGAGTTCCTACATGCATGTTCCCGAACTAGTTGATGTGGTATATCAGGATGTGGCCCAACCACATCAAGCGAAAATATTAGCTCAAAACGCAAAACGGTTTCTTCGTCCGGGGGGAACAGCCTATGTCGCTATAAAAGCACGGAGCATCGACGTTGTCGCCAAACCAACACGAATATTTGCGCGAGAAGAAAAAACGTTAGCACAAGCAGGATTTACTGTTGTGGATCGAATTACGTTAGATCCCTACACCGCGGATCACATCTTCCTTAGTGCCGTTTATGGTGAGGAACCACAATGAAAAAATATTCAGGGTTTCTTTCCGGAATAGAACGCGAAATAGCCCAGCTCAATGATCATATGCCACGAACCAAGAAATCCCTCTCTGAACTTCTCAAAGAGAGTTCTCCGGCTTTTACCACTCGAGATGGACAACGAAGTGCAGTTCGTCGCCAAGAACTGGAAATGCTGGCCGAGACCATACCAAGCGAGCTATACAGTCAAATCATGCTTCCGTTTACTATCTTGCGAAGAACCTCATTGGGTCCAGGAGCACATACTATTGGAGGGTCAAAACTCGAGCAATTTACAGTATTACATATTCTAGGAAAAATCAACAGTTCCTTCTCGGCTTGGCGTGAAGTGCCTCTTCCCCGAATTATTTATTCGCCTGAAGTGGGTCTCTTAAGACAGAAACTGCCCACAACATTAACAATAGGATTTGGCACCTAATATGCGATCAAAACAAAAATATCTCGATGATGTTCGCGAAGTCTTAGAAGTAGGAGCAAAAGAACATGCCACTACTTTTATTCAAGAATATTGTTTTGACAGCATTGTCGATGAAGGATGTGCGCGTATTGCAATAAAAGCCAGTCTTACTATAGATAATGTCGAAGTACATGCCAGAGAAGAACTGAGTAAAATTTGTTCAATACTTCGATGTACACCCTTGATCATAGGAGAGCGCACTCGTAAACGACCCCTCCAAGATGGAGTAGTTCACACCCGAGGTACAATCCCAGCAATTAATCTTGAAACTTTACGTCGAATGTTGGAAGAGAACGTATTCCCCTTTGTGCTAGCGAAAAAAGGCGGGCATCTAATCATCGTGAATGGAGATAAACTAAAAGCTGCCCGTGAAGCCTTAAATTTCTCGCGTGGAGATATTGCGGATGAAATGGGGCTGTCGCGCCGAGCCATTTACGAATATGAACGAGGAACGATGAGTCCAACAATTGATGTAGCATTACGTTTAGAAAAATTCCTTGATGCCCCTATTATTGAGCCTTTGAATCTCTTGGAAATTGACACGCCATCAACCATCTTAGAAACCTCGATTGAAATCCAAGATAAACCAAATCAACTTGCAATAAACGCACTTCAAGTCTTTTTACGCCTTGGTTTTAACGCAACATTAACACACGATGCCCCTTTTGACATTTTGACTTCTCTCCGTCGCCATGTCGTATTGAGTTACTTAAAACAACGCCTTGAGCGCTTTGACGTGGATCGGCTCCAATTTCTTGCCAAGTTAGCAAATGTTCTGAATGAGGACCCCGTGATTATCACATCAGAACGTTCAACTCCCGAGACAATATCAGGTGTTCCCGTGGTCCACCTCAAGGAACTTTTGTCAATCGAAGACCCCAAGGAGTTTATCGCATTAATTCGCAATCGTCGAGGAGCTTGACGTGTATGAACAACAGCAGGAAGGAGAAATCACCTTTCTTCGTCCACCACTCCCAAAAGTCCCAACAACGAATATGGAAGTATTCTATAATCCGCAATCGGAATTAAACCGCGATATAACCATAATTACATTGCAGGTGTTTAATGCGAGAGCGAAAAAAACCAAAACCCGAGTTTGCACACCCTTAGCAGGAACAGGCGTTCGCCCAATTCGCATTGCCAAAGAAGTATCGGGAATAGCAAAAGTAGTTGCGGGCGATGCAAATCCCCTTGCTGTTGAGTTGATAAAAAAGAATCGTAAGATAAATAGCGCTGAAGAGATTGTTGATGTTTTTCATAGTGGAGCCAATCAACTACTTAGCCAGTATATGTCGTTTCATCAAAGATTTGATGTAATTGATATCGATCCATTCGGGTCGCCGCGTGAATTCTTAGATTCTGCAATAGGAGCATTAAGTTCCCACGCACTATTGTGTCTTACAGCGACAGATATGCCAGTTTTGGTTGGAATCCGGCGGCGAACATGCATCAAACGATATGCGGCAGTTCCTTTGAAAACCGAGTATGCCCATGAACTTGCTTTACGAATATTGCTGGGTTCAGCCGTTCGAGAAGCCGCCGCGCATAATATGGGTCTCAACCCTTTGCTTTCGTTTTCTGTTGATCATTATGTTCGCACCTATTGTGAAGCATTAGAAGGAGATGAAGCAACCTGGCATGCGGTAACTCAATTGGGATTTATCAACCATTGCGATGCCTGCGGAGTCCGATTTAGTACTCCAGGTTTAATACCTGAGCAAATTACATGCCCTCAATGCCAAAACACACCGTTGCGTATCGCAGGGCCCCTTTGGATAGGTAAGTTTGGTGACAAGGCGTTCATTAATGAGGTAATCAAACAAGTTACACAATTTACTTTAGGAACTAAACGCCGAACAACGTCACTTTTAAACAAGCTTCAAGACGAAGTGGATGGTCCTCCAACCTATTTTAATCTTCATCACCTCGCAGATAAACTAAACATCCCAGTACCTCCTTTCAGCCAGATCATTGACCAACTTCGAGCATCAGGTGAAGTTTGTACACGAACACATTTCTCAGATCATGCGATTCGCACTACTGCTAGCGAGTCAGCTATCACTCAACTTTTGTTGAAACTTAATTCGGAGTTGTAGGAGTATGCCCCATTGGAAGAAAGACGAGATCTTTCGAAAGCAAGCACGTGAAGCTGGTTACCGATCGCGCGCGGCTTTCAAATTAATAGAAATCGAGAATCGTTATCATATTCTAAAGAACGCAAAAAGGGTTGTAGATCTCTGTAGTGCTCCGGGATCATGGTTGCAGGTTGTAAAAGAACACTGTAAACATCTGGAGGGAGAAATAATCGGCGTCGATATCGCCCCGATAAAGCCAATACCCGGAGTGAAAATAATCCAAAGCTCGATCGATTCCCCGGAACTGGTCTCTTCGATAATGGCGATTCTAAAGAAACCAGCACAAGTTGTCCTCAGTGATTGTTCTCCGAAACTTACGGGAAACAAAACAGTAGATAGAGAACGCCAGCTTTGGCACGCCCAACTAAGCTTACAACATGCCTTCAATCTTTTAGAAAGGACCGGACACTTTGTAACGAAAATCTTTCAGTCAGCTGAATTTCAAACATTCATATCTCGAGCAAGACAATATTTCAATTCCGTGAAAACCTTCAAACCCAAATCCTCATTTAAACGAAGCCCTGAAATGTATCTTATTGCGAAAAGCTTCAGAGGACCGAAAAAAATAGCGATTAATCAAGACGCTTCTTAATCCAAGTATTTAGCTTCTCACACACCCACGGACTAATGGGTTGCCCCGCCCCACATTGATCAATATCAGAGCAAATAAAACATGGACATCCCTGAAGTGTATCCCATTCAGCATCATCTTGATCCTGCCAAATCACCCGGACCACTGATTTTCCATCATGCGTTTCTTCGACTTTTTTCACTTGGCCATTTTTACTTAACGAATCAATAATCTGAAGAATAATAGTCTCGGTTTGTTCCATTCGCTGCGCTAACTCGGCAAGAAGAATGCCCTGCTTACCTGCGCTCTTAACGAGCCTGATCGCACTAGCTTCCATGACATCATATAGAAAACTAGTTCGAGAAATAAAAAACCTTTCAACCGTCAAGGAAAAAGAGAGGAAAAAGGGCGAAGGATGTTCGCCCTATGAATTATCCGTTAGAGTGGGACTTCGATATCTAATTTTTCTACCAGTTCTTTGTAGCGGTTACGGACGGTGACTTCGGTAACGCGAGCAACAGCAGCGACTTCTCTTTGAGTACGTCGAGAATTAGCTAATACACTGGCAACATAGATAGCTGCAGCAGCCACTCCTGTTGGTCCGCGACCACTCGTAAGCCCATTATTTGCAGCCATTTTCAAAATCTGAATAGCTTGCGCTTGAACCTCACCAAGTAGTTTCAATTCACTGATAAATCGTGGAACGTAGTCAATGGGTGAAGTAGGAGGGATGGAAAGGTGAAGTTCCCGAGCAATGAAGCGATAACTTCGACCAATCTCCTTTTTACCAACACGTGACACTTCAGCAACTTCATCGAGCGTTCGAGGAATGCGTGATTGGCGACACGCTGCATAAAGAGCTGCAGCAGCCACCCCTTCAATTGATCGTCCTCGAATCAATCGTTGTTCAACAGCACGGCGATAAAGCATAGCCGCAATTTCCCGAACATTTCGGGGAAGACCTAAGCTTGATGCCATACGATCTAATTCAGAGAGCGCGTATGCTAGGTTCCGTTCGGTTGCATCAGACACACGGATTCGTCGTTGCCATTTTCGAAGTCGATAGATTTGAGCCCGTCGTTTTGGAGCTAGATCTTTCCCATAACTATCCCGGTTACGCCAGTCAATCATTGTCGAAAGACCTTTATCATGGATAGTAAAGGTAAGAGGGGCGCCAACCCGTGCGCGTTTGTCACGTCGTTCTTGGTCCAACGCTCTCCATTCAGGACCTTCATCTATTATCCGATCAGTTAGCACAAGGCCGCAGTTCATGCAAATTATTTCGGCTCTCGAATAATCCTTAACTAGTCTGGTAGTCCCACAGTCAGGACAATGAGCGATCGCAGAAGCACTTACTTCTTTCGTCGTTTCCCTACGCCTCCTTTTGAAGCCTTCTTCACGAAGAGAGTTGTCCCAGGAGGCACTATGGCATCTGAAATCTTTGCTTCCGATTTTAAGGTAGCAAACGGTTGAATAGTTGGTCCAAAGATATCAATCACTCTTCCAATGGGTTGAGAGTGAGCAGAATAAAGGCGTGTCCCTAGTCTTAGAGCTTGATTTAAGCGCGCAATGATATTCCCTTGCGCGGAAATATGTAGAACATGACCTATTCCTTGCAGCAGATCGACTCCTGGGAAGGCCAGAATTGGGTCGTGGGGGGAGAAGGTGAAAAACGGACCGTGCCTTAAAAAAGTTTGCATGCTTTTCTGTACCGAAAGGTTGACATTTGTAATCCCCCTGTAGTGATGTGTCGTCAGGCTCTGATTTGGCATTTCTTTCGGTCTTGACGATTAAGAAAATCTAGATTAGCCTTTACCCACAGCTTTCAGCGTTTTCATAACCGTAGCCAATTTCTTCAAAAGTTGGGTCTTTGATTGCTCAGATGGTTTCTTAATTAGTACAACGCCAGGGGTTGCCCACCAACTAGCTGGATATCTAACCTTTGATTCAACTGTAAATTCTAAACCAAGTCTTTGCGCCGCTTTGGCAATCATTGATGTGTTCACACTGGCCAAGGCAAGCTTCTTGGGAACACGCCGTCCAGAATGGCGGCTTCGATGGGCTTCAAAATAGGCAGGATAAATGTAGTAATTGCCTGATTTTCGCATGGCGCACCGCCTTCTAAGCCGCCTTCCGTGCCAAAAAGCTTTGCTATCTTGGTTAAGGAGCAAGGTTGAAAAGGTTTCAGTTGAGCAAAGATTTGAGATGCACGAATTTTCAACAGCAGTCAATATCATCGAAGCTGTCAACCGAGCAGCTAAAAGCCATAATGTAAACAAAGTCGTTGGAATAACGCTGCAGATTGGAAAATTATCGATGTTGAACCATGACCAGCTGCTATTCGGAATAGAAATTGCTGCTAAGGATTCAGTTGCCGAAGACGTAAAAGTCACCATTGAGCCCTTGCCAACAAAGATTCGGTGTCGGCAGTGTAAAACCGAGTCGATCATTGCAGATAAGGGGACTTTATATGAGGTGCTTTCATCGCTATCTTGTAAGAAGTGTCAGGCGAAAGACATTGAAGTGATTCAAGGTCGAGAATGCGTTATCAAGGACATTCAAGCAGAAGTTGATGAAAGTACGCAATGATAGGTGCAATTATTCGATTTTAATAGCGTCAACGACACCACTTTGACCTGGTCGGCTAGTGACGCGTGCTTTGCCTTTCTCAGTCTCTATAATGGTCCCTTTCGTAATAATACCTCGACGATCAAAATCAACATTCGCCGGGTTTTCAAGGACCTGAATAATTTTAAGTTTCTCAGATTGCCCGGTTTCCTTATCAGTGACATTTGCATGAGAAATGGCGAGTAACCGGTATTTGAAATTCCCTCCCAGTGCACGCTTTATACGAAGTTTCTTAGCACCCATAACGGATTCAGTTGCCTGGCTCCCTCTCTCATATTTGCGGTGTTTACGTGATGTACTACGTCGTGCACCACTGGGATCTCGTCTTGACTTTCCTTGCCATAAGGGCATTTCAGTTACCTCGGATTTGACACGAGACTCAGTCAAAGAGCTATAAACGTTTCGCCATATCAGATGATGGCAAAGAACTTTAGGCTAATAGGTTTTGAGCCCTTAGAAGAGAAATCGGTTGTGATTGCAATGTCCAATGATAAGGCACTGGTAGAGCTTGCCCATGGTGCAGGAGGTCGAGCCATGGCTCAGTTTCTGACGAATATCATCTTCCCCTATTTTGAACTCAATCGTTTTGCCGAAGGAATTGGTTTACCTGAATCAGATGATGGAGCAACAATACCCCTAGATAAGCATGAGATTGTGGTATCTACAGACAGCCATACGGTAACACCGTTGATTTTCCCGGGAGGTGACATTGGAAGACTTGCCGCAGCAGGTACAATAAACGATGTAGCAATGATGGGGGCAAGACCATTGGCCATGACAAGTGCCTTGGTCCTTGAAGAAGGATTTGCCATTATGGACTTAAAGAGGATTCTAAAATCGCTTGCAGTCACCGCAGCAGAAGATGCTGTTGCTGTTATCGCAGGCGATACAAAAGTAATGCCGAGAAGCAGCCTTGATCAGATGATAATTTGCACAACTGGCTTAGGCCTCGTTGAGAAAGGAAGAGCCATTACGGATAGTGGTGTAAAAAGCGGTGACAAAATAATAATGACAGGGACTATCGGAGACCACGGAATAGCGCTTTTAGCAACCCGAGAGGGTCTTTCATTTGAAACTGATTTGGTTTCAGATGTTGCACCTCTATGGTCTGTAATTCATCCAGCACTAGAGGTGGGTGGAATTCATGCAATGAAAGATCCTACCCGAGGGGGGTTCGCTGCAGCTGTGAATGAATTTGCAAAGAAATCAGGAGTAAGCTTACTTATCCAAGAGAACCAACTTCCTTTTCAACGAGAAGTATTAGCGGCGAGCCAGATGCTTGGACTTGATCCATTACAGGTAACTTGTGAGGGCAAGGCCCTAATCGCAGTCCAACCGGAAAAAGCAGAAGACACCTTACACGCAATAAAACAGACCAAATACGGGAAGAAGGCACAAATTATTGGAGAAGCACAAAAAGAACAGCCAGGACTTGTGATTATGAAAACTGAAGTGGGCGGTTCACGAATCATTCAACACCCATGGGCTGAAGCAATTCCTCGGGTTTGCTGATAGAACACCCATTCACAGAAGCCAATGGACTGCTGGGGTTTATGGTAAAGTACCGTTTAATGAGAGGTAATGATTGAAAGCTCTCCAAAAATCTGATCTATTTGTTTGCTTAAGTCTGGAGCACAAATTGAAGCGGGTTGAAGTTTGAGAAGCTGATCGCGGTATTTTGTAATGAAAAGTTGGACAATACGCTTCGCAATTTTCTCGATTAGTATTGGGTTGGTATTTTTTGCTGTACACAGGACTAGTAATCCTTTCTGCAACGGATAGAAGGTGTATCGAAAGGGCTCGGTTGTGACTGTTTCCAATCTCCCCTCAGTAACTTCTTGTGCAAACAATGACAAAGCAATGAAAAACCCTCCAAGAATAGCAGGATCTGGATGATTACTGTTTTCAATGAAAATCCGATAATAAAAAGGACAGCCCGACTCGCGGAGAATAAAGAAAGAGATTAGTCCTTCGGGAGGCTGTATTTTCTGAGTCGTGTTTGGTTGTGCATCGGGAACTGTAGACGACGAGGGAAGACGTGCCACACTTGAAGCCTCTGATGTTTTCTTTATTTAGGTTCGAAGAAGCAGATATAAACTAACAAAGTGCTGCACCGACAGATTTGAGTAATCAAAGAAAGTGGGTTATGAGTAAACTAAAGGTCATTCGAAGCTTCAGCTAGTTCGGATTGTTCAATTCGAATTTGTCGAATCATTCTTTTTAGCTGACTTTTGAGTTTTTCAAGGTCATAATCAAAACCAAAATAATCTGCAAACATCTCTGTTGTGGCTAAATCTTTGGTACGTCCCACCGGAGTTGTTTTGATGAATCCATGGGCTTCTAAAGTTTTGATATGCTTGTAACTATGAGAACCACGATAAACAACTACATCGGATTGCAAAATTGGTTGTGAAAGAGCAATGTAAATGAGAGTTTTAAGCTCTCCTAAGGATAGGAGCCCTTGTGGTGCAAGTCCACCAACCTGTTCGCTTAATTCAGGTTTTAACTGGAAAACAAAGCGTTGACGTGGTAGGCGAATTATTTCTAGAGCTCCTGATCGCGCAGTATAGTTGTCCATTAATCTTTGGATACTCTCGCGCACTTGCTTTAGCGTAGGAATTTGTGTAGCTTGTTTGATTTCTTGAAGAGAGAGGGGGCGTCCAGAAATATAGAGAGCCGCTTCAACAAGCCGTGTTGCATTATCCACCCTCAAAAACCTCCTCGCTGAGAGGTTCATTTAACCAAATTAGAATATCTCCAAATTGCCGTTCCTGCGAAATATGCACTTTCTTTTCGCTCATTAAATATAGGAGTGCTAGAAAAACACGGATAATTTCAATTAATGATCTACCCTGAACCAATTCGAAAAAGGATATGGATTCTTGATTGCGACTGAGTTCACGTAATTGGGAAAAGAGATGTTTCATAGATTTGGTTAATTCAACGTTGGATCCGTCAAATTGAGGAAGCGTGGGCAAGATTCCGTCCAAGGTAGAAGGTTTACGTGCTCGTCTTCTTTTGGGTGGATAAACGAGTTCACGTAGTGCTTCAATAAATTCAGCTGAAGATGTTGGACGAATATTCTGTCTGAAGGGTGGTCGAATCGGAGGGAGAAAGATGTCTTCTTCAATAACCCTAAGAATTTCCTCTTCGTCTCGACCAAATTCTAGTAGATATTCAGTTTTTAAACGGAGGAGAATAGCTGCTGAGAGAAGCGCACGACCACAGATACGAAAGTCAATATATTCTGCGGTTAGTAAGCGACCGATGAATCCATTTACTAACTCAGCAAGGTCTAGTTCCCATGGACTAATTTTCTGTAGTTCGAGAATATCAGTTAAGACACGCCATGGTTGATGGAACCAAAAGGGTTCTGGACTACTTTCGGTCAATGATTTGTCGTGCTCCTTTGTGTTTTCCAATTTTGTAGTACTGATAATTGCATACTAAATAAACTGATGTATTATCCTGTTTTCATTGCGGTTGGGTTGCGCCATCTATCATTAGCAGGCCTTCTTCGAATTGAATTGAAAAGACCTTTGAAATACCATCAACTAAGGCCACACCAAGCAGAGTTTTTGCTAAGCGGAGAGAAATTTCGTTGTGAGAAATTATGATGAACTGAGAATTTTCTGATAGGTTGGAAATGAGTTTAGCAACACGATCAGTGTTGTTTGGATCTAATGCTTCATCGATTTCATCAAGAAAATAGAATGGCGCTGGTTGATGAAGCTGCAGCGCGAACATGAAGGTTAATGCAGTGAGCGCCTTTTCGCCTCCGGAAAGAGCGTCAAGGTATTGGATCCGTTTTCCAGCTGGTCTAACGCGCATTCGAATACCCCCAAGAAACGGGTTTTCGGGGTTTTCTAATTCGAGTTGTCCCTCGCCTTGAGTTAGTTGTTGATAAACGTCTGAGTAATTGTGAGAGATGCTATTGAACGCGGTCATAAAAACTCGGAATTTTTCTTCCTCTGCTTTTCGCATCGCATCGAGAATCGCTTCGCGTTCTTCTCGAATTCGCCGTTCTTTTTCTAAAATTTCATCAAAAGCATGACGAATTTCCTCATAGCGTTCTACTGCTTTTTGGTTAATTAATCCGAGTTGTTCACGCTCTTGCTGAAGAGTGGAAATCTGTCTTCGTAAACTATGGACTTGTTCAAGTTCCGTTGGCAGTGGTGGAGGTTCTAACCCCGCAGTTTTTTCCTTTTGTGCGGCATAGCGTTCTTGCCAGTGTTCAATACGTCCTTCAATTTTTGATTGGTTCATTTTTTCTTCGTTGATTCGAGTAAAAAGATCATCAATGGTGGACTCTAACTGCTGAGTTTCACTCTCCTGAGATTCAATTTGACCTTCAAGGTCTTGAATTTGACTCGCGATATTTTCTACTTCGGTTTCGAGCGAAGTTAACTCGGTTTGAGTTTGGGTGATTTGTTCCTGGTTAGTTGTGAAGTCTTTTTTCGTTTGATTTAACTCTCTCTTGGCGGTTGAATGATCCTGAGATAACCGTTTATATTCGATTTTTGAGTGTCGAGCTTCGCTAGCTTTTTCAGTTAATTGAAGTTGAGTGTCACGGAGTTGGCTTTCAAGTTCGTCAAGTTGTGTTCTAAAACCGGTTAGGTTGGGGTCTAAGCTAGTTCGTTCCAAATCAGTAAGACTTTGTTGGATGGTTCCACGTTCTTGAGTAAGTTCATCAATCTTTAATTGATCAGCATGAAGTTTCGCTTCTAACGCAATCTTTGCTTGCTCATCACCTTTCACAGACTCATGTAATTTCGTGATACTAGTTTTGAATATATCAAGAGCGTCTTCTTGTTCTTCAACAAGCTCACTTGATTGAGCAACTCGAATTCTAAGTTCCTCAAATTTTTTCTGCTTTTCACGAAGTTGAACTTCGAGCTCACCAAATTTATCTTTCCATTGTCGATATTCTTGAGTTGTTTGATTTTCTAATGCTCGCAATTCCTTGAGTTTTTTCTGCAACTCAGGAATTCGGGCTTCTTCTTCTAAGGTGAGTGAAGAGACACCCTTGTAGAATCCGCCTGTTAAAGTACGGTTTGGTTCCACAATGTCGCCATCGACTGTAATCTTACGAATGCCGTGTGCTTTGATATTTCGAGCGACTGTTAAATCCTTTACAATGAGCGTACGACCAAAGACGTACTCAAAGGCTGGCCGAAATTGTTCATCAAAGGTTAGTAGATCTAAGGCGTTACCCACGATGCCCTTTTGCCCTTTTTTATAAGTGAAAGGATCAGTCTTTACCGAACTGAGTGGAATGAATGTAGCACGACCTA
>CAYFXY010000030.1:19881-26467 GCA_964347205.1 uncultured archaeon
TTTAATTGTACTGAAACTACCGCGACCTACACGACTCTTTTTCAGTTGATTAATGCATTTGGCCGCAGTACCCTCGGTATCTACCACAATAAAATCAAGTCGTCCTCCACCCGCCACTTCAAGGGCAGTAGCATGTTTGGTAGATGTTTGTCCAAGACTTCCAAGGGTTCCAAATACGCCCGAAATGTTATTTTCTTGGGCATATTTTAGAACGGCTTCAGTCGCTGCTTTTCGAGTTAGCCCATATTTCTTGAATTCACGGATTGTTTTGAGTCGAGTTCGGACTTCCAATAGTTCTTCTTTTGAAGCTTGAATTAGTGAATTCAACTCTGCTTGTTTTTCCTGTTTTTCTAGCACCGACACCTGAAGGTCCTGTTTTTGTTCTTCTAGGGTAGCTAGTTCTACTTGCAAAGTTTGAAGTTCATTCTCAAGCCTTTGGTGATCTGTCTTCGCTTCTTGTAGTGCTCGTTCCTGTTCCGGTAAGAGCGAATAACTTTCATCAATTTGCTGATTTAGATTACTAATCCCTTGTTCTGTAACACGAATCAAGGCAGATGTTTCCCCGAGTTCGCCTTTCTTTACCTCAATCGTATCTGTAAGCCCTAAGATTTTTTCACGTAAGGAAAGGTATTCGGCATCAGGAGCTGAAGTTTGTTCCGAGAGTTCCGAAAGCCGTAAACGAATTGGAGAAATCTGTTCATTTAATGATGAGGCTGCCGTTTCAAGTGTAGCCTTTTCTTTATCTAGTTGAGTATAGTGCATTTTTTCTTTGGATTTCTGCTTTTCGAGATGTTCCACACTCGCAGTAGACGTATCAATCTGTTTGGTGAGCTTATCGGAGGTTCCGAGTAGTCCTTTCAAGATTTCGCGAAGACGAGTTGCTTTAATTTCCTTATTATGTAATTTTTGATCCAGTTTCTTAATTTTCGTCTGATTAGATATGACCGTTTGTTCAAGATCCAATTTTCGGTCTTTAGCTGTTTGGCGTTGATTTTCATATTCTTTGATGGTTGCAGAATAGGTCGCATATTCTTCTTTCATTGAATTTAGGCGAAGTTCAACTCGAGCGAGTTCGGCAAAGATTAAATCCCTTTCAGCTTGTGCGAGTTGTTCTGTTATTTCTCGCCATCGCAGGGCATCTTTTCGATCTTTTTCTAATCGCGAGTATTCTTGTCGAATTTCTTCTGTTCGCATTTGAACCATTTGTAGATTCTGGTCAACTTTGATTAATTCACTCTCGATTTGTTGTTTCTTCTCATCAAACACGGAAATGCCTGCAACGCCTTCAACGACTTGTCGTATTTCAACAGGTGACATAGTGACGACGTTGGCGAGTTCATTTTGCAATACTATGTTGTGTCCTTCAGGATGTAGTCCTGCCACTGCAATCGTATCAAGCATCTCAGTACGGGTAACCCGTTTTCCTCCAATTCGATAGGCACTTATTCCAGTTTCATCTACTTCTCGGCTTATTATTACCTCATTGGAATCAATGGGAAACTGACGATCAGTATTGTCAAACACTAAATTTACTCGACAAACTTTGGCAGGAGTGTTTTGGGGTCCACCGTTAAACAAGAGAGAGGCAAAATTTTCTGCGCGTAAAGACTTGCTACTCAATTTGCCTAAAACAAAGCATACAGCATCCAAAATATTGCTTTTGCCACTTCCATTTTCACCTACAATGGCCGTGAAGCCGGTATTAAGATTAATGGTGCTTTTTCGAAGGCCAAAGCTTTTGAACCCTTGAATTGTGATTTGTCGAAGGAAAGCCACGAGAAGAACGCCTACCCTCTTACTTTTATAGTTTGGTCAGACGGGGCAAAAAATGATAGTTCTTATACAAAAAGGTCTCGAACATGCGTTATTTTTGAATCAAAAGAAAAACCCGTTTGGAAAACCCCAAAACCCCTCTTGGCTAACTTTTACTGATCTTATCGACGGCCGACCGAAGACTTCGAATAATCAAACCTAAACTGGGAGCCGCATCCTTTCCAGCAATAGCTGCAATTAGGGTCTTTGATGCAGTGACTGCTACGGTGTAACCCTTGTCGGTTTCAAGATACAGAGACTGGACAGGTCCTTGATCTACAGCTTTACTTACGGCTTTTGTTTCTTTTAGCAGCCCCACAACACTCTTCGTGATTGCATTGTGATCCATCTCCCGCAAAGTCTGTCCAGCAACCACCTTCCCCGTACTCGAGGCTGCAATGATACCCTCAAGTTCGGGAACAGTGTCCATTATTTCTGCAAGAATAAGTTCAACCTCTTTCTTTCCAAGCATAAAGGCCACACCCATCACCAGGGGAATATGGCAATGTTGTTGTGATAAAAAGGATTTCGTCTGCTTGTTTAAAAACTGTGCGTCAAATGGAAGTAAACAGTAGATTTTTTCAAAACTTCGAGGTTTGCACAGAACAAGAGGCAACTTTTATAACTTCAATAAGTGACCTCTAGTCAGTGGCTAGAGAGCGTGGAGTACAATGATTGGCGGAAAAGCATTAAAGGACTCGCTCAAACGCCTTGGCGCTCATGAAGGCGTTCGTGGCGTTATAATTACTAACATGGAAGGCCTACCAATCAGCTCCAATCTAAATGCAGAGAAAACCGAGGTCATTTCAGCGCTTGTGACGTCACTGGTAGGAAAAGCAAAACGCGTTGTCGATGAACTAGGAGAAGGTGGCATGAACTTTCTCACGATCTCAACACCACAAGGAGAAGTCATGGTCGCCCCCGAAGAAGACTACATTCTCATCGTTATGCGCGGATGAGAGCTCACGTTCTCCACACAAGAATTAAAAGTCATCTCCCGAAGGTAAAATTCGGTAAGACCCATGGAAAGGGATTAACCGTGTCCATAACCGTTAGGCAATTTGATGAGATTCTCTCTGACGTCATTAAATCAGAACCTGGTATCAAAAAGACAATTCTCGTTGATAGAACTGGACTCACAATAGCGCACGTCTCGAAATTCTCCTATTATCCAGTCGATGTCGATGGCATTGGCGCGATTGCTAGTGCTGTGTTCTGTGCAAGTGAAGAACAGGGCAAAAGCCTTGATGTTGGTGATTTAACAATTGTTACATCTGAATTCGGTGACGGAAAAATTTTCGCGGCTGGTGCCGGGAAGGGTGTATTGTGTGTTATTACCGATAAAGAAGTGAACATCGGGATGATTCGCTTGACCATGATGAAAGCAGCTGCTGAACTAGCGAAAGTCTTAGATGCGTTCATGGCTGAGAAACCAGCTGTAGAGGCAGGTAAAACCGATGCGGACCGAGAGGAACTTAAGGCCGCATTGGGAGAACTTGAGAAGGGTTAGTGGGGACGGGATAGGAACAACGCGAACAAGGAAGGAGCCGTCCTACTTTGAAGAAAGACACGCAGGGAAGAATACATTTCAAAATCGTGTTCTGGGGACCCTCTTTATCTGGAAAAACGACAGCTCTGCGTTGGATTTATGATAATGTTGAGGGGCTAGATAAGGGCGGCTTTACTTCAGTAGCTGACAATACTGGTCGAACCCTCTTTTTTGATTATACACCAATGCAAGCAACAGCTCAAGTCGTTTTTGATGTATATACAGTGGCTGGTCAACGTCGCCATCGTGGTCAAAGAAAGGTAATACTAAGCGGTGTAGATGGAATTATCTTTGTAGCTGACTCTTCACCGGATCAAATGGAAGCAAATATCGAAAGCATGGCAGAACTTCGTTCTTTTGTGAGTGAAGACCTTGGACATTCAATTAGCCTGGTCGTGATGCTGAATAAACAAGACCTACCAAATGCAATGGAAAAAAACGTAATCTTAGCAAAACTGGGATTGGGAAACGCTCCGAATTTCACAACATGCGCTCTTACAGGTGAAAATATAAAACGAGCATTTCGACAAGTTACTCGCGATATATTGATGTACAATTTGTACCCTAAGGCATCTGCAAAAGCATCCGCGAGCTAGACTCAAATTGATGATTCCAAGTTCCCCCGAAATTGAAAAGATTTTGGCAAACCTGACTGAATCAGTTGAAGAGATTGAAGCCGCTGTTGTCGTGGGTGTTGATGGACTCCCAATAGCGGCTAACCTTCCCGAAGAATTTGATGAGACACTTCTTGCAGCCATGAGTGCAGCCTTGCTTACAGTGGGAGAACGCGCAGCATCGGATTTAGGAAAAGGCGCACTCCATCAAGTTTTTGCTCAAGGCAAAACAGGCGCAGTTATTATGGTTGCCGCGGGACCGGATTCAGTTCTTATGGTGAGCACAAATACGTCATCACTCGCTGGGCTTGGTCTTGTTTTTATTAATATGGAACGAGCAGCAAAGAAAATCGCAAAACAACTAGACCAATAATCAAATAGATAATTCGCAAAACGAAAGGTTAAATAACGCGGGCTTTTGCCACTATCGTGGGGCTAAATATTGACAAATCTTGTGGGACCGATTTATCACTTGTATTCTTGGTATCTATGGCGCCAAATCAAGGATAAACCCATGCCAACACATGTTGGTATTATTCTCGATGGGAACCGTCGGTTTGCAAAGCAAGCAAGTCAAGAAATCACATATGGACACACGGTTGGAGCTCAACGCATCGATGAAGTCCTCGACTGGTGTTTCGATGCTGGAGTAAAAGTTGTTACAATTTACGTGTTTTCAACAGAGAACTTTTCACGTAAAGAAGAAGAAATTCATCACATCATGAAATTAGCCCAAGATCGCTTTGAAACCGTTGCCCGATCGGAAGTAGTTCATCGACATAGAGTAAGAGTGCGTGCTATTGGTCAATTTTCTCTGCTTCCAGATTTTGTGCTGAATGCAATAAAAGAAGCAGAAGATGTAACAGCTAGCTATGACAACTTTCAGCTAAATGTAGCTATCGGCTATGGAGGTCGCACAGAGATCGTTGACGCCGTGAAAAGAATCGCAGAGAAAGTTCAAGATGGCAAACTTGACCCGACTACAATTTCCGATAACACAATTGAAGAACATCTTTATACGGCAGGTATTGCTGATCCAGAATTGATTATCCGAACTTCCGGAGAAGAAAGATTATCTGGATTCTTGTTATGGCAATCCGCTTATTCAGAATTGTATTTTGCTGATGTTTATTGGCCAGATATCCGGAAAATCGATTTTTGGCGAGCTCTCCGTACTTTTCAACAAAGAGACCGTCGATTCGGTAATTAGGAGGACGCAAGCAATTCCAAGAAAAAAGAAGAACGCAATAGCTTTGTTAGTTGATGGAAGTTTATCTTCAGAATTAAGAAATTGGTGACATCAAGGTTGGAGAAGGTTTCTTATTGCGGAGACAAGCCCAAGATCTTTCTGAAATTATCGCTAACGAAGGCTTCGTCCCTGTGATTATCCACGATGATCTTGACATTCACTTTGCTCTCGAAGCGATGGAATTTATCTATAATGAAAAAATTGCAACATTAGCTCTCGCGACGGAAAATGAAAAACTCTTGCCGCTGTTTAGCCGAGCGCGAGAACTGGGAAAAGAAATTGTTCTCTTGTATACAACCGATACCATTAGTCGCGGTCTTCAAAACGCCGCTGATCAGGTTTTACCCATCACAAAATTATGATTTCTATAATAATCCGCGTTTCATTAAAAGAGAAAATTCTTCCATAGTAAGCTTTTCACCACGTTTGAATTTCTCTAAAGCTGTAGCCGTTTTTTCTTCAAGGCGTTCTTCTAGTTCTTGGATTTTTTCTACCCGTCTTCGAACACGAATTTCTCCTAATTCTTTTCTCAACCGACTATTTTCCTGTTTAGCTTCAATGAATCGACGATGCGTTTCATCTGCTTCTCTTCGCGTTTCGAGATATCGTCGATGCGCCTCATCTGCTCGTTTTCTCAGAGCATCAACTTCAGCATAGGCTTCAATCATTTGTTGATTTTCTTCTTGCGAAAGACGAGCAAACTCTAATACGGAATTATGATGGGCATTCATTAAAAGCCGAAAATCTTCAATTTCTGTTTGCGCTTTTGCATTTTCTTTCCTTTTTGAAGCCGCTTCTTCAGCAACTTTTAGTTCAACTTCAAGTTCTGCGATATTTTCGATGATTTCTCGTTCGCGTTTTAAATCCAAAACTTGGGTTTGCAGTGACCAATCCAGTTCACGAATTTTTCGACGAAGCACATGCGCTGGCGCCGAATTCTTTTTCTGAATTTCTTCAACCTCATCCTCGTTGCCTTGTCTTTCATCCACTTTTTCTTTGATCTTTGAATAAACGTCATCACGTTTAATTTTGAAGTCAGCTACCTTTTGATTATATTCGTCGCGTTTTTCACGGTGTTCACGAGCTTTCGTGAGCCATTCAGCAACCTGGGCATTGAGCCGGTCCCTTTCTTTGACTAGTTTCTGAGCTTCAGTATTTAGCTCGTCACGTTTATCGCGTAACGTTTCTGCCAGCCGGTTCATTTCGGCAAGCTGAAGAACGGCGTCTTCGGCCACTATACCACCTTATTCGAGAAAACTTCTTATGCGGTTCTCGGGGTTAGGGGTGTATACAAGAGGGATTTTTAAAACTAACGGACCTTTACCTCTTACTCATGAGAAATGAAAATTCAAGGTTGTATTT
>CAYFXY010000031.1:0-237 GCA_964347205.1 uncultured archaeon
AGAAAATGCGGTTGCTGCAACTGGATATACACCAAAGCGGGCAACCTTGACTGTTTCACTATCACCTACTCCTCGTACAGACGAATGGACTTACATCAAAGAAACAGTTGAAGCCGTTGAAGGAATTCTTTCAATTTCGGAATTCTCAATGTCTGGTCGTTTGGTGGTTGAGCGGGGGGGGGAGGTTGATAAATTTGTTTCTGGAGAATACTGGGAGATTTGGACAGACTTAAAAAA
>CAYFXY010000031.1:247-8126 GCA_964347205.1 uncultured archaeon
TCTGGTCGTTTGGTGGTTGAGTTTGACGAGGAACTAGTTTCATTAAAAGAAATCAGAAAGGCACTGAAATCAATAGGCTTTGACATCGTGGCCGAGATGACGACGGACATTGATCGTGAAGCCATGACGCGTGAACGAGAAATCCATTTCTACTCTCGTCGGTTTGCGTTCGCCTTGCTCCTCACAATTCCTATCGTGATAATCTCGTTTTTACCCCAAATCATCATACCCTATCTTCCTGTTGGAATCACGCCTGCAATGGTTCTCTTCATTCTCACAACTCCCGTTCAATTCTTCGCAGGTTATCCTTTCTACAAATCCGCTCTGAATGCAGCTCGACATGGTAAGACCAATATGGATACGCTTATCATGCTTGGAACTAGCGTCGCATATTTTTACTCCCTGGCAGCGACGTTCATTTTCCCTGGTCAAATGGCTTTCTACGAATCAGCTGCCCTACTAGTAATGTTCATCCTCCTCGGGCGTACACTTGAGGCAATCGCCAAAGGTCGAACATCTCGAGCCATTCGGGCTTTAATGGATCTTCAACCCCAAACAGCGGTAGTTCTTCGTGAGGGAGAAGAAATAACAATTCCCACAGATGAAGTCGAAGTAGGTGATCGACTTCTTGTGCGTCCTGGAGGCCTTATTCCCGTTGATGGCATAGTCATAGATGGTCAATCCTCAGTAAACGAAGCAATGATTACCGGTGAATCAATTCCTGTCAGTAAAAAAATCGATGATGATGTCGTGGGTGGTACAATCAACCAAACAGGGGCCTTAACAATCGAAGCGACGAAGGTTGGACAAGCCACGGTACTTGCCCAAAGTATCAAAATGGTTGAAGAGGCCCAAACCCATAAACCGCCCATTCAAAGACGGGCTGATGCTATTGCAGAAAAATTTGTTCCCTTCATTATCGTAATGGCCCTAGTTGTGTTCGGTGTTTGGATTGTTTTAATTACCTTTACTCCATGGTATCCCGCGCTAAATTGGGTCGCCGCATTAAGCTTTGCCATCGCGGTTCTTGTTGCTGCATGTCCATGCGCATTAGGGTTAGCGACACCAGCGGCGTTAATGGTTGGGATTGGTCGAGGTGCACAACTAGGAATTCTAATAAAAACGGGAGAAGGACTTGAAGTCATCCCGCAAGTTGACAAAATGATATTTGACAAAACCGGAACGCTAACGGTAGGGAAACCCACAGTTACCGATGTCATACCCGCAGGAGACATTGATGAAGTAGAAGCACTCACCCTGATAGCGACAGCTGAAAAATACAGTGAACACCCCCTCGCCAATGCTATCGTCGAATATGCTGAAGAAAGTAATATTCAATTTTTAGAAATTACTGACTTTGACTCAATAACAGGCAAAGGTGTTAAAACATCAATAACCGGATCTACAATCGCAGTTGGTAGTGACACCTTCATGCTTGAAAACGGCATTGATATTGGAGAATTAGAACCGCACCTAGCTCAACTCCAAAAGGAAGGAAAAACCACGATATTCGCAGCAAAAGATGGTAAACTTCTCGCCTTACTTGCAGTTGCTGATACTCTCAAACCAAATTCAGCACTTGCAGTCCAACAATTGCAGAAAATGAATATTGACGTCGTTATGCTCACCGGTGACAAGGAACGAACTGCACAAGCAATCGCCCGACAAACCGGAATTAAAGAGGTTATCGCTGAGGTTCTACCCGGAGATAAAGCAATGGAGATTCAAAAACTCCAAAAACAAAATCATATCGTCGCGATGGCTGGTGACGGAATTAATGATGCCCCTGCTTTAGCTCAATCCGATGTCGGAATAGCTCTCGGGTCAGGAACTGATGTTTCAGTAGAAACTGGCGACATTGTATTAGTCCGGGATAACCTACTTGACGTTGTAACAGCTATTCAACTCGGACGAAAAACCATTACGAAAATACGACAAGGCTTTTTCTGGGCCCTAATTTATAACTTCATCCTGCTGCCCATATCCGCTGGTCTATTCTATCCCTATATTTTCCTTCGACCCGAATGGGCTGCATTAGCTATGGCTTTGTCAAGTGTAAGTGTTGTTACAAACGCACTTTTACTCGGACGCTTCAAACCACTCCCTATATCCATTCAACCAATTGCCGATGAAACAACTATGTCATCCGAACCAAAGAGGGCAACAGATCCAATTTGTAAAATGAACATCGAAACGCCAACTAGTCAGTTTAGTGATGTTAAAGGTAACCGATATTATTTCTGTTCCAAACACTGTAAAACTAATTTTGATGAGAATCCACAACTGTACATCGTTGACGAAGCCAAGCAAGCGTAATAGTGAATTGCCTTTCCATACTTCCCACATGATTCACCAAATCACAGATTTGTAATTATGACGAAGAATTTCGAAACCGGAAAACGAGAAAATAATGCAAAGCAAAAGACTCATAACACAACGTTACTCTGTAATAAATGGACAACTCAAGCGGGGACATCCTACTGCACCTATGTCATACGCCAAATGATAATAGAGATGGGAAGTGCAAGCCATGGCGTCGATCTTCATCGTAGATGACGAAGAGAATCTTCATCAAATCTACAAAGCCCTTTTCACGATGAAAGGTCATCAGGTAGTTGGTTCTGCTTTTGATGGCGACGAAGCAATTCGACTTTTTTTATCCCTAAATCCCAAACCAGACGTTATTATTATGGATCACCGAATGCCTCGTATGGATGGGATTAGCGCCACCAAAATGATTCGGGAAATTAACTCTGATAGTAAAATTGTCTTTGTAAGCGCTGATGAAACCGTACGAAGTGAAGCGTTTGAGGCTGGCGCATCAGAATTTCAAGTTAAGCCTGTTCGAGCAAAAGATTTGTTCCAAATTATATCAGCACTTACGGAATCCAACTGAATCGAATGAATCATTCAGGATTGATTGCTATTCTTTAATCGATGCCAAATTACTAAAAACCAAGTTGCTGCAAGAATCGCACCAAGTAGAAGCGGTCGGATTTGGGGAAAAATAAACTGCAGTGTAAAGGCCAGAATCATTAAAGGCCATCCGATTTCATCACTCCATTTTTCTAAGAATGTTGGTTTTCCTTTTACACTGTGAACATCATTCCAGAGGAACACCCTCCAAAATAAAAGAAGGGATATCAAAAGCCCTAGGATAAATAGAATCCAATAGATTTGAAGTAACCAGAGATTAAGAAATTGGTCAAAAATTATTAGAATAACAACAAAGACTGTTACAAAAATAGTGATGACTAATCTTAACTTTGGTTGGGGGCTCTTTTCATTAGGTAAGGAAATTGTGGGAATGGGCTTATGGGTAGCAGTACGAGTATTAATCATCGTATCGATCATCACGAGCTAATTCGGTAGAGCCGGTATCAAAATGATCTACCTTGCGTTGCCAAGCACGCCCTTCGCGTCCCTCCATGAAGTAGAGCTCTGCCGCTGTGATTTCATCAGCCTCGAGCAGTTCATCCAATGCCCTTTCGTCATAGATTTCCCCTGCAGGTCCCACTTCCTCTCGCTGAACCTCGACTAACCGCTTTTCAACGTACTCGAACCGGAGAGCTAATTTCTCAGCAGCAGATGCATCGTGTTCACGTAAAGCATCAAGAATCATTACCCGAATAGTTTCTGCTGGTGTATCGATAACTGATTTCTTCACCACATTACTGGCCACTTCGTCAGCAATGCGTGCAGATAAACCGATTTGCAGCAACAAATCCATAATCTGTAATTTGAAAGCTTTTCGTTTCTTTGGTACCTTAGACATTTTTGATATCTCCTCGAGAATATGCAATCAAATAGTGAATAACTAATCCGTTTAACATCTTTTCCCCTTACTACTCTCTGAAAACCCTATAAGCCAAAATGCTTCCGTTGCGGGTGTAAAGGTCGTTGAAGTATCATTGAAAACGCTGAACAACACAATTATTCTACGTCATGGGTCCTTTTGAGATAAAGCAGAGATACAAATACATATTATCAATTTTTGGTGCTTTAAACAATAGATAAGAGAAAGGATAGTTCAATAATATGCGTTAGGCGCAAAA
The DNA here is from genome assembly GCA_964347205.1 of uncultured archaeon. Taxonomy (GTDB): domain Archaea; phylum Asgardarchaeota; class Hermodarchaeia; order Hermodarchaeales; family Hermodarchaeaceae; genus Hermodarchaeum. Next base: position 4,303 of record CAYFXY010000031.1, read on the forward strand.
CTCGCAAATCAGGATGCCTTCCCTAGCCCACCAAATAAAATGGAAATGGATCCTCTAAATAATTCCTACTCACCCAGTAGTATATTTTCTTCTCTGTAAAGGGCACAAAGAAACACAGTATAGTCTTAGTTTTCAAAAGAGTGGTTAGCCAAAACCGCATACTCTCTGGCTTGATTCCAGGGCAGATTAGTGATGACTAAATAACTTATGCGCTCGACTGTGGATCTTGCCTTGACATCAAGGAGTTCTTCATTATTGAATTGGATTAACTCGGGGTTTAAATCTCCCTGATAGAGCTCTCCTTTTGGACCTTGTTTATGAATGAAAAGAATAGTAGCATCATCCTTTGCGTGTTCAACGCCAAGAAATGAATGGGTTGTTGAAGGCCAAGCATGCGTTCTAACTCGGCGACGACGATAGGTTGTGGTGGATCGTGGCGTTATGGTCTCTAATTTGGGAAGACTTGTATCTGAGGGTAAAGAAACTCTTAGCCGATGATGAATTTGCCGAGGGGCTTGGCTGCGATTGATTGCTCGTCCAATTAGTGCAACAATATTGCTTTTTGGTTGGGTAAGAACTTGAAGTTCTAGTTGAAAGCCTTTAAGTTTGGGTTCTTCTTTGTCTGGCTTGACACTCAGCGCCACACCCTGCCATTGGTTGCGTTGTATCTCTCTTGTGGACCAGGATTCTCTATCGAGTTTAGTTGGAAACCATCCGGGTCGATCTGGGGGAAATGGATCGAAGCGAATACCACCATACCAGGGATTAAACCACACCATGGGTCCTGCTGTAGGAAAACTCGATTTCAAATAATTGGTTCCTGTCTGTTTATTGATCCATCCATAAATGCATCCAGCAAAATCGGGAGCGATTTTGAGCTGATATGTGCCATTATCGATGATGTAGATCTCATGGGTCTTTTCATCTGTTTTTGAGACAGAGACCGTTCCCGATTGCCGATGTAATATAATGGGCAGTTGGAATTCATATTCTCGTAAATTAGTTTTTATCCTGGCATGGACTGAAAGGATCTCTGGTTTTTGTTTCTCTTTCTGTTTGACTGTTAGTTTGAGTGGTACTATCAATGGGGTGTCACGTTTCAGATCCCTAAATCTCTTGGTTCGTGGGGTGATGTGCCATCCTTTCGGAGCAGTAAATCGAAGGATCCCGTGAATTGGTCGATGAATTAGGTGTCGCACTTGAATGGGTATGTTAAACTGAGAACTGACTTCTTGGAGAAATGGATATTTTATGGTTTGAACGTCAATAGCGCCCTTACTATCAAACTCTGGTAACATTCTGTCAGGTTGATCAGGATAATTTTGGTACCAAAGGTTCCGAATTGTTTGCCACGTACCAAATCCTGAGACTAAATATACAGGGGGTAAGGAGACTTTTTTCATGGGAGTTAAGGGTGGAACCTGCAGTTGAAAATCAATAAAGGTGCGACCGCTGGCTTCATGAAAGATTGATGGGTGACAGAGTAGAGCCGTTACTTCACCTCTGTGGGGGCGTTCTGCACAATACCATGTTTCAGCCCAGTCTTCTCTTTTTTTGGGGAGTTCCCGCCCGGAAGCAAAGAATTCGTCTTCAATAAATTCCTCACGAAGTAGTCCGTTCTTCAGTGGCAGGACATGGAGATGATCCCAAACTCCCGGAATGCTTCCCATCATAATCTTGACATTATAGGTTCTCTGTGAATTCTTGTTTTCGAAGTTGTAAACGATTTCCAAAGAAGATGAATTTCCAGTCAATATGAAGATTTTTGAGAATATGAGTCCTGGGTACCTTTGACAGTTCATCCAAGTAATGATGTGAGTTGTCCCGTCTCCGGGTTGTTCTATACGGTGATTGAAGTGCGTTCGTAATTGCTCGGAGGGCCAAAATGGAGGACCGATACTATCTCGGCTACATGATCGAAGATGTTTGCGACCGGTTAATCGGTTAGAGAAATGATCAATATGTGCTCCCTTTGTGAGATTTATTGAAAAGTGAAGTGTTTCGGTATGAACTTGTAACCGTCGTTTTTCATCAAAGGGTGTGATTAACACTCCCCCTGAAGTTAAGCAATGTAAATACATTGTTTCAGTCCGTGAACGGATAGGCCTTCCCTCAACAAGTAGTTCAGCGTGCATTTTGATAGGGATTGCTACTGTGCTAATTGATGGACTTACAGCTACCTCGATATTTACACCGGAATACTCCTCCGGGTCCATTGCGATATCAAATTCATTTTGTTTAATCCGAAGGCCACGAGGAACTCGAAGGATTAATCTTCCTTTAACTGGGTGCTTTAAATTGCTCTTCAAACCAATTGTTAAGGAAAGATGGGATCCAGGTCGACACCATAACGTTGGGGGAACGGTGAAAACCTGAATTGGATGCTGGGCGCGCAGACCTGTTTCTAATTGAATAGGAATTGTCTCTACTAAGAACTTTGAAGGGGTGTTGTTAGATTCTTATTTTGAATTGACCAGGTCACTGTAATAGGTGAGCCTAATGCAGGTTCGGGATCTGTTACCCAACATTCAACGAGCAGTTGGTCAGTTTCAATTAGTGTTGGTGCTCGGCTCTCGCGATCAATTATTATTCGGAGAAGGTCTGTATCTTTTTCCCATTTCAGTTCGTAGGTGTGAAGGCCACGATGGTCCATTTCATCTGGTTGGATTTCGATTTTCCGTTTGTAGGTCTCATACCAGTTATGTTTTTTAAAGAAGGGTTGAGCAATTGGCAGATTCAAGATTAGGGGAAGGTAATTTTCCATTAATACCTGTGTTTCTGGTCGCCAGAAAAATCCCGTTCTTTTATAGACTGGAACGGCATTCAAATTTCCCGCCCAGGTATGTAAAAACAGCCGCTTGAAGCCTTCAGCTCGGACACGATTAACTGATTCAACAAGGAGTGCTTTTCCAAATCCCTTTTTTCGATAAAGATCGCTAACATTCAGGAATCCAAGATATGCTGCTTCTGGGTCTTCAAAGTGAGGGTATAGGGTTGAAACACCTGCAACTTGGTTATTGTCACTAACTGCGATTAACCACGCTACATTATCCCCGCGCTCATAGTCTTCTAATATATGTTCTGCAGTGTGATCGACCCCTTGTGTGATACCACCAGGCCAGCCTCCCTCACTCTCATTAATGCACTTAGCTAAACCCAAAGCATCAGCTGGTGTAAAGTCCCGAACCTTTTGCATAGTCGTGCACCCATGCTCCAGCCTTCCGTTTGATTTGAAATTTGCTGGAACGAAAAACAGCATATTTCCGATGGATATAAGTTTTAAGAAAAATCTTGGTCAACGATTAGGTGCTCGCTTCGAGCTTAACTGCGGCTGATCTGTGTAGATAGCGTTTCGATACAGGATAATTCTCGAAGGCAATGGTATATGAGGTCATAAACTTTTCACGAACATCTTGCTCTACTTGTTTTGCCAATTCTGGTTCGACTTTTGCATCAATCCAATACGTGCTACCTTTAGGTATTGCGACCATTTTTCCTTCTTTTTGGACTATCTGTCCCGCTTTGAGTGTAGCCCAGGCCTGTGATAAACCTCGAATAAGTTTGTCCGGTTTCCTAGCATAATCCTCTTCAGGATTAAGATTATAGATGGCAATATCCGCATCTGCACCAACACCCAGATGACCTTTATCAGTTAAACCTAAGATTCTCGCTGGTCCTGCGCGAGTTGAGATAATATACTCTTCAAATGTCCATTCGGTGTCAAGGGCTGGAAGATTCATACGCTTCTGAGCTGATCGCCTGATTTCTTTTAGCACGTTTTCTCGTTCCTTTTTACTCATGAGCCAGGCCGCGATCGACGAGAT
>CAYFXY010000031.1:8136-10943 GCA_964347205.1 uncultured archaeon
ACCATCAATGCAATTTCAAGTCCAATACCCCACTGAATGGCATTAACCCGAGAACTTTTCTTGAAGACATAAGGAACAACGCCACCACCACACTCAACTTCAATGTCGTCATTAACCCACCTACTACCGGAAATTCCACGAAGAATCCATTCCCAAGGACCATCGGCTGTCATTGTTGTTGTGTCTGAAAAGACAATTTGCCCAAGATCACAGCTCACATTCTTATGACTCTTAAGATATTTCGCAATAGGCTCGGCTCCAGAACGAAATGTAACAAAACTGTCACCGCCATAGGAATGAAACTGGATGTGTGTCATGTGTAAGTTGTAGCCAGAAGCCCGTTTTGTTGTAGGTCGATTACTTGCCAGTTCCATGGTTTGAATAGTGATATCAGTATTTCCCGGCCTTCCAAGCATATTTGCATGAAGGTGAAGGGAATGTGGAAGAACTAGCCGCTCTGACCCTTCAAGTAAAGCATTAATTACGTCGCGGGGGGTGACATCAAAACAGGCAATCTGTTGATCAAGCGCTTCAACATTCCCTCCCCAACTCCAATCACAAACTCCTGTTGGATTAACGGCCTTAACTGCCCATCCTTTAGTAGCTGAGAGCATCCAGGCAATAAATGCAGTGAGTTTTTCATACGCTTTTTCTCGAGAATAATCCATAACAAGCTGATAGTTGCCAAAAAGGGGAAACATCATTTTATCGTGGGGTTGAATTTCATCAAGTTCTTCGTGAGTGTGGCGGGCAACAAGTCCAGCCGAAGCAGCTTCTGTTACAAAAGTATAGCCCATAGTGGAATATTTGTACCCGGTCATGTAAGTTGGAGGTACGCTAGCCCACACGCCTGCTCGGCAGAGGTCGGAGTAGGTATAGGGGTCCATCCGTGATTGGTCACAGCGAAGAACACGACCCGAATCAACTTTCGGAGTGGCTAGGTGTGCATGAATTTCAACACCACCCGCTACAACCGTTCGTCCTGTTGCATCAATAATTTCTGCTGATTCATGGTCGAAGGAATCAACAATTTTGCCATCAAGGATGGCGATATCTTTGATTTCATGAACTTTGTTCTTCGGATCGACAACAAATCCATTTCTGATGAGTACACTTTTTGATTTCACTATTTCTCCACCAAGGGTTATGGGTGTTAATGTTGTGGATTTGGGGGGATACAACGCAATACCGTATCACAGCTAATTAAGCATTCTGCCATTCCGAATTTCATGGACCCTGGGAAATAGACAAAATAGTAAGGCTTATACGGAGAAATCTAAAGGGGGACAATTACACAAATTGATTAGGGAAACAACATGCGCCAATTTCAGATAACACTACCCGAAGAAAAAGTAGGTCAAGTCATGGAGTTTTTAGAAGAACAAGCTCACGTTCGTAATATTGCTAAGATTCATACAACCCCAGGATTCATGCTAATTTTCCGAGTATCGACAGAAAAAAGCCAGCAAATCCTAACGGATCTTGAAAGTATTGGTGTGGGTGTTCACTATGGAATTATCGATATCCTTCCTGTTGAAGCAAGCAAACCCATGCCTGAGGAAAAAGAAGTCCCAATAACTCCTACAGAGCGCCTACCCGTCGAGGAAATCTATGGAAAGATCGCCGCTGGTGCTCGACGGTCATTTGATTTTATTGCGCTATTACTTGTCTCTTCTATCATTGCTGCTATCGGTCTTGCGTACAATAGCGTGGTTACTATAGTAGCCAGTATGCTTCTGGCTCCCTTAATGGGACCAATTCTTGCCTTTAGTTTGGGTGCAGTAATTCGTGATCGGCGCCTTGTCGTTACTGGGTTGATGAATGAAGCACTAGGTCTAGCTATTGCCATAATCATGGGAGTCATTATGGGGGCTGTTCTTCTGCCTTGGTCCCAAATTCCGCCAATTTGGCCTACCGAGGAAATGTGGGTCCGTGGATTTATTGGTTGGGTCATTGTTGGAATGGTTGTTGCCGCTGCATCAGGAGCAGGAGTCGCACTCGCCGTAACGCGAGGTGAAATTAGTAGCCTTGTTGGTGTGGCGATTGCTGCATCGTTAATGCCACCTGCAGTGAATGCTGGAATGAATTTTATTTATGCAACCTGGGGTCCTATGGTGTTTCCTGGTTTAGTGAATACTCTGTTTCATTTAGGGATGGCGGGTATGAGTCTGCTTTTAGTTTTTGTCAACATTTTATTCATAAACCTGGTTGCCATGGGCGTTTTTGTGCTCAAACGAGTCGCCCCAATTAAAAGCAAGTCTATCTTCTGGCATGATCTTCCACAATTAGATAAAAAGCGTCGTGATGAACTCTGGCACCGAGAAAAAAGAAATTGAGTACCCAGTTCAATTCGAGGTTTTCAAAAAAATAATCACCAATATTTCATTTTCATGGCGAATCGTTTAAGAAGAACGCTGAACTCTCCATTGAATGGTGAAGTAAATGGGCAAAGCTGACAGCGTCTTTGAAGTCATTGGACCGATAATGATTGGTCCATCCAGCTCTCACACAGCGGCCGCGGTTCGTATAGGGCAAATCAGTCAATTAATCTTAGGTGAATCAATAAAAGAGGTAATAATTCAATTACATGGTTCCTTCGCTTTAACTGGAAAAGGACATGGCACTGACAAAGCTCTCGTAGCAGGACTTCTAGGTTTTGATGCTGCCGATGAACGAATAAAAAACTCCTTGAAAATAGCGAAAGATCAAGGAATGAAGGTTAAATTTCAAAAGGTTGACTTAGGTGATGAGTATCATCCAAACACCGTTCGACTCTTCCTCAGAGGAATCAGTGGTGCACATTTCGA
>CAYFXY010000031.1:10953-12003 GCA_964347205.1 uncultured archaeon
CTTATCGGTAGAGGTATATTAAATTTGATCGCTAATATTAGTATCGTTGAAATAAACAGCCTTCCAATCCGACTATCTGGTGAGTATCATACCTTAATTTCCATTCACAGTGACCGACCCGGCATCGTAGCGAAAGCAACTTCCATAATAGCCAAGAAAAAGGTCAATATCTCAACTATGTATGTCAGTCGCCAACGACGGGGCGGTCTTGCAGTAATGGCCATTGAAATGGATCAGCCTCTTCCAGCTACCGTAATCAAAGGGCTGGAGAATGAAGCTCAAATTGTACGAGTTATTCCCCCCATCTATTGAGGTGGAACAAGTTGTATTACGATTCAATGAAGAAACTTATCAAACTTGCAGGACAAGAAAAGAAACGAATTGGCGATATTGTGCTGATTGTCGAAGCCGAACAAGAAAAGGAAGCCCCTGACACAATACGTGGGCAAATGGTAATTTCATGGGAGATTATGAAACAAGCACTCGAGAAAGGTATTAACGACGATGTCCGATCAGTCAGTGGCTTAAGTGGTGGTGATGGTAAATTCTTCTTCACACGAACACCAAAATACCTTAGCCCTGAGGTGACCAAAGCTGTTGCCCGTGCATTAGGTGTTGCCGAGGTTAATGCTGCAATGGGACGTATTGTAGCATGTCCAACTGCAGGGAGTTGTGGAATTGTTCCTGCTGCAATGTTGTTGGCAAAAGAAAAATTTCACCTTGACGAAGAAGCAATTATCGGTGCCCTCTTTACTGCAGCAGGTATTGGTATTGTTTGCTCACTCAATGCGTCGATTTCGGGAGCCGAAGGGGGATGCCAGGCTGAATGTGGTGTTGCTGCCGCTATGGCCGCTGGAGCATTAACCGAGTTAGCAGGGGGGAGTCCAACAATGATTGGTCATGCAGTAGCCCTTTGCCTTACTAATATGCTAGGACTCGTATGTGATCCCGTTGCTGGCTTAGTAGAAGTTCCCTGCATACTCCGAAACGCGGGAGCTCTTATGCAAGCACTCCTAGCAGCTGACCTTGCCTTAACAGGTATAAAGAGCC
>CAYFXY010000031.1:12013-26061 GCA_964347205.1 uncultured archaeon
TTGGTGCAATGAAAGAAATCGGTGATGCATTACCGGATAGCCTAAAGGAAACCGCACTTGGAGGACTGGCTAACACACCTACAGGAATTCGATTTCGGAAAAAGGTTGGATAGTCTAGCTGACTTGAATTCTATTCCAAAATGGGAATCACACAAATAAATTCTAGTGGTAAGTTTCCAGTATTCCGATATCCATGAATCTCATTCGATGGAATATACAGGAACATATCCGATTTGATATTAACTTCTTGTTCCTGCGTAAACGCAATCCCCTCACCAGACAGGATATAAATTCCATGATCCTCTTCATGATCATGCAAAGGAATCTTACCTCCCGGCTCAACTCTAAACCGTCGCATCGCAAAGTTACGTGCTCCATTCTCCTTGTTAATGAGCCACCGAATTGTGGTGCCTGTTGACCCATACAACTTCACTTCTTCTTCATAGCATTCATTAAAACGCCCAGCAATCAACGTTTCATCACCCAATATTGAAGACTTAAATAATTCAACAAACAGGGAAGCTTCTGCATAGTTCTGTCCTATTAAAACCCGACTATTGCGTTACGAGAACACTTAATTGGACGCAAAACCAGCATAACTAGACCTCTAACCGAGCGTGGTCGAATAAAACAAGAAGGCGGGACTCAATGGCCAGGAAAGACTTAGTTAAGCAGACTCTTCTCTCGCTTTTACAGGAAGCTGAGCCCGCCGTTACTGATGATGCTCTCTTCTTAGGAAAAATGAAAATCCATTGCACCGAGTCTGGTTATGCCAACGTCCAGATCAGCCGCCCCCTTGATATTGAATATATTAAACAATTCTTCCAAGGCATGGATGTCTATGCTGAATCAAACCAAGCTAGCGTCATCATCAAAAAGAACTCCAATGTATTTCTCTACGCTGAACCCAATGACAGCCAACGTATCGCCTTTGGACCTGTAATGGATTATGAACTCCTTGTCTTAGTTTTCAAATATATCCGGCAAGTAATGACACGGAATGCTTAGTCTCCCTTCAATGAATGTAGTGTTTTCTAAGATTTCCTGCTTGTTTTATTAAACCGGAAACCCTTAGGAAAAATTTCGGGGAGCGTAGTCTGTTCAATATTTCCAGTTGTTCCTACCGAGATAATCTCAATATCAGGAGAAAATTCGAATAACACTTGGCGACAAATACCACAGGGCATCACAGGCGTATTGCTATCTGATACAATTACAAGTTTTTTGAATTCTCGGACACCATTACAGACGGCATTAAACACGGCAGTACGTTCAGCACAATTTGTTGCGCCAAAAGTTGAATTCTCTATGTTGCACCCTAAAAAAATCTGCTCCTCATTAGTAAGTAAGGCCGCACCAACCTTGAACTGGGAATAGGGTGCGTATGCGTTTTGTTGAGCTTTCTTTGCTTTTTGAATTAACTCTTCGTTACTTGTTGACATTGGAACTGCTTCCTCAAAATCCGAATTGAAAGGCGTTCTCGTGTATCCTTTCTTTCAATCTATAAGAGCTAGTAGGTTCTTGAGGTGGTCGGCCTCGGTGAAGGAAGCGTATTACCGCAAATATAAATGAAGTTTTAGAATTCCTTAATTCTCCTAATAGCGTCTAATTCGGCTTAAACGCTTTATATCTCTAACAAGAAGTGGATAGGTTGATTTTAACAGATTTAGGGAATATTGTCGCCTTATACCGAAATCCAAGGGTTTAAATATGTTTTTTGAAGCGAATTACTTGACGAAAGCACAAGGATGTAATGGAATTGACTGTGATGGAGTCCGGTGCGGTTACTTCCGCAAAACGCTCACCCATCAAAACCATCACATGTCCAGCCTGTGGACAACCTAATCTTTTCAAAGCAAAGCTCTACTACTGGCTTCTTTCCAAAGAAAAGCAAGCACGTTGCCGGAACTGTGGGCGATCGATTCGTATCAATCCCTAAACCTACAATCCTCTTGTTCATTTTAACGACCTAACAACCTAGTGGAAAACAGATCAAAATAGGTAATCCAGTGTCTTACGCAATCCGGTTTCTCATTATAGCCTTATTCGCAATGGTCTTTCTCCAGTCATGGCGAAGCGTGTGAAGAAGACGAATGATTATTGACGCATAATTGGAACGAGAAGTGCTCGCTGCATCCCTCACAACTTTTAATAGAGCGATCGCTGAATCAACGGTAGATAGTTTTTTTAATTCACCGGGATTCTCATTGATGAAGGTAAATGTCTAAGAAATCCAACGTATCTGAAACCCTCGATCAGGTTATAAATTATCTAAAGACAATGCATCTAACTTACGAAATCAAACCCGTCAAAGGAGAAATTCACCGAATTCGAGTTCCCTATACAATACCCGATAAATCCTTGCAATTTGATGTGGTTATTGAGGTCTCAGGGAATTTTTTGCGCTTTTGGGTCATAGTGATGCTTTCGGATAAAATAAAGCGAAAGAAGAAACGAGAAAACCTTTATCGCGAGCTGCTGGAGGCGAATGGCCAACTTGCTGAAGTTAAATATTTCATTACTGAACGGGGGGATGTGGGGGTTGTCGGACATGAAGGTGTAAGCTGTCTTACTATTGACACCTTTAGGGAAGAATTCCAGGCTATACCCTACGGCATCGTCTATTTCATTACTGTAATCGCGAAAAAATTAAACCTCTCATTAACCCTTCCCACTAAAGATGAATTATCTTTTTATTCTTAATCCATATTGAAGGGATTGTTGGTCAGAAGAAACGTTTTTCTTAATTGATGATGTGAAGAGGTTAACCTGAGTGAGGTTAGAATTATGCCAACAACAATGGAAAAAATTGAAAATTATCTTAAAGAAATGAACTTGATGTATCGTGTTATTCCAACTGAAGATCGTATTATTCTTCCCTACAATATCCATGATCGTCGATTTTTTCTGGTCGTTGATCGAAGTGATAAATGGGTTCGCTTTTTTATGACAATTGTTGAAGCCAAGGTATTAAAAAACGTGGATAAACTCAAGCTTTATACTTCTCTTTTAGAAGCAAATGGGCAACTTGCTGAAGTTAAATTCTTCATAAATTCCGAAGGCAGTGTTGGTGTTATTGGGCATGAAGGTATAACATCTCTTAGTTTTGAAGGATTTCAAGAAGAATTCAATGCTCTGCCCTTTGCGGTCTCCTACTTCATTGAAAACGTTGCATCCAAGCTTGATATCGAAGTAACGGGTGTTACTGATTCCTGAATAAAATACACGACTAACTAAAAAGGGTTGATAATGGAAGAGATTCGGTGACAATTGAAGCGCTATTAATTGATTTTGATAACACACTTGTGCTCTTCAACGAAGACCAGTTTTTACTTTCCTATGCTCAACTCGCTTATCCATATTGGCAGGATTTTTTTGATGAATCTACCTTTTTTCAAAAACTCCTACAATCCACCCTTCAGATGATACATAACGATGGGCGTATGACGAATGATGAAGCCTTTACGAACAATTTCATTGCAGAAACGCCAAAGCTCAGTTACTTTGAATGCACAACCCGTTTTCACCAATTCTATAAAGAATCTTTTCAACAACTTAGCAAGATTGTCAAGGAAGTACCATATGCACGTCAGCTTATTCAACAAGTAATAGACGCCGGTATTCCGGTGGTCATCGCAACTAATCCTATCTTTCCTGAACTAGCAACCCAAATCCGAATCAGCTGGGCTAACCTCTCCGATTTAGAAATCACGCTAACCACTCATTCTGAGAATATGTCTTATTGTAAACCTCGCCCTGAATATTATCAAACAATTCTCGAGATTATCAATCAAAAACCCCAAGATTGCCTTATGGCCGGAAATGATCCACGCAGTGATATGTCCGCATCGGTGATTGGCCTTAAAACATTTCTTGTCAATCTCGATCGAGAAAAAGGCCAACTTGGAATCTTATCTAAAGAGATTGGCAAATCGACAAAGATAAACCCCCAATCCCAATACCAAGTTGATGGTTCAGGTACACTAGAAGACCTTGAACAGTTCATATTCAACGTTTAATGAGAGTTGATGGATTAACATGACAATTCATGGGATAATTCAAGCCATTCTGTTTGATGTTGATGGAGTAGTGGTTGAAAGTGAACTTCTACATATGCAAACATTCAATGAACTCTTGGAACCTTTAGGAATCCACATATCCGAAAAAGATTGGAAGACTCGATTCCTTGGTGCTGGTTCAGCAAAGGTGATGTCAACCCTCTTTAATGAATATGGGGTGAACAAGGATCCTCAACCCTGGATTTCTCGTCGTAGAATTCTGTATCAAGATCGGGTTGCGAAAGGGGATCTCAATCCTGTTCTTGGGTTTCTAGATTTTTACAAATCGGTAAAAACAGCAAATCTACCTATCGCATTTGTCAGTACAGGTCATCCGGTTAATCTTAGTGCTGCTTTGGGAAGCTTGGGCCTGTTGGACCAACATCCAATTATCGATGTTACCCAAGTAGCTAGACTCAAACCAGATCCCGAAGCTTACATTCTTGGCGCTCAGGCGCTTAATGTGTCACCTTCTAGTTGCCTTGTCTTTGAGGATTCTCCCATTGGTGTGGAGGCTGCAAAAGCAGCCAATATGACGTGTGTTGCACTTACAACAACAAACCCAGCAGAAGATCTCCAACAAGCGGATTTCATAATCAATAACTTTGCAGGTTGGACAATTCACTTAATCGTTGAGAAATTGAATAGACAGCTAGTAGCCTAACTTTCTGTGTAGGTTTTCTTCTACAAATGAGTTAAGGTGTGTACCGCTTAATACCTTTCAATCGACATACTTCTCGGACTAACATATCAAGAATTTGGACATCACTTTTAATCCCTGCTGGAGGGTCAACAATTTTATCAAGTTGCAACGGAATTCCGTCCATCCGATATGCTGTTTGAACTCCATCTGCTTCGATTCCCACATATGCTGAAGGAAGAACCACATCCGCGATTTCTGTCGTTGCACATCGTTTGGGATCAAGTGCTATCACGGGCACGTTCATCATGTGCTTTACAGCTGGCCCTGGGAAAGACGCTGCAGGGTCAGCGGCTATGGCAAAGAAAGCATCTGCTTCACCACGGACTAACACATCAACAGCACTGGTTTCACCAGGCATATAGTACGGTGCTCCATGTTCGAGACTCACTGAGAAAGGAAAACCATAAGTCCACGTGGATACATGATTAGACCCTGTAACGTTGAAGTGGCCCCGTAATGGCATAATCACTGCCTTGGTAAGATGATTCAAATCGGCTGTCAAATCAATAGCAGCTGATACGTTGTGATCTTTTCCAAAAGTTTGGGTTAATCCTAACCCAAAAAAGATCGTTGTAAATTGAGCGCTCTTCAAATCATTGGCAAACTCACGGATTCGGCGGATAGGTACACCGGCTACTTCTGATACCTGCAATTCATGTCCATGAAGTAACGCACGTACAGCTTGAATGAGTTCATAATCCTTATTCGGTTCAATAATGATTGATTGAGTCACCTGGTCAGTGAATCGAGTTGGACGGACGTCGATATGATAGATTTTCCGGTCCTCAACTTGCCTGAATAAGCCCTCAATAAACTGAGAGTAGCGACGTGTATGGCGAGGATGAGCAGCAACTGGGTTGCAGCCCCAGTAAATAATTAAATCTGAATAGTTTTTGATTTTTCCAAGGGTACAAGTCCCGATTCCTACGCGCTGCACAGCTTCGATTCCTGGACCATGACAAACTGATGAGGTATTGTCAATAATTGCACCCGATACTTCAGCAAGTTCAAGAGCTTTTACATTCGCTTCATTTGATGTACTGGCTAATCCATAAATAACCGGTCGCTCTGCGTCCGCAAGAATTTTTGCTGCCACCTTCACAGCATCTTCAAGTGAAACCTGTTTGACATCGGATTTATCTGGACCTGATCGTAACTCTGGTTTATAAATTCTAAATTCATCTCGCACCTTCAGGAACTTGGTGTGCCCAATCCGACACGCATTCAATGCTTCAACGATTGTGCCTTCAGGGACCCGAGGTAGTGGACCAGTCATCGTTATAGCCACCTCAATATCATCACATAAACAACCACAAAAAGGGCAGATGACATGTTTGGTGATGCGCGTTCGTGGAGTGGCGAGGATTGCATCAGTATCTTTGGTGGTCAAGGTGAGCACCTCATTTTGCACAACAACTCCCGATGTAGGTGTACAATGTGGTCTTGTCATTTAAGCGGTTCGCCCGCACTACTGATTTGCTCAACTAATTCTCGGGATTGGTTGATGTTTCAGGGAAGGGGTATATTCCATGGTGACAATTTTGGAAGTTTTTGGCGATCACTCAAGATTTTTGTCAAGAGGATAGCGATCACCAAGCCAACGATTTCAGTGGTAAAAGTCGTTCCATAGAGAATGATCGATAAGACTCCGCTTGGAGGAAGAGTATAGATTATCACGGTCATAAAGATAGTAAAATTCCAAAAGGTGTGGAGTATGATTGGACCAAAAAGGCTGCTAGTTTTTTGGAACATATACCCTGTTACGAGTCCAAAGGCAAGTGAGGAACTGATATAATATACTGCAAACCAGAAAGCGGTCACAAGGTCCATCCCGCTAAGGTAAGCATTTATGGGCCAAACTATATGCCAAAATCCAAAGAAAATAGCTTGAATGATATTTGCCACATTGACATTAGTTTTTGTCATGAAACAACGCATCATCAAACCCCGAAAAATCCCTTCTTCCATGAACGAGTTGATGATGTAGAAGACTAAGATATATGCAATGTAGAAGGCTGGTGCAGGATTGATACTGAGTATCGGACCAAATCCCAAAATAATTTCAACGAAATATTCGAGATAGAAGGGCAGTACAAAGTATGCGAGGTAGGTTAGGACACCAAGGACAAGGTTAATTGTTAGAGATTTAAAATGAATTCCAAGTACTGAAAAGGTTCTGTACACAACGCCTACATATATCAAAAGCAAAATAAGGGGAATAACTTTTGAAGATATTATACTCCAAAGTGTCAGGTGAAGTTGTAATACAAATATGTCGATAATCCGAAATGCCAAAGCAATAACGAAAAAAAGTATTGCTAACAGAATGGGAGATATCAGGGGTTTTCGAATCAAATCAGAGTTTGACATGAAGTTCTTTCTCCTGGCTCGGGTAATTGTTCCAATTTTTTAAAGTAAATTTAGATGCATTTGAATCCATGGAATCCGGATGGTTCGTAATATCGCAATCGGAGGGAAAAAAAGAGGCGATTCCGAACTGAAAAGTTCGGAATTGAAACTTCATAAACAAGCATATACGAATGCTAAGTTCACGAACAAACCTTGCTTTATATTCTTGAACAGCCTTCTGTGATATCTCAATTACTTGGCAATTTATAGCCAGACCTCGAGGTTCATTCTGCAATGTTCTTACAATGTACCAAGCATTAGTAACGAGAGATTATGGAAATGAACCGATGGTGAGTTCTCCTCATTTTGCTTTTCCTGAACGATTTCAGATAGTTCTTTGTTTTTTATGAAAATTGCAATTGATGAAAGTAAAAGAGAAATCAAATATAGTTGAGCTAGATTGTGCCATTTTTGGTGTCTTTCGGAATTATACTCAAAAGCTGTTTTGAATACCAATGTTTCTTTAAAGAACCGGTTCCTTCAAGTGAATTCTTTCTTAGGGTAAAAGTAGGATAAGGATATTTTGTATCCAAAGATTACTAGCATAGATGAGAGGAAGAAATAGTGTTGCTGTCAGGGAAATAACGGTTAGTAGAGTGTTTATTGAAGGACCTGCAGTATCCTTGAATGGATCCCCAATGGTGTCACCAGTGACTGAGGCTGAATGAATTGCATGATAGTTTGGCTTAGTATGATCATATTTCGTAGATTCAATGAATTTTTTCGTATTATCCCAGGCGCCACCTGCATTATCCATAAATAGAGCAAGAATTAAGCCGACAATCACTGCTCCCGCAAGATAAGCTGCAAGGGCTTCTAAACCCAATATTATTCCAGTAACTAATGTTGTGATGATGGCGCTGATTGTAGCTGGAAGTAGTTCGCGGAGTGCCCCGGATGTTGCTATCTGAATCGCCTGATCATAATTGGGAGGGGTTTTTCCCTCGAGAATTTCGGGGTTTTCTTGAAATTGTCGACGTATTTCAATTATTAGTTTATCCGCATTTTTTTGAACGCCTAAAATGAGAACGGCAGAAAATGCGGCAGGCAACATCCCGCCAATTAATGCACCAGCAAGAACAATGGGATTCAGCAAGTCGATGAAGATAATGCTTCCTGATAAATTCGAGGCTAATTCAATATATGCCGCAAATAGGGCAATCACAGTAAGGGCGGTGGCACCAATAGCAAAACCCTTGGTGATTGCTTTTGTCGTATTTCCCATGGCATCTAGTTTATCGCATTCTTCAATGGCTTCCTTTGATGCACCAGATTGCTCAATAATTCCTCGAGCATTATCCACAATTGGACCATATGCATCTGAACTCACGACAAGTCCATTCGTAGCAAGTAAGCCCACAGCTGCAATTGCTACAGAGAAAACACCTGCTTGCCAAAAACCGATTGCTCCTGGAATGGGAATAAGGGAACCTAGCACAAAGGAGGCAACCATTGCAATTACAATTCCTATAACCGAGGGGACAGTACTAAGAAGACCATACGAATATCCCGATAAGGCAAGAGTTCCTGTGCTCGTTTCGGCTGCTTTAACCATGCTTTGGACCGGTTGGAAACGCTTGTATCCATAGTCATTCGTGAAGATGTCGGATACAAATCCAATGAGGACACCGGAAAGGAGTCCTAATACAGCGGAAATAGCAATTACAATGGGTACTTGGAGAAGGAACAAAATAACGACAACCAGTGTGGCAAAGAGGATTGTGGCAAAGTAAGTACCGTTGTTAAGTGAGCAATCAGGTTCACATCGATCATGAGTGCGAACAGCAACGACGCCAAAGATCGAAGCTAAAGCACCAAGGGTTGCAATTAGAATAGGAATCATTCCATATGGAATGAGAATGCCGGTACCACCAAGAACAGCGTCAATACTTGCACCTAATATTGCGGCTGCTAATATTGCCGCAATATTGCTATCAAAGATATCTGCACCAGTTCCCGCGACATCACCAACATTATCTCCTACTGCATCAGCAATAGCTGCTGGATTCCGGGGGTCATCTTCTGGTATGTTTTGTTCTACTTTCCCAACGATATCAGCTGCTATATCAGCTGTTTTTGTGTAAATGCCTCCACCCGCTCGAGCAAAGAGGGCAACGCTACTTGCGCCAAAGGAAAAGCCTGCTATTATCTCCCATAAGGCAATTCCTCCACTGGTTATTCCCAGTAGGGGGAATCCAAAATTCCAGACCAAATATAAGCTTCCAATTCCAACAAGAGCAAGTCCGCTGATAATCAAACCCATTACGGATCCCGCACGAAATGCAACACGAAAAGCAGGATTTAATCCTCCGGTATCAGCAGCTGCGGCTGTCCGTCGATTTGCTCTCGTTGCAACGATCATTCCAACATAACCTGCAATCATACTGGCAAACGATCCCAAAATGAACGAGATAGCAACGGCGAAAGCCACGGAGATAAAACCCATTTCACCATAGAAAAACGGAGAAATGAATTCAGCGATTATGATTATTATTGCCATTAAAACAGCAAAAACTGCAAGGATTCTGTATTGAATTCGAAGAAAAGAATAAGCGCCTTTTTCGATAAGCCTACTTACCTCACGCATGCGTTCATTGCCTTCTTCGGTTTTCATAACGAGACGATAGAAAAAAAATGCCACCAGAATTGCTATCAATCCGACGGATATTGCGACGCTTAAAATGATCAGTGTGACCATAGATATCCCCAAGTTATTCAGAATTTTTTGCAACTATTTAGCAGCAATGCGCATTGATGATAATAATTCCTTCAGGGTGAGGACCTGTTTATTTGGTGCAGGAGTTACTTTGGCTTTAAGACCTTTCATTGTAGGCATACCTGTAGAATCTGTATCTCCACCAATTATACAGTTTGCCCAGGGTCCATAGGGAATGAATCCAATTCCTTCACTAGCTCGGGGAGCCAATTCTGCTCGGAGTACGATGGATCCATGTTCTGTTGTTACTTCAACTGTATCGCCTGGTTCTATCTTCAATTTTTTTATGTCCTTTGCGTCTAGGCGAATCTGAGTCGTAGCTTCAAAATAGATTTCACTTAGTTTTCCGGCTTCAAGGCCAACACCCTGTCGACGCGTTCGACCAGTTAATAATACGACTTCCAAGCTAGCCATTAGAATGTATCACTCCAATTATAGTAGGGACCGATAACTGATGACCTTTAATAAATCTCTTACTCAAGTTCTGGCACGTTCAAATGAAAGAAGATTGAGGCTACGGGGAAGGTAACCGAATAATCCAGCCTTGTGTGGATAAGGTTCCCACGATTACTTGGTTACGAATAACATTGCCATCGTTATCGCGAATAGCTTCGGCGACCCCACGAATTCGAACTTGATCGCCTCTATTAAACACTGCAGAAAAAATTCCTTCGAAAGTAACTACATCCAGAAGGGCGGGCAGTTCGACATCTCCTTCTTCGAGAGTAATGTCACCAACCAAATATCGGGCAGGAACAAAGATATTTTCTTCATCTTCGATTATGGTCGCTGTAAAATCCACGGGTCCAATCGGAGAGAATATTTCTCCACCATATTCATCCATGATTTCTCCATCAGTACGAATAGGGTTAATTGAAAATGCTGTCTTGTCGAAACGTCCTCGTTGCCAATAGGACCACGCTAACTGCTCTGAATATTTAGCGGGAATTCCTAAAGCTTGCACTTGCCTTAATTGCCAAGCCTGTATCTCTTCTCCAGTGTATGGTTTAACCCGGTTCTCACCAAATAAATCATCCATAGCGTCTCTAACTTTGTGTGCATTCTCTCTTCCATAAATCAGCAAATCAATATCTGAAAACATTGGATTATGAAGCTCGAGTAGTAGTGAACCTGTTATTCCAAATCGATTTGTTTCAACTCCACTTGCTTCCGAAAGTATTGTCACCAAAGCCCTGGTTTTAGATTCAAATGGATCTTGAGGATCCCGCATGATTTCCGTCAGTCGAACTTCCGGTAAGTAATATGCAATGATACTTTTCCAAGGAACTAATGGGAGTTCAATACCTCGAATTGGATCGAGTGTAAAATATTCTGGATGATTTTCTTGCAACCATTTGCTACTTGATTGAACTTCCGCTGCACTATATGCCTGGAGCATACGTTGGTAACGAACACCTTGACGTTCCCATTTCCCTTCCAAGTTCGGTCGATATTTCAAATAAGCTGTATAGGCATCTGGTGGATGGAGATATCCCACCACTGTAAAGAGCAATCCCTCTTTGGTTTCCACGAAGTCTTTATCTTTTGGTCGGCGCGCCACCCTGAAACCACCAATAATATACTCAAAGTAAGTTGCTTGGTAATAAGATATCTGTCGGTTGGTCTCCCAATAGAAATCGAGCCCATTTCTCCTTTCCTTGCTGGATTGTTTCTACTGAACCCTGCACAATAACATCTTCGTCCTGACGAACTTGTTCAGTAAATCTTCCCCGAAAACTCACAATTTCACAAACATTATCTACAGACACGCCCTTAAGAAATTTCACATTATCGATTAAATAACAACATGGAGTAAAAAGTCCATCACGGTCATCCGTAATTGTACATCGCGCACGGGCTTGCCCAATGGGATGATAGGTTCGATCTCCATATCTTTCCGTAACCTCATCCCAACTCAACAAAGCCCGAATGAAGTAATGATGCCCACCAAAGATACCGTGCATGGCTTTTAATCCATCAACTAGAAGCATTGTATCAATGGGGATATTAGTTCCAGACCACCGAAGATTGTATACTGGTCGATAGGTGTCCAACCGATATCCTGCAATTCCTTCCTCCGGAACAAGATGCGAGCGTCGCATTGCCAATTGAACAGCCCGGGCTTCACGACGTCCATAAACAATCAAATCAAGGTCTGATGTTGGTCCATGTAAACCAACTTGGATGCTCCCCGAGATTCCTAAGGCCTCTGATGGTATTCGAGCGGCCTGTTCAATCATTTCAGCAAAAGTGACAACATCCTGTTGTAAGGGATCGCGATTCTCGATTTCTCTGAGATGAATCAGGCTATCTTGTGGTTGATAAACACGTTTAATTTTGGAATGA
The DNA here is from genome assembly GCA_964347205.1 of uncultured archaeon. Classification (GTDB taxonomy): domain Archaea; phylum Asgardarchaeota; class Hermodarchaeia; order Hermodarchaeales; family Hermodarchaeaceae; genus Hermodarchaeum. Next base: position 24,246 of record CAYFXY010000031.1, read on the forward strand.
GGGACACCTTGGAGTTCGCGCCCAAATACTGGGTCTTGGTAAAGATAGTCTGGATAATATTGACGAAGAAAATCAAACCGTTCTGCTAAATGATAGACTTTATCATAAGTTTGCCCATCCCGTTTTCGCTTTCCCTTTGATGATGGATAATAGCGTAAAAAAGCAATCACTCTCTCAGGTGGATGCACCAATCCTTTTACATCAAAAACAAGACCCTCGTGAGTTTCGATGAAATCTCCCTCACGGACCATTAAATCAGCACGAATATTAATCAACTCCATAACTAAAAGGACCGTTAGAATTAACACGAGTGGAGAAAACCCTTTCGCCAAGACCCTTTCGGTATTACTTATTAATTACCGGAAAGGTAAATTCTTCCTCAGACCAATTCCAGTATGACCCATTCCATTTCGGAGCAATTTTAGCAGGATCAGCCGATCCTAAATTCTTGTATTGTTGCATCTGCCACACTTCATGAACCCCCTCTTCTTCTCGGGTCATTGATAAGAGATTAAGTATTTGCCCAAGGCTGCGTGAGGGGACTTTAACATTAACCACACAACCTATGTTAGAAATGAAGGCAAAAGCTAGGGGCATTTGTGCAACAGCGACAACTATCTGCTCCGCGATATGATGTTCACAACGAATAGCAGCTGAGATGAAAAAGGGGAGCTGGGGAGTTCCAAATACAAAGTACGGTTCAAGAGTATTTTCTTTCACTAGCCGTGTTTTACGAGTTGACACAGTTGTTCGTGGCATCTCGATTCCGACAGCCTTTAGCCGCTCTTGAATTTTTTTCATTGATGCGCGTCCATCGCCGCCAAGAAAACACGCAAGATAATAATCTAGCTGATCAAATGATCGAGGTAAAGTGTTAGATACTCCTCTTGGTTTCGGAAGAATTGTCCAATTTTCGCGGACAAAGTCTAATAATCCAAGAGCAGAAACATCTCCCTCGATTAACCATGTGCTGGTATCATAATCAAAATGGTCGAAACAAATTGATTGGTAATATTTCTGTACTTCATGAACCTGACAAACTTCAAAGAAGGTATCTTTTAGAACTTGTATTTGATCTTGGAAGAGCCTGATGGGTTTACCTTGATCTGGTAATCTAAAACCAGCGAAACCTCGTAGAAGAGTTGTGTCAAAAACAGCTGAGGTCAAATAAATTGACAAGTCTTTATTAAGAATTCTTTGAAGACGTCGAGAAGCATCAACGCCATGCGTGATGAAGAAAATTCCAATATGCTTTAGTTTAAAACGTCCCCAATCAATCATGTTCGCAAAACGAAGACCGATTTTTTCTTCAAGAGCTCGGATGTCTTTTCGCAGCGTTGGAAGGCTTATTTTCAATTCTTTTGCCATATCTGCCTGCGGAGTCTTGGGACGCTGATAAAACAAACTTAGAAGACGAATTTCTCTACCTGTTATACGATCTACTTCATCTGAAACTAAACCCTCTAATAAATCGCGAGTTACCTTCTCATAAGAGGTGATATTGAATCGAAGGATAACTTTCAATCGGCGTATCAAGGAGTTGTATATTCTCTCGCGTGGTGCAACAGACATGCCATCAAAATACCTGTAAGGCTTTATCCTGTAGTCCTCTTCGTTAAGAGGTAATCCTTGAACTCTTTTTGCATAAACTCGGAGATTATCAAGTAATTGATTTATCTCAAAAAGCTCTTCACTTGGGCGCGTGGTTTCCTGAATGTTATTCTTCAATGTGATGAGTAAATCAGATGCGTCAACAGCAATTGCCACGCGCGCCACACCATCGTCAGAAAGAAAGAAACTGGCATAAAAAGTTTCC
>CAYFXY010000032.1:0-10756 GCA_964347205.1 uncultured archaeon
TGTCAGGCTCTTGGATTCCGCGTTTCTCGGCTCGTTACACGATTGTACGGGACCCTGTGCTGATTTTCACCCTGCGTTAGACCAATCCAAATCCCAAGATGATATTGAGTAGCATGAGTATAGCAGTAATGAATGCTAGGCTAATGTGGATCCATCGGTATTGAGTACGGCTTAATCCCATTTGGGATCGTAAAACTCCTACGAGAACCGTTAGAAAGGCAAATATCAACCCTGCAAGACCAGTCCAATGATGAGGAAGCGTGAAGTGAAGCCCGCTGCTGATGGCTACCATGTAGAAAGCAGTAAGGAATCCGCTAAGCACGATAAGTAAGCTAATAGTTGCTAAGGTCTTGTGGACTTTGAGCCACCAAGGTTTTGCCCGAAGAAATCGAGCAATTACTCCAACGAAAATGATTAAGATCAATCCAGTTACCATGAAAGACGCATGGATTTGCCAAAGTTCAACCATTAATATCACATCTATGTTAAAAGATTTAATTCGTTGAGAGTTTGCGACGTCGAACCAGCGCGAAACCGAGAGCAAATACGAGGCCGAGAGCAATCGCAACAAAGGGGAATCCCGGGATTTGTGGAGGCGGCGGGGTCTGTAATCCATCGCTCGAAACAGTTACTTGTCGGGTGATTTGCCCGGAAATGCTACAGATAGCCGTGACCTGAAGGACATCACTGTCGGCCGCAGTGATGTTAAAAATATCAGACATTCCTGATAGGCTAGCTTGGCTGGTGTAGTTGCGATCCATGGCAAAAAGCCCATTTCTGTTGATGATGATTTGTTCGATTTAGTGAGTGTTCATATCAGCTACAGAATGGGACACTGCCACGGTGAGCTGTTGGTCGTCATAATCATAGGAGAGCGTCATATCCGATGGCGGATGTGCTCGAGTGGGAGCCACCACGAATGCGACCATTGCAAATAACGCAAGTACGCCAATGAAAAGAGTTTTGTTTCTCATTATAGTTCCAACCTCGTTGATTCGAAGGAACCAATTTTATTTGTTTCATATACTAATAAGGTTCAGATTTTCCCAATCGAGCTGAGATTTTGGTGGAATGCTATGCAATTTAGAGTACCCGACTGGTTGACATTAGAAGAAGTGGTATTTGAGCGCTCAGGTGATGAGGTCTCTGGCTTAGTCGTGGGGAAACTATTTCGAACCACCCGTTTTGGTGAGATCCCCGTTTTTCTGATTTACGATAACAAAAAAGATCGGATTATTGTTATTCAGGCATGGGCAAAGATGCTGAAAAATTATTTACAAGGAGGATCAGGGCGAACCGGGGTTCGGATTGGTGAACAGATAACTGTTAGCTATCAGGGACGTCGGATGAAGAAGAAACCTCCAGGAACATTTTATCACGTGTTTCGGCGAACACGGAGCCATTATATTTCAAAACAATACACTTACCCAGAGAAAAAGACACAATCAAAACCAAAGAAAAGCTAGGCAATATTGGACAAGATGTGATTAACCATGGTTATGGTAGTAAAATGGGATGGTCGGACGGAAGAATTTGAGGCCAGTAAAATTGTGCGTACCTTGATGCGAATGGGAGCACCTGAGCAAGTCGCACAGGAGATTGCGGAGGACGTCGAGGAACAAGTCGAAGAAGGGATGCTGACTAAGGATATTTATGATATGGCTGTAGAGGCCCTTGAGACACACAAGGATGTTGTGGAGTTTCGTCGAGACCTGAAAGATGGCTTAGCCCGGATTGGGAGTGGTTTTCGTTTTGAAGAGTATGTCCGCTTGCTTCTTGAAGAACATGGGTATGATGTGACAGGAAATGTTGTGGTGCAGGGGGCGTGTATCAGTCATGAAATTGACAGCATTGCAGAAAAGGATGGCAAAATTGTCTATGTCGAAGTGAAACATCATAGCGTGCAAGAACGTTATACACCTTTTGATGTTACCTTGGCAGCTAAGGCAAAATGGGATGATTTGAAATTGGGATGTGAGCAAGGACTTAATGATTGTGACTTCGATCGCGTACTCATCGTAACGAATACACGACTAACTCTCCACGCTCAACGCTACGCCGAATGTGTGGGGATTGACCATTTTGGGTGGAACACTCCAAGAGGTGATGGATTAGATCGCTTCATTGAAGCAAAAAAGCTGTATCCGGTGACTATTCTTCGCAGTATCTCAGATGATGAACGAGATCAATTATATGCAAAGGGTCTTTTGACACTCACTCAATTGGTGAATGCAGATTTAAAGCAAACAGGACTTTCTAAAGAGCGGCATGAAGCATTAATTGAAGAAACTCATCGTGTTTTTGCCTGTTGTAAGGTGAATTGGTAATGTTATTGTGTTAAAATTCTTGGACGCGCGAAAATCTTTTCAAATAGTTCTATATGAAATTGGTTTTAGTTATAGTTCCGAACAAGGTGAACTTTACAATGGAGACAATTGATGTCGGAAAACTTCTCACACGAATCGGTGCCTTACTCATTCTCATTGCAGCATTTGTACAAGTTGGCGAGTGGGCTGTTTACAACGTATTAGATATTCTCAATTATGGTCAACTATACATTTATCCCATTCTTGTTCTTGCATCAGGTGTTATCGCAGTAATCTTTGGATTTCTTATTCTCTTCTTTTTCTTGCGAATGGTTGATACAAATCGTATCAATGCAGCAATTCTAATTCTAATCTTTGGAATCATTGGAGCGGTGTTTGCCTTTGAATGGGCAATCATTGGCGGCCCTGGTGCCGTTTTGTGTCTGGTTGGTGCTATCCTGTTCTTTGTTGAGGCTGAAGAAGGAGGAGCCTAGGCTCCTTCCTCCAATTTTTTTTCAGATTTGAATTTGTAACTATTTCAAAACCGTGAAGCTGTAAATGCGGGACTTTAATCAGTAAAATGATTTCTTGCTTCATGATGATTCGTTTCCGAATTATACTACTTAATGCTAAACCAGTCTCACACACTTTTTGAGATTAAATTTTAAAAGAAACGGAAATCCTTTTGGTGCACATGCTGCAACAGCTAACATTCATTCATAAAGGAAGCACTGTGGATGCCGATTGTGAAGATTCCCCAGAATCGTTTTGATGAAAGACTCGCAAAGGTTAGGCAGAAGCTAGCAGGTGAAGGGCTAGCCCATTTTGTTGTGCTGAATCCTACACACATAAATTACATTACAGGTTTTGTCCATATACCAACAGAGCGCCCCTTTGCTTTGATCATACAAGAATCAGATCTTAGCTTCTTCGTCCCCGAATTGGAGAGACAGCACGTCGAAGAAGACTTGCCCCATGTAGCAAAGGTGGGAACTTACTTCGATTACCCAGATGCAAAACACCCAATGAAGCATTTTGCGACTTTTTTGAAAAAAGATCTAGGAATTAGTGGCAAGTTAGGAGCCGAAGCGCCTGGCAGCTCTGGACGTTGGGGTTATGAGGGACCGAAATTAGAGGAAGTTTTGGGATTTCCTGTGAAAGTATTATCACAGCTTATTACAGATATGCGGATCATCAAAGATGCTGATGAACTAGCCTGCATTCGCGAATCGGCCATGTGGGCGAATCTAGCTCATCAGTTGTTACAGGATAAGACCAAGGTTGGGTTAAATGAGGTTGAGGTTTCAACATCGGCCTCATTGGAAGCATCAATGGCAATGGGCAAAGCATTGGGAAGTTCGTATCGACCTTTTGCAGCAGGAGGGCTTCCTGTTCGGGCAGGGTATCGGGGGCAAATTGGGACCTACTCGGCAATTCCTCATGCAATGACACGGTTTACAGTCTTTCAAAGAGGCGATACGTTAGTTACCGGTGCGACTGCAAATGTGGCGGGTTATTACGCAGAGTTAGAGCGAACCATGTTTTTAGGTGAACCAAGTCCCAAGCAGCGAAAATATTTTGACATCATGATAGAGGCCCAACAGGCAGCTTTTGACATGTTTGCACCTGGAGAACCATGTTCGAAGGTGGATAAGGCAACCCGAGAGGTGTTTAAACAACATGGAGTGATGGATTTAATTCAACATCATACAGGTCATGCTATTGGATTGGAAGGGCACGAGAAACCGTTTCTCGATCAGGGTATGCATGATCTCATGAAACCTGGTATGGTGTTCACTGTTGAACCAGGTTTTTATGACCGGTCAATGGGAGGATTTCGTCATTCAGATACTGTGATTATTACTGAGGATGGAATAGAACGGGTAACATACTATCCCCGTGATATCGAATATCTCACCATAAATATCAGTTAAAAACGGCTAATAGAGTCATAATTCATGACTCTTAGAGCAATTCAGTTCATTACGAATGTATTTCGGTCTTTTGTTTGGGAAAACCTCTAACTTTTTGGGTTAGAGTGTCTACTTTCTGTGCGGTGAAATTATGACGGAGATTCCCAAAGATGTGGAAGAAACTATTTCCAAGCGGTTTGAACAAGAGCTGAAGAATCCAGTAAAACTTGTCTTTTTCACCCAGGAAATGGAATGCCCTTTCTGTGTTCAAACCCGTCAATTATTAGAAGCTGTGGCGAATCTATCAGATAAGATTGGGTTGGAGATATATGATTTTGTCAACGATAAAGAAAAAGCCGACCAACTGGGAATTGATAAAATACCAGGCTTAGCCATAATTAATGAACAGGATTATGGCATTCGTTTTTTTGGCATCCCTTCTGGTTATGAATTTCAAACTTTGATTGAGGGAATTTCACTCGTGTCTAGTGGAGATAGCACCCTTCCTACAAAAGCCGTGGAGGCCTTAGCGAAAGCAGCCACTAAACCTGTGAAAATTCAAATTATGGTGATTCCCACATGCCCTGTGTGTCCTGTAGTAGGAGCCATGGCATTTCAATTTGCAGTAGCGAATACCAATATTTCAGTAGATATTGTAGAGATAGCAGAGTTTCCTAATTTTGCGAATAAATATAACGTAATCGGGACGCCCAAAGTCGTTATTAATGAAACCATTCAGTTTGAGGGATTGGTACCCCCAGGGCAATTTATTACCCATATTCAACAGGCGGCGCAAGGATCGCCCACGGGTGTGAGTTCAACAATTTAGTCATAATCGAATAAGTAGAATCTGTGAATGTGAGGGACATGACAGATCAACAAAACATGTATGATATTGCTATTATTGGTGGTGGCGTAACTGGACTTGCCGCTGCGATGTATGCGGGGCGAATGAAACTCAAAACGATCCTGATTGGCTCTTCCCCTGGCGGAGTAATTGCTACAACGGACTGGATCGAGAATTATCCCGGATTCATATCCCTCTCCGGAAAAGAACTTGCAGACAAAATAACTGCCCACGCTAAAGAATATGATGTTGAGCTAGTCTTTGATAAGGTCACCCAAATTGCTCAACGAGATGACAATTTTCTGGTCACATCAGACTTTGGCGAATATTCTGCAAAAACTGTGTTATTTGCGACAGGAACCCAACATCGTAAGCTAGAGATTCCTGGAGCGGAAGTCTACGAAAATAAAGGGGTTCAATTTTGTGCTCTTTGTGATGGACCAATGTTTCCGGAAAAAACCCTTGTAGTAGTGGGTGGAGGAGATAGCGCCGCAAAAGAAGCGTTAATTTTGGAACAATGGGCAAAGCAAATCTATATTATAGTTCGAGGATCCCGATTGAAAGCCGAACCCGTTAATATTGAACGTGTAAAGGCTAGCACCAAAATCAAGGTAATCACAAATACGAATGTGACAAAGATTGAGGGAAATGACCAGATTAAGAAGGTTGTTTTAGACAGACCCTATGACGGTACTTCCGAACTAGCTGTGCAAGGGGTATTCGTCGCAATCGGCAGTTTTCCCTTATCAGAATTAGCAATACAACTAGGTGTAAAAACCAACGCGAAGAATGAGATTCTTATTAACCGTCACTCGGAAACGAATATCCCCGGTGTATTCGCGGCTGGAGATGTCACGGACACCGAATTTAAACAGGCTATTACCGGTGTGGCAGAAGGCGTCACAGCCGTATATTACGCTTATCTATATTTAGGTGGCAAAGAGGTCAGCACCTGTGTAGATACTGACTACATCGATTGTCCTCCGTCTGCAGAAGATCGACGAAAAATCACATACTAGCGTATCGAAAAAAACACAGAAGCCTATGTGCCTATTCGTTGCCTAGTCAGGAATTTCTTGCCATAGATTGGGATTGGTTTTGACATAATACTTCATTTGTTCGGTGACTTTGAAGCCCTCAGTTTCGAAGATGTGTCGTGCCGGAGCATTGGCAACAGATACTCGAAGCCAAGCACGGAAGTGGCCTTGTTCAGCCAGATACCCCATAGCCCATTGGGTTATCATACGTCCATAACCTTTACCTCGCATATCAGGATGTACCCCAAGCATTCCGATGGTTGGTCCTTCCAAACTTAGAATTCCAACTGTGTTCGCTTTGTCTTGGACAAGCACAACCTCCATTTGTGATAAAGTAGATTCTAGCCGGTCCGGCGGGAGTTGACCGATATTATAGACAACTGTGTGGAGCAGACGATCTGGTGTATTACGCATCATTGCTGATAAATTATCTAACACAAGTTTTGTTTCTTCAGGTGATGTCCGAGTAAACTTCAAATCTGTTTCAGGTAAGACCACATTTTGAAGAGGTGCCCCCATTTTGACGGTTTCATCATATACTGAAAAGCCTGCATTTTCTAAGGTGTGGATAATAGCTTGTTTTTCCGCACTAACGACGCAACTAAGGAAAGCTGCTCCTTGATTCTGAGCTATGGTTTTAGCTTCAGACAGCAGTTGAGCTGCGGCTTCGGGTTCATCGCGAAATAGGTAAACTTGAATGAATGTGGTACTCGCAGGTTGCAAGAGGTCTCGAGGTTCTTTCGCTGCAACGACAAGCCCCATAACTGTGTCATCTTTAACCAAAACCCAATAAGGGAACCCCGTTTCTTCAAAGATGGTTTTCAGACCGAGGAATTGATCAGAATAGGATGCCATGTCCGCTGCAGTGGATGCAACTATTCGAATGTTCATCACTCCCGTTAAGTGAACTTTTCGTTATAAACCACTTAAAGATGATGTTACTTTTCGAGAACACAGAAATTCATGAGAATATTCGCAGAAGAAAATATACTTTATTTGGAGCTTGAAACATTCTCAGAGAGTATGATGGGAATGGGAAGGTTACAGGAAGGACAATGATTATCCCGAGTTAATCGAACAGAAGTAGTGTGGACGCCTAATCGTTCGATTAGAAGGGCGCCACAGTTATGACACACCGTATTTGCTCCTTGATGTCCTGGAACATTGCCTAGGTAAACGTATTTGAGCCCCGCACGTGAAGATGCAGCAGCAGCTGCCTCAAGCGCTTTTATGGGAGTGGGAGGGAGGTTGCGCAGTTTGTGATGAGGATAAAATCGAAGTAGGTGGATGGGAGTATCTTCTCCCAATTCTTGGACAATCCATTGCGCAAGTTTTTCTGCATCTTTGACATTATCACCTACATCGGTAACCAAGAGATTTGTGATTTCGACATGGATTTTCGCGGCTTTCATTGCTTTAAGTGCATCATAAATGGGATCCACTGATGGCACATTACAGTATTTTTTGTAGAATCTAGGATTGGCATTTCCCTTGAAGTCAACGGTTGCCGCATCAAGATAGGTGGCTATTGTATCGATTGCTTCCGGGGTGAGGTATCCGTTGGTTACAAAGGTGTTGAACAGCCCTTTTGTTTGGGCGATCTTTGCTGTATCATAAGCGTATTCGAAAAAGATGGTAGGCTCTGTATAGGTATATGAAACACCAGTACATCCTGTTTGAATAGCGTGATCAACAATCTTTTCTGGTGAAAGGGATCGGCCGGTAATATCCCGTTCATGACTGATTTGCCAATTCTGACAGAATAGGCAGCGAAAGTTACAACCTACTGTGGCCACTGACATGACGAGTGAGCCCGGACGGAAGTGCCAGAGTGGCTTCTTTTCAATGGGATCCGGGTTAGCGGAGCAGGCTTTTCCATAGACTAGCGAGTAGAGGGTGCCATTTTTGTTTTTTCGTACTTGACAATACCCGGATTTTCCCTCTGAAATGGTGCAGCGTCGGCCGCAGAGATGGCAACTGACTTTTTGGTCTTCTAGTTTACTGTAGAGCATTGCTTCATGCATTCTTATAGCCTTCAGAGGGTTTGGATTCTTATGAGTTCCCGTCTACATTATTGTGACTTATTTTCTAGAGGAGCGTGTTATTGAAAAAGGTATACAATACACCTGTCTTACATTCATAGGCTTTTCCTCTTGAAGAAGGTAGACTGCGAGTGGAGGAGCAGCACCTTAATAAGATAGAATTGAGTTCGGTGCTTTAGGTGAACTAGGTTGGCGAAAACCTATGAACTTGGAAAATTAACGATTTCTGATCATGAAAGTAAGACCCTGACTGGGGCTTTTGGTCTTAAGGAAGATCAATTCGATGACATTGTTAACATTGCACGTGAAGCTTGGAATTTTGAAGATACTGTCTCAGAAAGCGTTGAGTTCATGGCTAAGAAACTCAAAAATTCTGGACTTGTCCTCGGATTACTAATCCTTGGTCGAATTTGGGAAGAAAATAGTGTCGAAGACGAAGAAGAAGAGGAGAAGTAGTTCTCCCCTTCGAGTTTCCCCTTTATTCATTATTGGGAGGGGGGATGAGAAACGTCAGAAGAGGAGGTAAGGCGTTGTGCAATTTGTTTAAGAGCCATTGAGCGAAGAGCAGAACTCCGAAATATCAAGATGGCTGGGTCGGAATTTTCTGCACATGGTTTTTGTCTCGTCCGCCTACGCCGTCTTGCTTGCGATATTATTGAACCGGCTTCAGCAGTTCCAACCTTGATACGCCCTTTAACAGTGAATGAGTTCCTTTTGATGAAACGTCCTCAAACCGCTTCTGAAATACTAGCTTGTATAGCTGTCTATTATCAAAAGCAAAATGGTCCAGATTTTGTTCTTACCCGTAGAATTGTAGAGGATTCGCTGCAGTTTTCAGCTTTCAAAATTGAGAATATATCTAAGGCGTTATTGGAGGCATCCAACAAGCTTGGATTTTTTTTATGGCAAAAAACAGGAAAACTAGATGAATTCCTTCTCACTGAAAAGGGACGCCAGCTTGTTATTCAACTTCCAGAGATTTCTGAATAGGATCAGGGACTAGCAAGTGATTTGATTATTGTATTTCTTTACCTCGATCAGTGACGTTGACGATAATCCACTCGCCATTTGATTTCACAAAATGATAATAGGTATAATGAACCCCGATACATTGGCCCATGCTAAGCATCTGCCATTCCACGGTTGCTGATGCGATGAGGTTGTCTGGATGTACATCGATATCTTTTATCCGATTAACGAAAAATCCTAAGGAGAACGCAGGGTTGTCTTGTTTGGCCTTCTGAATCCCCGCTAATTGGTTTTTGATAATATCTTCAGTGGAAAATACGTACAACTCATTATTTGACCCAAACCCAAATCGTCGTGCTTCAGGATGCCAGATTCTTAGGAAGAGCTTTTTGTTACCAGTCTCTTGGGCCAGATGAAATAATTTGAGTGTTTCTCGGATTTTTGTTATTTCAGTGGTTGTTTTCGACATTGAATTTCCCTCATCATGAATATCTTCAGATAGCTGAGATACTTTAGGCAGTTTAAGAATTACTAGTCCGGAACTTTTCACAGAGAACTAGTGATTAAGAGTAGGAATTACAAATTAGACTCACAAAAAGTGGAGTGATACTTGTACCGATACCTACCCCATCTGGATACCGAATTCATCATCACTCTATTCCAAAGTTCACTGGTTTTAATATTCCAGTCATGCAAGCCAGGAGTAATTTGTGCTATCTCAACATTTCATGGGGTGCGTGCAAGGTGTTGTTTGATCGTTGATCAGCAAATTGGCTGATGAATCTTTGCAACTCGACTCTTGCTGGCTAAAGAACTCTGTTCCAAAAATATGGCTTAAGTATTCGATTCTGGCGGTTATTCTCTTTCTCAAGTTTCGTGTGAGGCTCATTTTTTTGATCATCCTTTGATTTAGGGGGCATTGGTTCCTCACCTCTTGGTATTGATTCGAGATTTCGCTCCAGGGATTTGGAGAATTTACAGCTGAGTTGTCCGATGATGCTGTTAATATTCACACTCAGCGTCATTTTGATGTCACACTATGTCCTTCTAATGTTAAACCGGTATATTAATATTACTGTACGTGACAATGATTAAATGAGAATAAACCCGTCTAATGACGAAATTAACGAAAACAAGGACTGATGAAACATGGGCGATCATGAGGCAAAAGAGAAACCAAAAGACTATGATGATTTTATTACTGCCCGTCCTGATCCCATTCTCTTCTTGACTGAAGAACAGGAAGCTATGGTCAAAGAACATGAAGCGATTATTAGGGCGATGATTGGCAAAAATCTCACAGCAAAAGAAGTTCATGCCCTCTATTTTAATCCCAGCAAAGAAGCATTTGATAAGACCATTAAGACAGTTTATCGGTACCTAGAAGCACTGCAAAAAGCCGGAATGGTTAAAGAGTGCGGTCACCGCAAACCCCACGATAGCCGATTGACTGAGAAGTTGTTTTGCCGATCGGCAAACATTTTCGTTCTCGCGGAAAGCGAAACAAAAAGTAAATCGTGGAAAAAAGAGAAGAGAAAAACATTCATTCAACGTCTGAGTGTTCTTGTCCGAGAACTATTCAACATTGAGCTCCAAGACTCCTCCGCCTTCAAAGAATTGATGATTCAATATTTCGAACAGC
>CAYFXY010000032.1:10766-15751 GCA_964347205.1 uncultured archaeon
TAATCATGGAGCTTTGGCGAAAAACTCCAAATAATGCTGCGTTATCAGATATCTTTAGTAAAGCCAACCTCTACGAAATCAAATCTTTATCCGACCTTGTAGCAACAATTGGAATCATGTTACGAAACCCAGAGCTTTGTGAACAAATCAAAACGGCTCTTAACAAATAAGAGGAAGTGTGTGATCATTATGACTATCAAATAGATAGTGCTGAGGATCATGCTGCTCTCTTTACAACGTGTTAATCAAATTGGATATCTCGTAAACGACGCAGCAAGCACTGCGGAGAAGTATAAGTCGCTCTTTAACACAAATTCCCCCGTCATCTTAGATGTAGAAGTTAGCGAGAATTTTGAAGGCAAACAAATTCCCCCATATCGTATCCGAATTGCCCTAATCACTCTTGGTGAAACACAGCTTGAGTTCATCCAACTGCTAGAAGGGAACCCAAAAGTGTACACAGACTTTCTCCAACAGTGCGGAGAAGGACTTCATCATGTTGGAATCAACGTCCCTAATCTGACGACTACACTCAAAGCAGCCAAGGCTGATGGCTTTCAAATTCTGTGGAGTGGAATCGTTTACTCCGTGCCATTTGCCTACTTGGATACACAAAAGCAGTTTAGCACTATTCTTGAACTAATCGAAGTTCGTCCCCCGAAACCTTTGGGTACGTGATAATGGAACTCTCTACAATGGGCCATTTCCGCTCACCAAACTTCGACGGGGCATCGAGTAATTCACATAATCGATCAATAAAGTCCTTAGACACACCAAGTATTGATTTAGCCCCAACTTCGATTACGACCCGTCATATGACGGGTACACTTATATTTGGTTGGATTGCCAAAAGTGGGTACGGTGTTCGATGTGCCTTTATTTGAGCTTGTCTTCAAAGTAATCCATGATTGTCCCTATGGGAATCTATCGCAGACGTTTCCATCAATGAAATTCTTTTTTTGGTGTAACGGCGACCATGATGTCATTGAAATCGCCTCTATTGGAAATGAAAATGAAAAGCATGTGATGGAAGAATTAGCCAAATTAACTGGTGTGATCGAACAAACCTATGAGAAAGGTCGGATTCATCTTATTGTAAAACGATGTACTTGCCAGCCAACAGGAACGATTTCTGAGCTAATTGATGAGTTTAGCATATTGCATCTATCTCCTGTAATTCATGAAAGGGGCTGGGAATACTATCGTGCTATCGTGTTTCGCCACGACGATATTGATAGCCTCTTTAAGCGGTTTGATGAGAAAGGATATCAATATGAGATCATCCGGAAAGCGCCCTTTGATGGAATGATTTCAAGCACGCTGACACTAACAGCGGATGCGATTTTTTCGAGCTTAACTGAAAAACAATTGGCGGCATTACTCATGGCGCATTCAAATGGGTATTATCAGTTTCCACGACAGACTAATGTAAAGAATTTGGCCGCGATGAAGCATGTACCTCGAACGACGCTTCAGGAACACTTGCAAAAAGCAGAGAGCAAATTAGTTTCTTCACTCATGCCATTTTTGCAACTGTATGCGCACTTACCATCTGAAGTCAAGCAGCGCCTTATTCCAACGGCAGTTGCCTAGCCGGCTTAAGGTTTACTTTCGTCATTAAACCCAGTAAATCACAGATTGTTTTGCTCCGTCATTTGACGGGAGAAAGAATATGTCTGGCCATTTCAATGAGTTCTAATGGAGAACTCAAATGACTGATTCACTAACACAACAGGTAAAGCAACGGGCTCTTGATGCGGGATTTGCTGCAGTGGGCATAACTCATCCAAACAAACTGGAAAATTTGCCCCATGGATGGATAGGTCACGTTCGCAAATTGCAGAGTCCAGCGGAGGAATTCCCCCCTGTAAAATCAATCATCGTTATGGCATTTCATATCTGGGATAAAATCTTTAACCTTAATGTCACTGCACCACAGAACGTTGATTCGGGTAATGCATCAGAAAATGATCCCTTTCAAGGCTATTTTCTGACTTATGAGATTATGAAAAACAAAGCCTGGGAAGTAATCATGTTTCTACGCAGTCAAGGCTTCGATGGGACTTATTCGGTAGGGATTCCGCTCAAACCAATTGCAGTCCAGTGTGGGCTTGGATGGCAAGGTAAAAATACATTACTAATCACGCCTCAACATGGTCCTCGCGTGAATCTGATTGCGGTATTGACGAATGCATATTTGGAGGCAGATCTACCTTTTCGAGATAATCTGTGTGCAGAATGTGAAAAGTGTCTGAAAGCCTGCCCTGCTCAAGCATTATCCCCCTATGTGTGTGAAATTAATCACTGTATTGTGTATTCACTAGAATGCCCAGATGCCCCTGAAGTTTCACCCAAGGTGCGACAACTGGAAAAACGATTGATACCTCGCCCAACACCACACAGTTACATTGAATGTTCGATTTGTATGGATGTCTGTCCCATTGGCAAATCTACAAAAGGTGAATCCGCCTTTCCTGCAGAAAGCCGTTGGGATCAAATTCTCAAACCGCTAGTAATCTAGTGTGATCTGCAAAGTAGCAGAAAAAACTCATCCATCAGTTATGTGATGGGTTGATTTCAGAGAACTGTGTGCTAATCGTGGGGTATGGTCTGAATATCCAAGCTGGCGTCGTTGAATGGCAGAACAGAGGGAGCGAAATACTACTTGCACGTTTTTTCCGGATTTAGCTGAGCAAGGATAATAGTCGCTAATCTGGTGCTTGGTACAAAACGTCTGAATGGTTTCCGAAGTAAGATTTGGGTGACAATCGACCTTATTTCCCGCAAGAACTACAGCGAAATCACGTCGTGAGCCCTGCCAAGAAGAAATATATTCCAACCAGAGTCTTGCGGCTTCGAGTGATTGTGGTTGGGTCACGTCAAAGACCAGTACCACGCCTGTAGTCCCTTGGCAGAAGCGTGGCATCAGGCACCGAAACCGCTGTTGTCCACTCAAATCCCAGATGCTAAGATTAAGAGGACCGGTTTCACCGTAACAAAGTTTCTGGGCAAAATTTACGCCGATAGTCGGAGTGACGTCAATAAATCCTTCAAAGATAAGACTGTTTACCAGACTTGTTTTGCCAACATTACTTGCTCCAGCAACGAGTACTTTTGCGAGCGAAACTCGTTTGATTACCATGGTTATGTTCATTGCATTCGTTGCAAGGACCCTTATAGCCTCCACACTAAAAATCAGTCACCAACTAAGTCGAAAGAATAGCTCGTTTTCGCAACGAAAATACTGCAACGATGATTACTGGCACCGCAATCACAACAGTGATTATCACCCCAAGAATAAGCCCAGGATAATTTATCGGGGTAAATTCGGTAATTGCCCGAAAAACGTAGTTCAGCACTAAATTGAACACATTGACCTCGCCCTCAAAATCGGATGCAGTTTGGACAATTACGAGGTCATATTCTGGATGAATAATAATCCATTGACTATGTAATCCCCGAGCCTCAAAAGTGCCCACAGAAAGCTGTTTCCACCACTGATATCCATACCCTGTATCTGACCA
The DNA here is from genome assembly GCA_964347205.1 of uncultured archaeon. Lineage (GTDB taxonomy): Archaea > Asgardarchaeota > Hermodarchaeia > Hermodarchaeales > Hermodarchaeaceae > Hermodarchaeum. The sequence continues at coordinate 14,291 of CAYFXY010000032.1, forward strand.
AGGAATTCCAACAGATTGTTTGGATTGCTCAACCCATGAAGCAGGGATAATTTGAGTGCCATCCCATTCGCCGTCATTTAGGTAGAGGAGACCAAACTTGGCCATATCTCGAGGTCGGAGGCGTAATTCGCTTCCCCCATAATTTAGCCCGGTTTGATCTCGAGTCCAAAATACCGAAGAAATTCCCAAGGGTTCGAAGAGATGATCAAAGGCAAACTGAAGGGGAACTAGGCCAGTGGTTTCGCGAAGAATACCTGCAAGGAGGTGGGAGGCGCCGGTGTTGTAAACCCAAGTAGTGCCGGGTTCAGCGGCCATGGGTCGATCTAGCATAAATTGGATGCAATCACTGCTGTATATCATTTGCACAAGATCATTTCGGGCATCCGTGTAGGGATAGGCCCATTCGTCCCAGTCTATGCCAGCCATCATATTAAGGAGATGTTCAACTGTCATCCGTTGTTTCCGATCATCCAAATTCGCGATTGTCCGATTGGGGAAAAAAGAGAGCACAGTACTGTCAATACTGGGAATATAGCCTAAATCAATGGCGATGCCAATTAATGCGGATGTGAAGCTTTTAGTTACCGAATGGAGAATATGATAGTCGTCAAGCCCGTAACCTGCGCGGGGATAATCCTCATAGACAATATACCCATGACGCACTACCAGATACGAATCTAGGGGTAAATCCTGACTTCGAATATAAGCATACAATTCTTGAAGGATACTTGAGCTCATGCCCTGCAACTCGGGAGGTGATAATCGCCAACCATCTGTAGGCCAATAATCCGGAACCAGCTGGGGTTCTCTTCTGCTGCTACCCTGCGGAACAAGCCATGGTGATATGAGAAAAAGGAGGAGAAGAGAGAGAATCCACCGTCGAGAATTCACACTAACCACTTCCTTCAAAAACAGAACCCGACAAAACTGCAAGCAAGGTTCTCCCTTAAATGCTTCCAGAAACCGGCAAAGTGCGAATTTCGATTACCGCATTCGTTGTCCTAAATATTCAATTATCCACTGTTTTCGGGGTTTTTTAAACTTCAGAAGCGTCTCCAATCCCTCTACGCAATGAATGGATTTCAACTTTGAAAACAGCGCCAAAACCTCAGCTTTGGTAAAGAAATGATAATGCAACTGATAGCGGGGCACAAAGTAGGTGTTCGGCTCAACCAACTCAATTTCGTGTTTATTTCGCAAATAATATTTGAACTCATCTAACGAAAAAACTCGAACATAGACCACACCTCGCCGAGTAAGACCATTGTACATCCTCTCTACTAAACCCTTAATCTCAGATTTTCGAAAAAACTGCAAAACTTTGGATGCAACGATTAACGAATAATGCCTTTTCGGAATATCAAACGACCGCAAATCAGCTCTATGTGCTGTTATCGACAAGTTCTCAGCCTCTGCTCGCTTTTCACATTTCTTCACCCATGTCTTTGACAAGTCAACACA
>CAYFXY010000032.1:15761-25850 GCA_964347205.1 uncultured archaeon
TCGACTTCATATCCCATTTTGGCGAAAAACAAGGCATTCCGCCCATTGCCCATTCCGAGATCTAAAACAGGACCTTTAATGAAAAGCCGGTGATATTCCATGAGCGCCCAATCAGGTTCAATGCCCCACGTTTTCTGAACAGACTGATAGGCGTGAACCCATGACTTGTATGAAGACATCATGCGACCCAACCGTATAGTACGATAGCAATATCGTAATTACCCCTGCCTAATGGTCTTAGATGAAATAAGTTTTTGACCTGAAAGATTTAATGGGGTCCGAGTCGTTATCACACCACTGTGTTCTGTAAAGAAGACAGCACCATCAAGTGATTGGATCAAAAAATCCTCGATAAGACAACCGCTGAGACAATCCTGTCGTTTCCCTTTCGATATTTTTCTACACGATAGATGATGATCGAACTCAGTGCAAGCAGTAGGCCAATAACTATGGCTATGAAAGGAAAGCCCGGGATCGGAGGCGGTGCGACAGGTACTACCGTGATTGTGATAGTGGTGTATAAGACATTATCATGGATATCCATTATAGTAAGAGCTAGTCCGTATATGCCGGGGGGAATGACGCCAACACTTTGGAGTGATCCATTCAGGTCTCCTTTGATACCTATGATGTGTACTTGAAAGTCGAAGTGAGTACTATCATTCAAATACCACCCACTGATAGAGGAAATGTCAGCCGCTCTTATAGGTATGTCTAGAGTGGACCCATATGTTATCATCGCATCAGTGGGGGCCACAATCCAATAAGGCGGTGTGGTGTCTTCCACGGAGATAGTGAATTTGTATGAGCAGTAGTTGTTGCTTGAATCGTAGGCTCGCACCTCCAAAGCATACAGACCAAGATTTAACAAGGTGGCATTTTCAATATACCCGTTTTTACCCAAGGGATCTATGAGAGTTGTAATTCGAAAGTTTACTGTGTCGTTGATCCACCAGTTTAGTGTACCTGATAAATCTGTGGCGTTTATACGATACTGAAACCAGTTGCCCAACTCAGCAACTTGGTTAGAAGGTTCAGGGTTCCAAGTGGGGGATGTGGTATCTTGCACAATGACCTTGAAGGTAGCTACGATCCAATGGCCATAAGGGTCGTAGGCACGGACTTCTAATGTATAGACAGCTATCGATAACGGCATAACCTCTGTGATAATACCGCTATTATCGATGATAAAATGGGTTGTATCGTTGAGCCAATAGAGGTCAATTCCGGAGGGATCTGTGGCGTTTAAGTCATACTTGAAGCTGAGGCCAAACTCTAGTGTCTGGTTAACAGGCGTTTGGCGCCAGGTGGGTGCCTTGGTATCTTGAACAGTGACGGTGAACTCCGCTGTACAATAGTTGTTAGAAGGATCATAACCACGCACTTCTATACTATAGTTTCCGGTGACAAGGGATGAAGAGTTTATGATTACTCCGTTTGAATCAATCGAGAAGTTGATTGTGTCATTGAGCCACCAGAGGTTGATACCTGCTAAATCAGATGCGTTCACATCATATTGAAAAATATCTCCAGCTTCTATTAATTGATTCATAGGAATTTGGTCCCAAGTAGGAGGTATAGAATCCTGTATTATTACTGAGAAAGAGCTTGTCAGAATGTTATTGAAGGTGTCATTGACCCATACCTGAATGCCATAAATTTCTACCGAAACAAAAGTCGTATTCGTCATTACACCTTGTATGTCGATGGAAAAATGAACTGTATCATTGAGCCACCAATGACTAATACCTGCAGGATCGGTTGCATTCAAATCATAGCGAAAGCTAGCACCTAATTCCACGACCTGAGTTGTGGGCGTTTCAATCCAATTGGGAGCAGTTGTATCCAGCACCATTACAGAAAAGGTAGCCATGCAAAAATCGCCAAAGGTATCGTTAACATAAACCTTGAGACCATAGCGTGTGCCCTCAGGACCTAAAGTGGATGCGTTGGTGATGACACCGCTTCCATCGATAATGAAATTAATCGAGTCATTGAGCCACCAGCTATCAACGCCATAGAGCGCCGACGCATTTATTTCATACTGGAAGAATGAATTATACATCAGCGATTGGTCAGTGGGAACAGCGTCCCATTGCACGGGCTGAATACGGACTAACCAAAAGTCTTTCCCAGTAGAACCAGAACTCTCGTAAGCTCCAGCGACCGCAATACCTCCAGTCCTACTTTCAACTATGGAGCCAAAATGATCACCGTTAGTACCTCCGAACGTATGATTCCAAAGAAGCGAGCCTGTAGAATTAATTCGTAGCAGCCATCCATCATAGATCCCTGCCCCTGAGCTGTTTGTATACCCTGCTATGGTAAATCCACCACTACTCATCTGAGTAATCGAAAAGCCCACTTCATTGCCCAATGCACCGTAGGATTGGTTCCAAAGATGGTTCCCACTTGCATCTGTCCGTACGAGCCACACATCTTTCATTCCAGCACTCCAAGTTTCAGTCCACCCAGTGATCGCGAATCCTCCATCTGGCAATTCTATTAATGAGTTGGGGTGCTCAACAACATCGTCATTAAGCCCGCCAAAAGTTTGGTTCCAAAGATGGTTCCCACTCGCATCCGTCCGGATCAACCATACATCCCTACTACCAGCTCCAAAGCTAGTAGTCCAACCAACAATCGCGAACCCGCCGCTATCACATTCCACAATTGAATAACCAAGGTCTAAGTTAGGACCGCCAAAGGTTTTGTTCCATAAATGGTTCCCATTGGCATCCGTACGTATCAACCACACCTGATCGTTGTTATCAACTGTATAGCCTTGGGTTTGTCCAACCAGAGCGAACCCCCCACTACTGACTTCAATTACAGAAAAAGCGGTATCAGTTTGAAATGTGCCCCACGCTTTCTGCCACTGCAATGTACCATTTGGGAATGTACGTATTAACCATGCATCTGCTCCCCCCGCTCCATCAATCCCAGACCACCCCGCGATAGCGAACCCTCCATCACTGCATTCCACAAACGAACCAAGAAAATCATCTTGAGGCCAGCCACCATAAGTCTGGTTCCAAATGTGCACGCCGTTAGTATTCGTGTGGACAAGCCAGCCATCTTCATTCCCAGTAGTGATTGTTTGTGTCCGACCGTTAATCGCAAAACCTCCCGTACTAACTTCCACGAGATCGCCTCCAATATCAGGGTAGTTCAATCCGAAATACTGTCCCCACCAATAATCACTGCCTACGAACACTAGCCACATGTCTTGAGCCCCTGCACCAAAACTATTAGTCATACCCACAAGCGCATACCCACCAGTGCTCCGTTCCACCAGTGAATAGCAATTATCAGAACCGATACTCCCGAAAGTTTGATTTGATAACTGGTTCCCATTTGAGTCAGTGCGAACTAGCCACATATCCCATTCTCCAAAGCCGAAACTTTGGGTAGACCCGCCAATGGCAAATCCACCTAAATGCGGTTCTATTACAACAGGATCTGTGTCAAAATTAGTACCACCAAAGGTGCGATTCCATAAATGATTGCCCGTGCGGTCTGTCTTGATTACCCACCAATCTGAGTTACCAGCACCAAAACTCAAAGTAGTCCCTGCGAGGACAAAACCGCCATCCCGAACTTCGACCAATGAAGGATTCGAATCATCCGCCGCACCCCCGAAAGTCCGATTCCATAAATGATTGCCCGCACCATCTGTTTTCACAAGCCATAAATCCTGACCGCCACTCCCAAAGCTTCTTGTATCACCCGCGAGCACAAATCCCCCTGTCCTTACCTCTGTGATGGTGTTACCATAATCATTGCCTGTCCCTCCGAAGGTGCGATTCCACAAGTGATTACCATTGGCATCTGTTCGTATCAACCACATATCACTTCCACCCGCCCCCATGCTGTTCGTGGATCCCATCAGCACAAACCCCCCTGTCCTCACCTCTACTAAATCACGCCCATAATCATTGCCTGTCCCACCGAAGGTGCGATTCCACAAGTGATTACCATTGGCATCTGTTCGAACCAACCACACATCCTCCCAGCTCGTCCCTACATTGTAGGTATTTCCGATGAGGATAAAGCCACCATTCCGAACTTCGACTAGAGCCCTAACCGAATCCGACACAGAACCACTAAATGTACGGTTCCAGAGGAGGGTACCAGCGGGATCAGTCCGAACTAGCCACATATCTGTGATACTTTCCGCAAAGCTTCTGGTGTAGCCGGCAAGGGCAAAACCACCCGTGCTCACCTCCACTATATCGAATCCATAATCGATATCTGAACCGCCAAAAGTCTGATTCCCCACAAATTCTAAAAGACTTGGAGGAGGCGGCGGAGCATTTCTGAAACCCCTTAAAGGATTAAAGAATTCTGAATTTTGCTCCGCCATTGTCTTTTGTAAATCAAGTACAATGCGAGTTTTACCCGAATGTCCGGAACGATTCGAGTCATAAGTGGATAGTATCGACATAGTCTGAAAGACAGCAACCAGCTTCACAATTGGCAGAAAAATGAGTAAGAAGATAAGAATAAATGGAAGAAAGCGAAAAACCCGTTTCATCGGTCACGACACCCCTTCAATGCTGGTTAAGGTGTAAAGGATGCTCGAGAATATTGCTACTCTTATAGGATATTTGTTTATTAATCTAGTAGATAAATCGCGAAATGAAAAGATTATACATTAATAGGATTCATAAATTTTAATTCAAAGTTTAAGCAAAAATAAAAACCTATACTAATTGAAAGACCATTAACTAATTTTTCATATCACCTAAAGGTTGTAGTTCCGTTGATAATGCTCGGGGTCTTGAACTACTTCAAGTTCATTGTTATCGGGGTCAAGGAAGTTAGCGACTATGCTTCCCCACGGCATCTTAGTGGGTTTCATGGTGAATTGCACACCTTGCTTCTCAAGTCTTTTATGAAGCGCATAGATATCGTCGGTATCAAGGACTATTCCAGTTCGTCTTTTTCGTTTGGATCTCTTCCCAGTAACATGTAACCCGATTTTTGCTAATGGTTCCTCTGGCCCTACTTCTGCATGCTTGAAGATTCTTGCATCGAGAGCAATTGGTAACCCCAGAATGTCATGATAAAATGTCAACGCCTGATCAATATCAGAAACAGGAATCATTGTCAACCAAAGACGAGTTATTCTTCCAGTTTTATTCTTCATAATCACATTTCACAGACTGAGCACACTTAACCGTTTTCACAGGCTCAGATTTACTCTCACCATACAGCTTTGCGAGTTATTTAGTTGTGATTGCTTGCTTCCAATCACTTACAATTCGGTGCTCGCGCCGGAAATGAGCCAATTCACCTGCCATGGGACCACCCAACAGTGCATCCGTCACTTCAAAGATGATGTCTGCTAATGCTATGGCTAGCCCAATCCATTCCCCACTCAGGAGAAACCCGAAAGCTCCTATCCACGCAGCTGTAAAAACTGTCCAGAGCCCTGCAAAGAAGAAGAACCATTGTCTTTTAGGAGGAGCGGCCTTCAGATATGTCACGTAATTAAGTTTAAGCGCAGGCCTATAACGAATGTCACGAGTAATCCCATCTAGGCGAATTCCAGTGAATTTCCCGCCGATAAGGCGCCCAAACGGGTAGAACCCCACAATGGCGCCTCCGATGCATGCGGCTCGGGGACCCATAACAAACAACACATCATTAAAGAATATTCCAGTGTATTGAGGTCCATACAAAATTAACCAAAGGAACCCGTAGACACTGAATACACCAAGGATGACCCAGATGAATGGCCACTTTAGTGATTTCGGTTTCCCCAACCTGTTTTCATAGAGAATATCACGAATTTCAGCGGCTTTCAGAATCAACGAATCATTGGACTCTGGCATTCGTTTGATCATTCCAACGATCCGCCAAAATCGCCGTTTCGTCCGTTCTTCAACGTTCTGGGGGTCCGAAATGACCTTCTCATAGATATCCTCTAAGTCCTCAATCAGCTTCATAAATTAGCCAACTTCCTTCTTTCCCTTATTCTTGTTGACTCCCATGTTTGAATCTTTAGAATTTTGTATAAAGGTCCGTTTCCTGAATAAATTCGTGGTTGGATTCAATTTGAAACCACGTTCCATTTACTCGGTGATAGCATCAAAAGTTGCCGCCTTTTACTACAACAAAAACACAAAATACATCCGAGACCCAGAAAAGATGAAGCTTTTAAATCAACAAAATCATACAAACAAGAACTTTCCTTCAAAGAATTAACAAAAATGAATTAAACCGTGGTGAAAATATGGCAGATTTATTGACAGCAATACTGTTAGGAATTGTAAATTGGATTCATCTCTTGGCAACTGTTTTTTGGATTGGCGGTATGCTCGTGAACCTCTTCGTTGTCATACCTTCAGCTCAAAAAACACTAGAACCGGCAATGGTAGGAAAATTTGTGGGCACGATTATGAATCGATATCGACCCCTAACTATCATTAGCATGATTGTGCTTCTATTTTCCGGAATACCGATGACAATACTTGATCCAAATTATGTTCCCCTAAACTTCACTGGTCAATGGGCAATTGTCATCTTAATCAAACATATCGTCGTCGGGATCTTAGTCGCATTAACACTCTATGCTTTCTTTGTGATGGCACCCAAAGTCGAAGCAAAAGCTGTAGAGGGCCCTTCACCCGAGCTGGCAGGATTACAAAAACGACAACTACGAATAACACAAATCGGAGCCGTTCTTGGCATAATAGTTCTTCTCCTCACAGGGATTGGAACCGCATTCTAAGTCCTACAGCAACACAACCTTGGCTGGAAACCAGCCGCGCGGCACATCGGTGACATGAATCCGCTTTAACGTGATTTTCACCACCGAGGTCGTGACCATCTCAAAGAAGGGTTTGTACTCAGGTACCCGCCCGAGAACGAGTGAGCGCCCTTTCACGTCTTCATCGCCTTGTACTACTTCAGCAGTACCAGCGAGTTGTACAAACTGATTAGGTATCTGATTGTCGATGGCCAAGGCCACGTTAGGGTTATTCTTCAGGTTCTTCATCCCTTCACCACGATCTTCCACAATGCAGTACATTTTCATGCCATCAAGGGCAAAAAACATCGTTGTTGCCCAAGGCTTTCCATCACTTTCAGTGCCCAGAGTGCAAACCGTATAATTCTGAAGGATTTCTTTCATCGCCTGAAGAATTTCTTCTTCTGAGACCGCTTTATTTGACATTAAACTCTATCTCCTAAAATTCTAAAGCTCTTCATTAACATTTGTTGTGGCGTCGACGCCGTCGGACTATCCCCGCGACTAAGGCGACAATGAGGGCTATTCCAATCGCTTCGAATGGAAAGCCTGGAATTAGCGGCGGAGGAGGTGGTGGTGTGGGTGTAGTTGGTGCACCTGTATTATTGACGATTATGGTGACCGAATCACTTGCTGAATTTCCTGCAACATCAGATGCTGTTGCTGTGATCGTATGACTGCCATCACTAACTGTGGTCGTATCCCAGCTGTAACTGTAGGGCGCACTTTGGTCGTTGAATAAGCTGCTAGTATCAACGAAAAATTCAACGCTAGCAACACCACTGGCTAAATCATTAGCAGTGACCTCAATTGCGATAGTGCCACTGACCTCTTCGCTATCTGCTGGTTGCGTAATTGAAAGAGTCGGATCAACCAAGTCATCAACCGTGTAACTGTAGTAGTTGGTCCCATTGAGGCCAATGGTGGTCAGACCCCAAGTATCATTGGCAGTTACGTAGTAGTCAACAACTGTTGAATAGATCTGGCCTGGAATCATCGCCTTAAAAGTAATTCCAGATTGGAAGAGCATGGATAGATTCTGCCAAATCCCTCCATTGAGGCGGTAGTGCAATTGGGGAATGTTGAGATCTTGGTCTTCAATGTCAGCAGTGATTTGGACATCATTGTTGTGTTGGGGGATTGCGATGTTCTGGTTAATATTGCTAATGCGAGGCGCAGGATCATCATAAAGGTACAAATCATCCATTAACAATTCTAGTCGGTTACTCGGTGATGTATACCCGTTCAAAATAATAACGTTAATGCGCGTATTGGGGAGGCTGCCAAAGACCGCCGCGAAGTCATGAACAAGATCCCGGTGCATCTGCATCCAGGTATTCATTGTATTGATACCAGCGACCGTGAAGTAGGCGCTGGAACTGGTATTGAGAGGTAGATCTGCCGGCACGATGGCAAAGTAATAGAATAATCGATGGCCACTCTCGAGTCGCACTTCAAGATAAGCTCTATTGCCAATTGCCTGTGTGTAATCTTCAAGGCGCCACATCAGGTCCAAGTAGGATTCTCGGGTGCCATTTAATGGTCGCCCAGTTAGATATTGGTAGATAAACTGGTCTGCATCATTTGCCAAGGTCAAATTTGCCGCTTTAATCCCCGCATAAGCGGTGCCCGTTACGGTAAATCCAGACCAATTTTGGGAGGTCCAACCACGGACCGGATCACCTATAGCCGGTTGATCTTCAAAGCCTGCACCATTTAGCGCTGGACCGATCAAAGTGAAATCATCAATTAAGACAGTTAAATGGTGGCCAGCACTATTAGTATATGTCATGAACGCAAAATAGCTGATGAAGAGTTCGTCTGTAGAGAAGTAGGCAGCGGCGTCCAGCCACAAGTTGCGGTTGCAGTACACCCAACTCCCTGTGGTATTGAAATTATCTGCATGAAAAGTTAGGGACGTTGAAGTATTTGGCCAAGGCAAGAACCCGGCGGTATATCCAATAAAGTAATAGATTTGCATCTCGTGGGTCCGATTGTGGAAACCCAAAATTAGATAGGAAATACTTACACCTATGCTTTGGTGGTAGTCAAGATTCCACCAAAATTGGAAATTGGATTGAGAAAAACTCGTGATCCGTAACTCGGGATAACTCCATAGGGAAGCTTGACTATAGTTGCCGCGTGAAAGAATTGTGGCATTAGCACTCCAATTCCCCGTGTGGCTGGTTGGGCTTTGGGATATATAGCCGGCGTCAGAGTGGCTTGTTCCTGTCGAGGATGAAAAGGAGCCAGTTTCAAAGTCACCGTTCGCGGTCGATCCACCAATCCAAGTAGTGGATTCATTTGTGAGGTATACATCATCGACAAATACGCGTAAGAACTCAGGAGCAATATTGGCTATTGCATTTATTCTAAACCGAACCCTATAACATTCGAGGGTCGGTCCAATGGTGCCTGGGAAGGTCGGAACAGCAAGGTAGTCCGCAGTGAGGTTTCGACTAAAGGTATTCCATTGTTGTGACAGCCCACCAACTTGAAAATTCGCAAAAAAAGTTTGGTTAGTTAGAGTTCCTCTGGTTCCGTTCAGATAATAATTTAGAGTGTATATTGTGCTCCCTTCAATGAGATTAACTTCGAAGCGGAAATAGTCGGTGGCTGGAAACATATTCTGCCCAAGATACCAGTCAAAGGTGATTGAGAGGTTCCGCATATCCGCTGCAAATTCCTGATAGAGAGTGGCGTATGAGTCGTCGAGGGCTCCACGGCACTCGATCCCCGCAGAATAGGTGCCTTGATTTACTGGCCACGTGGGTTGTGTTGCTATCCACCGGTACCGATCCATGGTAGAGCTCGCAGTCCAATCGTTGGGGTTTGCTGAGGTTACCCATTGTTCAAACCCCGGATTCTGCACTCTATTGGCGGTCCAATTAACGATTCCTAGATCAGGTCCTGGCTGCACGGGATTGTCTCCCTTGAGCCCGGAAAAGCGGATATCCCCTTGTGATGGGAGTATGGGTTCGGTCTTAGTATTGTAATCCGTTAAGGAAACAAGTGAAACAACGGGGAGAAAGGGTAGGAGAAGACACAACAACAGGAGGAAAAACACACCACCACTTTTCATGCGTAGCACACCTCAGAAGGCTATCTCTCCCACTATGTTTCTAATAAAAATTCCTAAAACCTTTATGATTATTACTTTGTTTAAACAAAACCACATCTGAAAAACTATTCATCTTACAATATAAACTCATAGTATACCGTCTATGACAACCAGCAACCCACTCAATTCACAAAACATGAAGGCAAATCTAAAAGGACTTAAAATACTTCATCAAAAAAGAAAAGTGGTGGTCGCATACCCTCAGGACTAA
>CAYFXY010000033.1:0-4344 GCA_964347205.1 uncultured archaeon
AAGAAAAGAAACCAGAAAAACCGAAGGCCAAACCGAAACCAAAGAAGGAAGCGGAAAAACCGACACCAAAGAAAGTCAAAGCCGACAAGCCGAAGGCTGCAGCTAAACCGAAAAAGAAAGCTGAACCAAAACCAAAACCCAAAACCACAACCAAGAAAGCCGAGAAAAAACCGCCAGCAAAGACCCCGAAGAAAATCAAAGATTCAAAACCGAAACCCAAGGCGACAAAGAAAACGGCATCAAAATCCAAGGAGTCTGAAACGAAGTAACGTTTGAGGAGGAAGTAAGGTTATGGCATTGCTTAAAATGGAAGAAATCCGGAACATGACTCCTGAAGAACGCACCCGGCGGCTTGAGGATCTACGCGCTGAACTCGCGAAACAACGCGCGGCGATGATGTCTGGGGCTGGAATGGAAAATCCGGGAGTGATCCGGGGAATTCGTAAAAACATTGCACGTATTCTTACCGTTGTGAATGAAGAGGCACGATTGGCTGCAAAAATCGTGGAAGGAGGCGGTGACTAATCATGTCACATCTCAGTAAGCTAATCCTTCGTCCACTCATCGGGGTAACTGCCAAGGTGGTACACTCGAAGAATCCTTCTCTTCATCGCATTAACGGACAAATCATTGAGGATACTCATAGTATGCTTACACTCTTTGACGGTCTTCGCCACCGCCAAATTCCGAAGGCGTCAAGCACTTTTGAACTGAGAATGCCGAATGGCACGCTAGCTCAGATTCAGGGGAAAGCCTTACTCGGGCATCCCGCAGAACGATTGAGGAGGGCGAAAAAACTACGATGGTAGCTCGTAATATTGGTCTTAAAGTGACTCCCCCCGAACAGGAATGCCAGGATCCATATTGTCCCTTTCATGGCACACTTCCAGTCAGGGGTCGGGTAATGGATGGCATTGTTGCTAGTACGAAGATGAAAGGCACTATAACTATTCGGCGTGATTACCTTCGGTACATCAAGAAATATCGGCGGTATGCACGGTGTCACTCCAATACTCCCGCCCATCTTCCTCCCTGTATTCCCGTCGAAGTGGGGGATACTGTACGGATTGCAGAATGCCGCCCGCTTAGCAAGACGGTCTCCTATGTGGTGGTTGAACGCCTCAAAGGTAAGGAGGTTGAAGAATAATGGTAAAACGCGGTCGGGTAAAAGGAGGAGTATCCAAAGTTCGGATAAGTCGCGGCCTTCCCACAGGAGCCCGACTCACCGTGGCAGATAACAGTGGTGCTCGCATCGTAGAAATCATCTCCGTGATTGGCTATCATGGACGACTCCGCAGGCAACCCTCTGCAAGCATCGCCGATATGGTTGTTGTTTCCTGCAAGGCGGGCACACCCAAAATGCGCCGCCAAGTCCTTCGCGGGATTATCGTACGCCAGCGCCGTCCCTACCGACGTAAGGCTGGGCAATGGATCCGGTTTGAGGATAACGCCATTGTAATCACCACTGAAACAGGTGATCCTCAAGGATCGGAAATTCGTGGACCCATTGCCCGCGAAGCCGCTGAACGCTGGCCCCGAATAGCGAGTGTAGCCAGTATCATTGTTTAGGAGGGCAGAAAGAATATGACCTCACGAAAACCCAAGAAACAGCGAAAAGCGCGATACACGGCAACATGGCATCGACGCCACAAATACCTCACCGCAAAACTTGCCCCTGAACTGGTAGACAAACACGGAATCAAACGCATTCCCGTCGTTACCGGTGACACAGTCTATATCACACGCGGCGCATTCAGAGACTCTGAAGGCGATGTACAGGAAGTGGATATGAAACATCAGCGACTTTCCATTGAAAACATCACAATCGAAAAAGTGGATGGCTCCGCTGTCCCATTTCCCATTCGTGCCTCCAATGTTATGATTACCAAACTGAAAATTGACAAATCACGACAAGCCGTCATTGATCGAAAAGCCACGGCGCGTCGCGAGTTAGGAGAAAAGGAGGATTAAGAAATATGGCAAAAGGTCCCCGAAAGCATCTGAAACGATTAGCTGCTCCGAAACACTGGCAAATTAAGCGAAAGGTACACCCCTTCACGATCCGTGCTAATCCCGGACCCCACGCTATCCATGAGGGAATCCCTTTAGGAGTTATCATCCGTGACATGCTCAATCTCACGAGCACACTTAGTGAAACTCGACAGATCCTCGCCCAGGGGCTGGTCAAAGTTGATGGGCGCATTCGCAAAGACTATAAATATCCTGTCGGGTTGATGGATGTAATTGAAATTCCGGAAACAAAAACCCGGCTTCGCGTCGTCCCCTACTCCCAACACCTGCTTCAATTGTTCAAAATCCCCAAAAAGGAACAAAACCTCAAACCATGTAAAATCACTGGTAAAAATACGGTGAAAAAGGGGCACATCCAGCTCCATTTACATGACGGGCGTACCATTCTCCTTCCCATAAAAGATCCGAAAGCTAAGCCCAAGGAATCGTACCGTCCGGGTGATACCCTCATCATTAAACTGCCGGATCAATCAATTCAGAATCATATACCTTTGAAGAAAGGAATTATCGCCATAATCACGGGTGGTGACCACACCGGATTTATCGGCAAACTTACCAAAATTGATCCTAAAAACAATCTGGGAACTCTGAAAGGTGCTGGGGATCAAACCATTCTGACGGCTATTCGATATGTCTTTCCCCTTGGTGTAGAGACGTCTTTAATTTCCATTCCGGAGGCTGGTTAAGCATGTCAAAAGCAGCAAAAACAACCAAAACAGCAAAACCCAAAACGGCGCCAAAGCGTGCTACTTCTGCAAAAGCTAAAGCAACAGCAGCCCCCTCCAAGCCGGCACCTGTGAAGCCCAAAGCCAAAAAGGACAACATCATGCGCCAGATTTTCATCTCGAAGGTGGTTGTCAATATGTCATTGGGAGCCGGTGGAGAACCATTGGCAAAGGCAAAAACAGTGCTTGAAGAACTCACCGGACAAAAACCAGTTGATGTGCTAGCGAAACGAACCAACCGTGACTTCGGGCTTCGTAAAGGCGAACCCATGGGCTGTAAAGTTACCCTGCGTGGTACCCGGGCAATCGACTTTGCTAAACGAGCGCTCGATGTCACCGATTTCCAAGTCCCTGCTCGCGCCGTAGATCATGCAGGAAATGTTTGCTTCGGCATCGCCGAACATATCCAAATACCTGGAGTCAAATATGATCCTAACCTGGGTATCTTTGGAATGGATGTCTGTATTATCACCGAGCGACCAGGATACCGCATTAATCGCCGGCGGAGAGGACGGCATAAAATACCTCGCCGTCACCGCATTACTCCAGACGAGGCAATGGGGCTTCTCTCAACAGAGCTTGGAGTCCAATTTACCCGACCTGAAATGGAGGATGAATTCTAATGTCTAAGGAGAAAAAACAGGGCAAGGGCCATCGTTCCTGCAAACGCTGCGGAACCCATCGTGCCATCATTCGAAGTTTCAACATTGGTTTATGCCGACGATGCTTCCGAGAGGTCGCAGAAGAACTCGGATTTCGAAAATTCAGTTAGAGGTGGAAAAAGACAATGACTGTGAAGAATCCATTGGCTGATGCCTTCTCTACCATCATGAATCATGAATTGTTACGCAAATCAGAAGTCATTATTGCCCCAGCCTCAAAGAAAATTGGCGCTGCGCTACGCATCATGCAACGAATGGGCTATGTCGGCGAATTTGAGTTTATTGACGATGGTAAAGCTGGAATGCTCCGTGTGGAATTACTGGGGCGGATTAATCAATGTGGTATTATCAGTCCCCATCACCCCGTAAAACGCACAGCCTTCGAAGACTGGGAAAAACGCTTTCTCCCCTCTCGCGCTTTTGGCTTTCTCATCGTATCAACCCCCAAGGGCTTCATGACCCACAAAGAAGCCATCGAACAAGGACATGGAGGACGGCTTATCGCCTACGTCTATTAACCATAGGAGCGGATAGAATAGATGCCACCCAAAACCACCCATCATGAACAATCGACTCCCATTCTGGAGGACACCACAGTGACGATTAAGGATCACCTCGTCACGGTCAAAGGACCCAAAGGTGAACTCATCCGCGACTTTGGTCACGCTGATGTTAGCATCAAAAAAATTCGGAATGCCATCCTAGTTTCTGTCGAATATCCACGTAGCCGCCAACTCGCCCTAGTGGGAACCATTCTCTCCCATATCAAGAATATGATGCAGGGAGTAGTGCATGGCGTTACATATAAGATGAAAGTCGTCTTTGCCCACTTCCCCCCGACAGTCAAAGTTGAAGGCGATCGGCTTCTTGTTGAAAACTTCTACGGGGAAAAAGCTCCGCGCCGTGCAAAAATCCTCCCTGGTGTA
>CAYFXY010000033.1:4354-9064 GCA_964347205.1 uncultured archaeon
CCGGCCCAGAGCCGAACAGGAAAAACGGGTATACGAACTTGTCGGACAAACCGCTGCAAATATCCAACATGCCACTAAGCTTCGTCGAAAAGATCCACGCAAATTTCATGATGGAATTTACGTATACGAAAAACAACTTGGTGACCGTCATTGGACTCTATAACTTACTCGGATGTGATCGGGAATGAAGAAAAGTAAACGCATCAAAAAGCTGCAACAGGAACTCAACACGAAGCGGCTTTTAAATCAACGGAAGCCCAAATTCAAGCGTCCTGAGAGTACACGCTATAAACGCCTTAAGACCGGCTGGCGGCGTCCGAAGGGCATTGACTCGATGGTTCGTAAACGCGAAAAAGGCCATCCAAAAATGCCCCGCATCGGGTACAGAAGTCCAAGCAAACTCCGTGATTACCATCCTTCTGGTATGAAAGAGGTGCTAGTTCATAACCTCCAGGAGCTGGAAGGACTGCATCCCAAAGTTCACGCGGTCCGGATCGCCCACCGGGTGGGTGATCGTAAAAGACTTGCAATTCTTGAACGAGCTGATGACCTTGGTCTCCGTGTCCTTAATCCCCAATTGAAATCAGAGGTCCGAGAACTCCTGGACATCTCCTCGGAAGAAATCCTATAGAAGGTGAAGTGAATAATGAATGTACGTTCCCAACGAAAATTGGCGGCTCGACTCCTCAACGTGGGGGAGAATCGAATTTGGATTGATCCAAACCGGTTAGATGACGTGGCTATAGCAATTCGCCGTGATGATATTCGGCGACTTATTCATGAGGGCGCAATCAAGCGCCTACCAATTCAAGGCATAAGTCGTGCTCGAGCCAAGGAACGACATGAAAAACAGAAACGGGGTCTACGAGTTGGACCTGGGAGTCGCAAAGGTACACGCACCTCCCGGCTATCTGGAAAAGAACGATGGATGCTCAAAATTCGTGCGATTCGCCGTCATCTCAAAACACTTCGGGCACGGCGCATCATTCGACCTCGTGATTACCGACGTTTATACCTACTCGCAAAAGGTGGAATGTTCCCCTCGATTCGTCGGATTGATCATTACATTCAAGAACATAAAATGAAGAGGCGATAAAATATGGCACATGGACCTGGATACAAAGTAAAGTTTAGGCGAAGACGGGAAAGTAAAACAGACTATCACGCACGGCGCCGGATGGTCGGTTCTGGACGACCACGGCTAGTCATCCGAACGACGGGCACCCGAATCATCGTCCAACTTATGGAAGCTTTTCCTGAAGGCGATCGTAACATTGCCACAGCAGATTCTCGACAATTGAAGCAATTCGGATGGAGTGGTGGAATCAAAAACCTCCCAGCAGCCTATCTCACAGGCTTCCTAGCTGCGCATCGTGCCCTCAAATTAGGGACAAACGCTGCCATTGTAGATATAGGTCTTGTCAAGCCCATTCCTGGGTCACGTATCTTTGCAGCAGTCAAAGGCGCAATCGATGCAGGGCTTGCAGTACCCTGTCCGGACAAAATGTTTCCCACAGAGAAACGGATCAAAGGAGAGCACATTTCGACCTACGCCAAAGACTTAAGCAAAAACCAACCTTCCGCCTTCAAACGTCAATTTGGGAAGGTCTCGAAGACACGCGTCGATTTGACCCAAATTCCTAGCATTTACGATTCCACGAAAAAGAAAATATCTGCAAAATTCACACGCGGGAGGAAATCAGCATGAGCCGACGACCACGTCAATTCCAAGTCGAGGAATGGGAACCTGTCACTAAAGTCGGACGACAGGTCAAAGCAGGTGAAATTACCTCAATTGAAGATCTCTTTCAAATCGCTGTTCCTATTAAAGAACCGGAAATTATTGATGTTCTGCTTCCTGATCTCCAAGAAGAAGTCATTGACATCAATCTTGTACAAAAACAAACTGATGCTGGAGAAAAATCGCGATTCAAAGCCACAGTCATTGTTGGAAATGAAAATGGGTTCGTGGGAATCGGCGAAGAGAAGGCACCAGAAATTGGGCCTGCTATCCGCAAAGCGATCCTCCGTGCGAAACTCAACATCATCTCTGTCCGGCGTGGCTGTGGTAGTTGGGAATGTGGCTGCCACGACCCCCATTCTGTGCCCTTCAAAGTTAACGGAAAAACCGGAAGTGTCCGCATTATGCTCTTACCTGCACCTAAAGGCGTCGGATTGGTTACTGCTGACACCATTAAGGTCGTATTACGGCTTGCGGGAATCCACGATGTTTGGTCCCGCACCCGAGGTCATACCCGTACTACCCTGAACTTCGCCCACTCGGTCTTTAAGGCACTCAAAGTCACCAATCAAATCATGACTCCTCAAGATTGGACCCGGAGAGACGAATAACATGTCCAAAGAAACAACAGAAGCATCGCCACTGGTCGCTGTCATTCGGCTCCGAAGCAGTATTGGACTACGCCAAGAAGCTAAAGAAACCCTGTTGATGATGAATCTATCACGAGTCAATCATGCTGTTGTTCTTGATAAACGCCCAACCTATCTGGGTATGTTCCAAAAAGCTAAGGATGCGATCACCTGGGGTGAAATTGATGCCCCTGCCCTAACCCGACTGCTCCGGAAAAGAGCCCGGCTGGTGGGAAATAAGCGGGTCACCGATGAATACATCGCTAAACATACTAAATACAAAACCATTGATGATTACGCGAAGGCAATCGTGGACAATAAAGAAACCCTTTCAGCCCTCCCCAAGCTGAAAAAGGTCTTTAGACTGCATCCACCATCCAAAGGATTTCGCGGCAACATAAAACGAACCTATCAACAAAGAGGGGAACTGGGGTATCGCGGCCCCGACATTAACGATCTAATCAGACGCATGTCATAATAAGATAATACAAACAATAAGGAGTAATGAAAATGTCATCAGAAGACGAACGCAAAAAACGAAAACGATGGTGGGATGATGAATCCTTCGAAGGACAATTTGAAGCCATTCAACGCATGTTTGAAGAAATCATGAAGATGTTTGCTGATTCTAACCCCGAAGATCTGTTTGGGCAGGATGCACAGAGTCAATTCGAAAAAATTCTCAAACATCTACAGAAAAACCCGATGGTTTGGGGGTTTTCAGCTGCTATCGGTCCGGATGGTAAAATACGAATGAATCCATTTGGCAACCTCAAACCTGAAGGAGGCCCACCCGCTGTTCGAGAACAACGCGAACCACTCATTGATGTTATGGAACAAAATGATTGTGTAGTAATTGTCGCCGAACTACCTGGCGTAAAACGCGAAGAAATTGATGTAAAAACCTCTGATTATAGTGTCACAATCCAAGTGGATTCGGCTAATCGAAAATATGCAAAGCAACTCGATCTCCCAGCCGCTGTGGATATTAGCTCAACCCAGATTAGCTATAACAACGGCATCTTGGAAATTCAAATTAAAAAACGGTAAACACAAAGGAGAGATATATGTATGGCAATTCGCAAATCCAAACGTGTCCGTCGCCAACGTGGCAGTCGCACCCACGGGTATGGTCGAATTGGTCAACACCGCAAAGGTGGACAACGTGGTGGCAAAGGCAAAACAGGTGGGAAAAAACACGATTGGACATATGTCACTGCCCATGATCCACAACGTTTTGTTAAACATGGCTTCCATCGGTTTGGCAAACTTCGACAATCACATAACACCATTAATGTGGGGGACTTGGCACGAAATCTTGACAAATTTACAGAAGGTAAATCCCCAGCTAAAGATGCACCCTTAACTATTGACTTGACCACCTACGGAATACACAAGGTATTAGGCACAGGACGCATCACAGTTCCCATCACAGTTACCGCTTCCGTCTTTACTCATCGAGCGGCAGAGAAAATCAAAGCTGCTGGTGGCAAGGTTAAAGGCGACATCCAAAATCCAACAAAACGCCCCCTCGACTTTCCCCGGACAACACCAAAACCTAAAGCGAAGCCTAAAGCGAAGCCTAAAGCGAAGCCTAAAGCGAAGAAAACAACCCCGAAAAAGAAATCAGCGGCTGCCTCCAAACCAAAAACCAAACGAGCGAAGATTACAAAAAGTAAGACAAAGACCTGAACCAAAACACAATTAAAAAGAAAGAACCTCCGCTATGGAAACCTATAGGACAAAACAGAATAATTTGGGGTAAATTGGCATGAGTCGATTTCTCAACGCATTACGTCCATTGATTCGCATCATGCCAGAAGTTAAGGCGCCTGATCGGAAGGTGTCATTTCGTGAAAAATTCATCTGGACCACCATCATTCTCATTATTTACCTCATAATGGCGAACCTGCCCTTATACGGGATCAGCGCGGATTTGGGATTTGATTACTTTTTCTGGCTCCGTACCATTCTTGCCTCCCAACGGGGCACCCTAATGGAGCTTGGGATTGGGCCAATCGTAACAGCGGGGCTCATCATGCAGCTTCTAGTGGGCTCACAACTCATTCGCGTCGATATGTCAGATCCTTATGTGCGTTCCCTTTATACTGGGGCTCAAAAAGTCCTAGCGATTTTCATGACCGCATTTCAAGCCTTTGCCTATATCTTCGCTGGTGCCTATGGTCAGTTGGGAACCCAACTCCCCCTCGCTAGCGCTGTTCTTGTCTTTATCCAGCTAATGTTCGCAGGTATCATTGTCATCCTCATGGACGAAACCATCCAAAAAGGATGGGGGCTTGGCAGTGGTGTCAGCCTTTTCATCATGGCTAATGTCTGCAC
>CAYFXY010000033.1:9074-15958 GCA_964347205.1 uncultured archaeon
CCCAAAATGCTGACATTCCTGGCAGCACTTTTCTTGGATTTGCTGGCATTATCCCCTATTCCTTACAAAACCTTGGCGGGCTTTCCGCCAACGCCTGGGACCCCGGGGTAATTTGGGATTCCATCACTAATCCGAGCGGTTTCATAGCTAATCCCATTATCATTTGGTTCAGACCTGAAAATCCTAGAGCTAGCTTTTTGGGTCTCTTCACTACCTTTTTCACTTTCGTAGTAGTCATCTTCATGGAATCCTACCGCGTTAACATTCCCCTTCAATATGCTCGCTATCGAGGCTTCCGTGGTCAATACCCCATTAAATTGCTATATGTCTCCAATATCCCTGTCATCTTCACCCAAGCCCTCTATGCCAATATCCTCTTCATCACCCAAATTCTTTGGACTCAAGTCCCTTCACTGACTGATCCCGCTAATCCGCTTTCCTTCTGGTTTGGACTCATCGCCCGATACACTCCAGCAGCAGCAGGGGGCTATCTCATTCCTGAACCCCTAACCTTCGTTTGGTTTCTCACCCCTCCCACAGGTGTCATAGCCCTCTTTGAAGCATACGGTGGTGTTCGCGCCATTGGTTACGCACTCCTACTCATGCTCTTTTGTGCGGGCTTTGCTCGACTCTGGATTGACGTCTCGGGCATTGCACCACGTGATATCTCCCGACAACTCATCGGCGCGGGTATGCAAGTTCCTGGCTTCCGCCGTTCCCCCCAAGTTATTGAGAAAATCCTCACCCGCTATATCCCTGTGGTCGCCATTCTCGGTGGATTGATCATTGGCGCATTAGCTGCTTTTGCAGACTTCCTCGGAGCCCTTAGCACTGGAATAGGCATTCTCCTAGCCGTTGGTATCATGCGCCAATACTTCGAAATCCTCGCGAAAGAGCAATTAAGTGAGATGCATCCGATGATGCGTGGTCTACTTGGCATAGGATAGTTCACTGCATAAGTCGACCTACTATCGGCTCGAAAAGCTCTTAAGGTTGTGACAGAGATTGTGCCACCTCCCGTGGAGGTCTTTGAATGCAAGTAAGCAAGGTCGTTGTTGTCAGCGGAGTTCCCGGTGTCGGGAAGACCACCGTTGTCACGGATGCCATTCGGAAAGTTGAGGATCGACTCAATGTCTCTCTCATCACTTATGGCTCAGTGATGTTTGAGATTGCACAAAAGAAACGATTAGTAGAAAATCGAGATGATTTGCGAAAATTACCCATCAAGAAACAACGTGAAGTCCAAAAACTTGCGGGTGAACGAATTGCAGCCATGAGTAGAACTCAGGTTGTAATTGTTGATACCCATACCTTGATTCAAACAGCTGACGGGGGATTTCTGATTGGTTTACCAAAATGGGTGGCAGAAGCGATACGTCCTGCTTCAATTGTTCTCGTCGAAGCAGATCCAACAAACATTGCCAAGCGCCGCGCGAAAGATCCAACCCGGACGCGGGATGAACAGATTATTGAGAACATTTCAGCACATCAGCTATTATGTCGGTCAGCGGCAATAGCTGTCGGCACGTTGACGGGTGCTACCGTATTGATTCTTAAGAACGTAGAGGGTAAAGCAGAGGAAGCAGCAAATGCTTTTGCCAAATTGCTCTTGAAGGTTTGATTAGCATGCAAGTCGAGTTCTTCATCCAGCTGGCTCTTGCCATTCGTGCCGCGCTGGGAGTTTGGGTTTATCCCCCTCTGTCATCGCTTGTAGTATTATTGGTCAGTATAATTATTTCGATAATTTCCAATCTCGTAAATCGTCGATTTATTGATTATAATCGATTGAGTCGGTCGCGCGAAGAAATTAAGAAATGGCAAGAAATGAAGAAACGTGCTAAGGACGAAATGGATCCTAGGGTAAAAAGGAAACTCGAATTGAAAATTAAGCGACGAGAACGCTATATCATGAAACTTCAAGGAGAGGTGAGTAAACAATCATTTCTACCGATGATGGTGACCATCATTCCTTTCATGCTAGTGTATACTATTATGAATGGAGTGTTTGTTGATCCGGGAATCACATTTCCTCCAAACCCGGTCCCCAGCCCCGTGATTTGGTCTCCTCTTAATTTTGCCCAATTATTAGGTCCGCTTGGTGTGGGATTTGGCTGGCAATTTGGACAATGGCCGGGAGTTCCTTTGGGCGGGATGGGGTTGCTCTATATCTATTGGTATATCATCTGCGCTTTTACTATGAATCTGGTAATCCAGAAAATCTTAGGCACAAGCATGGCAACAGGCTATTAGCAATAATGAAGGTGCGATACCATGACCTTGACGATTGCCGTCAGTGGATTGCACGGAGCGGGTACTACCACAATTGCTAAAGCGCTTGCGGAAACTTTCAACCTCCGCTATATTTCCGCGGGCATGATATTTCGGCAAATAGCAAAAGAAAGGGGTGTATCATTAGCCGAATTTAGTTTAATGGCTGAAGATAATTCTAATATTGATCAAGAAATCGATGCACGGACACAACAGGCGGCTGAAAAAGGCAATGTTGTAATCGATGCCTATATTGCTGGGTGGGTGGTACGCCGCTATGCTGATCTCGCGATATATCTACTAGCACCTTTGGAAGTTCGGGCGCTCCGGATTGCGAATCGAGAAAAGCGAAATTATGAAGAAACCCTGAAAGAAACGCAAGTACGCGAAGAAAGTGAACAACGCCGGTTTTATGAATTCTATGGAATTGATGTGACGGATTTACGCCTCTTTGACCTGATTTTGAATACCGAACACTGGAATGCTACTTCAACAATAGAAATCGTCACAAAGGCTGTTGAAACCTTTATTAAACAACATGATGTCAAAACATAGATACATATATGTACAGCAGCGATGAAGGCGTATGTCGCGTCCTCCGGGACGACAACCGAATGATGCTGTTGCGGCAACACAACAGCTGACCGTCCACCGGTGGAGGTGTAATCTCTATGAGTTTAGTTGAAGTCGGAAGAGTTTGTGTTAAAACTCACGGTCGAGAAGCTGGAAAGAAATGTATTGTTGTTGAACGAGTCGATAAGAACTTCGTCCTCATTACAGGTCCAAAAGAAGTAACCGGAGTTCGTCGACGCCGGTCAAATGTCGATCATCTTACACCCACAAAAAAGACGATCAACATCAAAGCTGGAGCTGAGGATACAGCAATTGTTAAGGCTCTAACCACTGCTAAGCTTAAAGCCTTCATGAAAGAGGAAACAAAAGAGTGACATCGAGCCCCTCAAGGAGACCGAGGAGGTCTTCGGAGTGAATAAATCGCAGTTACCTGCGGATAAGAAACGGAAATTCGTAATACGTGCAGAGGATACCACAAACCCGGCATATGGTCGTATCCCAGAGGAACGAACTATTCCGGAATTAATCCAGAATGGGATCATCAATCTGGATAGCTTGCGTCTAAGGGGTTCTTAGTCCCTTCCAAGCCTAGAAAAACCTCCAGGACCGACCAGCCACGAAGTGGTGTCGTGGGTTAAGCGAATTCTGAATCTTGAACGTGCAGGTCATTCTGGAACATTGGACCCCCAAGTAACGGGCGTTCTTCCGATTATGCTGGGAAATGCTACTAAAATTGCCCACGCCCTCCTCACTTCTGGCAAGGAATACATCTGTGTTATGCGATTACACAAGAAAGAAACTCCCAAAGATATTCGAAAAGCAGCCTCAGAATTTGTTGGAACAATATATCAACGTCCACCAGTTCGGTCCTCGGTAAAACGGCGGATACGCACTCGCCGAATATACTATTTAGAGATATTGGAAATCAAAGGACAAAACGTCTTGTTTAAGGTCGGGTGTCAAGCTGGAACCTATATCAGGAAACTTGTTTACGACATTGGTGAAGTTCTGGGAAGTGGAGCCCATATGGCGGAGTTGCGTCGTACACGCACAGGACCCTTTAAAGAAGACATCTCTCTTGTCACGCTATATGATATAATGGATGGATATCAGTTTTGGCAAAAGGAGAACGATGAACGCTTGCTTCGTCAATATCTCCATCCCCTCGAAGAAGGTGTCCAACACCTTTCTCAAATCATTATTCGGGACACGGCTGTTAACGCTCTCTGTCATGGGGCAAATCTGGCAGTAGCCGGCGTTTTGCAGCTTCATGCCGACATTAAACCTGGAGATCCTGTTGCTATCAAAACACTCAAAGGAGAATTAGTGGCGCTTGCAATCGCCCAACATGCGAGCACTCAGATACTTGAAGCAAAATCCGGAATTATCGCTGATACGACTCGGGTAGTTATGACCCACGACACATATCCTTCAGCTTGGCAACGGAAAACCCCAAAATCGCCTTAATCAATTCCAAACATTAAGAAAAAGGTGTGGCGCCGCGGACGGGATTCGAACCCGTGCGACCCGAAGGTCACAGGCTGTTAGGTTCACTGACCAAAGATGAGCGAACTCCAAGCCTGCGCCGTAAACCACTTGGCTACCGCGGCTCGCCGTTTCATTCCAGTCCCCTACCTTTAAAGATTTAGATGCAGTTGGTTTCTACTCTATGGTTCGACGCCGCAGATATCATCATCCTTTACGATTGATTCATTAGAAATGCTTAGATAAGATTCGGACTTTGGCAACACATTTAAAAGCGGTTCTGTATTTCGATTGCGTTAGCTCAGAGCTAGTGCTATTTGAGGTGCTAACTTGTCGTCTTCATATCGATACATAATCCGAGTTGCTCGTACTGACCTTGATGGGAGCCTGAAACTTGACAGAGCATTAAGTGCTGTCAAAGGTGTCGGGCGCCGATTAGCCCAGGCTATAGTGAAGGCTGCAGGACTCAATCCGGAGCAACGGACAGGATTTATCACTGATGATGATGTCGCAAAGCTTGAGGAGGTTATCAAAAATCCTTCGAAGTTTGGGATCCCTCATTGGATGTTGAATCGACAAAAGGATATGGCAACAGGTGAGAATAAGCACAACATTGGTGCTGACCTTGACTTTCAGCACCGAATGGATATCGATTATCTCATGAAGACCAAGAGCTGGCGTGGTATCCGTCACGGGCTAGGTTTGAAGGTGCGTGGACAGCGGACACGAACTTCTGGCCGAAAGGGACGAACTGTTGGTGTCACACGAAAACGTCGCGCAGCTTAGGTGAATGAGAAATGGGTGGAATACGGAAACCTAAGAAAAAATATGTAGCCCCTGGACATCCCTGGCAAAAGACTCGGCTTGCTGAGGAATTGATCTATGTGGGTGAATACGGGCTCCGAAATAAGCGCGAGCTCTGGCGACACCGCACGCTTCTCACACGATTTCGTGGCACAGCTCGCGACCTGGTGGCATTACCTCTTGAGGAACGTGGACTTCGCGAAAGCCAATTAATCGGGCGCCTTAATCGACTTGCTCTAATTGAAGATAAATCCAAATTGGATGACGTCTTGAATCTTACTATTCGTGATGTTCTCGAGCGTCGCCTACAAACCCAAGTCAAACGTCAAGGACTGTCAAAAACTATGCATCATGCCAGGCAGTTAATCGTTCACGGACACATCGTGCTTGATAATCACCGAGTGACTTCGCCAGGAATGCTGCTTTATCGGGGTCAAGAAAAGCAGCTTGAATATGCACCCGGAAGTCCATATCGCAATTCACGTCACCCAGAAATTCCAAAGGGAGCTGCTGTGGAACCGACTCCACCCGATCCCGAAACTCCCCCACCATCGAAAGAGGTTATTGACGTTAAGCTTCCCAAGGTCCGTGAAATTAAGGAAGTTCCGTTAGAGGAGGAAATTGATAAAGAAGAAGACCTCCCGGTGGAAAATGATGCAAAAGACGAAGAAAAGGAAGCTCCTGTCAGAAAAAAGAAACGAAGAGCAACAAAAGAGAGCGCCTCGAAGTAATTATTGATTCAATATGATTCACAAAGATCGGTGATAGAAAATGGCGGAGAAAGAGAAAACAAAATCAGAACCAAAGCAATCGCCAGAAAAAAAAACCAAGACACCGAAGAAAGCAAAAAAGGTAACAACAAAGGTTAAGGAAGAAGCTCCCGAAAAGCCAACCGAGGCACCGAAAGAGGAAGAGCCTGAACCAACCAAGAAGAAGGCTACTCCCAAAAGAAAAGTAGTAGAAGAAGCGAGACCTCGACGCCGAACACGCCCCCGGTCCCCACGTAGAGGCGGTCGTGCACGAACACCAACTCCCGTTGATAGTAAGGAAAAATGGGGCGTCGCACATATTTACAGCTCATACAATGATACCATTGTTCATATCACCGATATCACTGGGGCTGAAACAATTGCTCGCGCATCCGGTGGAATGATTGTGCGTGCTGATCGGGATGAAAGTTCTCCATATGCAGCTATGCAAGCTGCATTTCGCGCTGCACGTGCGGCCATGGATAAAGACATCACACGGATCAACATCAAAGTCCGCGCACCTGGTGGACATGGTCCCAAAACGCCAGGTCCAGGCGCACAAGCGGCTATCCGGGCTTTAGCACGTGCAGGTCTGCGTATCGGTCGAATCGAAGAAGTTACACCCATGCCCCATGACGGCACCCGTCGTCCTGGAGGACGTCGTGGACGTAGAGTATAATGAGGGAGGATGAAGGGCAGAAAAAAGAGGCGAATAAACCATGAAAGTGACTGTACTCGAAAAAACAAAAGATACCCTCCTCCTCCGTGTTGAAGAGATACGTCCCGGCTTAATAAATGCCCTGCGACGAATTATGATTGCTGAAACCCCCGCAATGGCAATCGAAGAAGTTGTTATTTTGGAAAACCAGTCACCACTCTTCGACGAAATCATTGCTCACCGTCTTGGGCTTATTCCCATAACAACAAATTACGATCAATATGTTCAGACCGAGGACTGCACTTGTGAAGGTGTGGGTTGCCATCTCTGTCAAGCCGGATTCACCA
>CAYFXY010000033.1:15968-24485 GCA_964347205.1 uncultured archaeon
GAAGATGGTTATTTAGCTACCACTGGCGACCTAAAACCCCAGGATCCTGCCATCATCCCCGTTAGTGACAAGATTCCAATTGCAAAACTAGCAAAGGGACAACGCATTGTCGTCGAAGCCTATGCTCGATTAGGTACGGGGCAAAACCATGCAAAATGGCAACCAGTCTCGACCATTGCCTACAAAATGATTCCCCACGTTAAAGTGGATGAGAAAAAATGCGACGGCTGCAAAGAATGTGTTACAGCATGTTTCAAAAATGTCTTCAAAATGCAAAATGACAAAGCCGTTGTTGTAGATGAGCTAAATTGCACATTGTGTAATCTTTGCGTCGAAACCTGTGATGTGCAAGCTATCGCCGTTACTTATGATGAAGATAATTTCATCGTTACAATTGAATCAACCGGTGCACTCCCACCTGAACAAATCTTCGAGAAAGGTCTCGATGTATTCAGGGCTAAATACGGTGAGCTAATAAAATTACTTCCTGGAAGAACACCCAAACCAGTCGCGAAACCCAAACCTAAAAAGAAGGTCGCTCCGGCAAAACCCAAAAAGAAGAAAGTTGTAGCACCTAAGAAGAAAGCAGCGGCTAAGAAGTCCAAAACGAAAACATCATCCAAGAAGACACCCGCCTCTAAAAAAGCTACAAAGAAAAAGTAACCGTGGAGAAAAATGAAAACCAACACAACTAATGAATTGCGGAAACAGCTTATTATCAGGCTTAAACGGCAATCACGCAACCCAGGCGGGCGTATTTGGCGTACCCTATATGAAAACCTGCAAACTTCTCGGCGAAACCGAATAGCCGTGAACATCGGTGATTTGCAGCGACACTATAAACGGGGGCAAATTCTGGTCGTCCCAGGAAAAGTGCTAGCCGATGGCATAATTGAAGACAAACTTCAAGTTGCCGCTTTTTCTTTCTCCTCCAAAGCCCGTATCAAAATCGAAGCGAATGGCGGAAAGTGCTTGACTCTTGACGAGCTCATGGAGACAAATCCAACTGGAAAAGATGTTATGCTGATCAGCTAAGGAGGAACATGAATGGCAAAACAAACCACCCAATCCTCAAAGAAGGACGCACCTGCTCCCATCGAGCCTCTCCTAGTTGATGCAAACAATACCGTTGCCGGACGCCTAGCCACTGTGGTGGCCAAACAGCTCCTTCAAGGAGAACATGTCATCGTAATTAATGCCGAAAAAGCAGTATTATCTGGAGATCGGGCGAGTCTTATTTTACAATATAAGGAACGTTTGGGGATTCGTACCCGAACTGCTCCTTGGAAAGGCCCGCTACATCCCCGACAACCTGATCGCATGCTTCGTCGTATTATTCGGGGGATGGTGCCGTGGAAAAAAGACCGAGGTCGAAAAGCTATGAAGCGTCTGCGTGTTTACACAGGGACACCAGAAAAGCTTCAAATCAAACGGCAACTTGATCTCTCTCAATATGAAAGAAGCGGGCGGCGAACTGTCTACCTTGGCGAAATCGCTCGAGAACTTGGATGGAAGGAATCTACATGAAAATCGTGGTCAGCTCTGGAAAACGGAAAACAGCAATTGCCCGTGCCACAGTGAGGGAAGGAACAGGACGTGTTCACATCAACAAGACACCCCTCGAACAATATACACCAACTATGGCACGGCAAATCATTGAAGAACCGCTCCTTATTGCAGGCGATGCAGTGAGCTCAACAATTGATATTCGAGTTAATGTTCGCGGAGGAGGTGCAATGGGTCAAGCCCAAGCCTCTCGTATTGCCATTGCTCGCGGTCTTGTGGATTTCACTAAAAGTGCTGATCTTCGAAAAACCTTTGTTGAATATGACCGAACCCTAATGGCTGGAGACTCGCGACGAAAAGAAAAGAAGAAATTTGGCGGTCCAGGCGCCAGAGCGAAAAAACAGAAAAGTTATCGATAGAGTAGATGATTGAACCTTGATTATTCCAATACGTTGCTTCACCTGCGGTCGGCTCATCGCTGACAAATGGGAAGAATATAGCCGTCGAGTTCGCCAAGGCGAAGATCCCGCTGCAGTCTTGGATTCCATGGGTTTGAAACGATATTGTTGTCGTCGAATGCTTCTAAGTCATGTTGACATCATTGATGATGTCCTTCAATTTGCGGAGCGAACCTAATCATGACCGAAGATCTTCTTGTTGCTCTGGATCAGTATCTTGCTGCAGGCATTCACATTGGTACTCAAGTCAAAACAGTCACTATGGAACCCTACATCTATCGGGTTCGCCAAGATGGTCTCTATGTTCTTGATATTCGGAAATTTGATGAACGAATTCGTGTAGCAGCCCGAATCCTAGCTCGAGCAGATCCTCCCACGATTGCAGTGGTGGGCGCGCGCCAGTATGCCCGAAAACCCATTCAAACCTTCTGTACTGTTACAGGGGCTTCACCGCTAGCAGGGCGCTTCATTCCCGGAACCTTCACAAATCCACGTTTACCGCAATATACTGAACCCTCATTGGTTTTCATTACAGATCCTCGGGCTGATGCTCAGGCTGTTAGAGAAGGTGCCAAAATCCGTGTACCCATTGTTGCCTTAGTTGATACCGACAACTCACTCCAGTATATTGACTTAGCTGTTCCCTGTAATAACAAAGGCCGAAAATCACTTTCTCTCACCTACTGGCTTCTTTCGCGACAGGTTCTTCGAGAACGTGGGCAACTTGCCCTCGACGCAGAATTTCCCTTTAAGGTCGAAGACTTTGAAGCCACTCTTCGTCGTACTGAGGCATAACAGAAATAATTTCTAAAATTCTGTTTCAACCTCCGACGGGACTTCGCTTTCTTAAAGACATGGAAAGGCTATTAAGCGCTCAACTCAGAATCGACTCGTAGTTCTCTCAACAAGAATAAGGCCTCACGTCTTATACCTCACAAGCTAATTCACTCCTGGAGGAAAACATTATGGGTAAAGGATCCGGGTTTGGCAAAACAATTCTCTTTGGCGAACATTTCGTTGTTTATGGATTCCCCGCTATTGCCGCAGCTGTTGGATCAACAACTACCGCTAGGGTTCGACGCCTTTCAGAACCCGGATGGAAGCTGACTGATAACCGCCCAGCAGTCCCTGGATACAAGAAAAAGAAGCTTGATGAACAAAAAGTATCCATTGAAAACATCCTCGAATTTGCAGGAATTGATGTAAGCGAAGAAGGTCTTCACATCATCCTCGGAGGAAAACTGGTCTGCGCCAGTGGTATTGGTGCTAGTGCAGCAAGTTGTACAGCTATTGCACGTGCATTGAACGATGAATTCAGACTAGGTTGGGATGACAACCAAGTTAATGCCTGCTCCTTTGAAGGTGAAAAAGGATATCACGGCACTCCTAGTGGAATTGATAATACTACAGCAACTTTTGGTGGCGTCGTCTGGTTTCAACGAAACTTATCAGGCGGACCTCCGACAATTGAAACACTCACGATTAAAGAGCCCACAAATATTGTCATCGCTAGCACAGGCATCACTGCAAGTACAAAAGAAGTTGTAGGCGACGTCCGACGCATGAAAGAAGAGAAAACCAAATGGTTTGACCAAATTACAGAAGACTATGAGGAAATCGTCACAACAGCTCGCCAAGGTTTGACGGAAAATGATCTTCGACTAATTGGTCTTCTAATGAACCAAAACCACAATTTGCTCATTGAAATTGGTGTTTCCTGTGTTGAATTAGAAGAACTTGTGGGCGTCTCTCGACAAGCTGGAGCTTGGGGTGCCAAACTTACGGGTACCGGTCGTGGGGGAAACATGGTAGCATTAACACCAGGACGAGATCTCCAAAACGATGTGTTTGGTGCAGTCAAACAACGGGGCTTCTCTGCCTGGCGTTATCGAATTGGGATTTAGGATATATTGAGGTGAATAAATATGGGTTTACGGGACCATCTTCAAATACTGGAAAAACAAGGATCTCTGCTCAAAATAACAAAACCTGTATCTAAACGACTTGAAGCCGCAGGAATCCTCAAAAAGGTTGAACCTCAACCGGTTATCTTCGAAAACGTGAAAGATTCAGAATACCGCATCATGGGCAACCTCTTTTGTAGCAAAGAAAGTGTTGCATCATATCTGGGCATCACTACCAAGAAAATCATTCCGACCCTAAGCCAAGCGATTGAGGACCGCTCTCCCCCTGAAGAGATAAAAATTGCACCTTGTCAAGAAGTCGTCGAACGAGATGTCGACCTCAATAAGGTTCCAATTCTTTTCCATAACGAAAGAGATGGGGGACCATACATCTCCTCTGCTGTCGTTGTTGCCGGACATCCCAAATACGGACAAAATCTTGACTTTCATCGGGCTATGCAAATCAAAAAAGATATGATGAGTACCCGAGTCGTGGCAAAACGAAACTTCCATACTTTCTTAGAAGATTTGGGTGAAGTTAACGCTGCTTTCTGCATTGGCAATACTCCTAACATCTTAGTTGCTGCGGCAACAAGCGTTAAAATCGGAATTAATGAACTTGAAATTGCTAATGCTTTAGAACCAATTCGTGTTGTGAAAGCAAAAACCTCAAACCTTCTCATTCCTGCCGATTGTGAATGGGTAATTGAAGGAAAGGTTTACCGAGATAGACGACATGATGAAGGACCATTCATTGATCTCACACAAACCTATGATGTCATTCGAAATGAACCAATATTCGAAGTAACATGCATCACTCATCGAAAAGATGCCATTTGGCAAGCTCTTCTTCCTGGCGCTTTTGAACATAAGATACTCATGGGTATGCCACGCGAACCAACAATTTTCCGCAAAATCACTGAAAAGGGCGTTCGCTGCCTCGATGTCAATATTGATCCTGGTGGTTGTAGTTGGCTCCATGCGATTATTCAAATTGATAAGCAACGGGAAGAAGATGGCAAACTTGCCATCGAAGGAGCCTTCGAAGGTCATCGAAGCTGCAAACACGTTTTTGTAGTTGACAAAGACATCGATATCTATGATCCATTGGACGTGGAATGGGCTATGGCTACGAGGTTCCAAGGAGATGTTGATCTGGTAATAAAAGATAAAGAACGTGGTAGTAGCCTTGACCCGAGTTCAGAACCAGGAACCTACCTCACTACGAAAATCGGCTTCGACCTCACCCATCCGCTAAAAGCTGAGGGTAAAACATTCGGTAAAGCCACATTTCCGAATGTCGACCTAAAAAAGTTCCTTGCGGAGTGATGCACAGAATGAAGCTCACCACACTACAAGAAGAAATGCTAGAAGGCAAATATGGGAATGCCACCAAGAAAAGCATGGAAATTCTCAATGCCTTAGGTGAGATTTTCAAGGCTAAAACAATGGTACCAGTTTCCTCAGTCCAAATTGCAGGTGTGAGTTATGCCAATCTTGGTGAGCCTGGACTAGATTGGTTAGCGGAGATGGCTCAAGATGGACGAGTACGAGTCCTTACTACTCTCAACCCTGCAGGTATGGATTTAGAAAATTGGCGGGTCTTAGGCATTGATCCAGAATTTGCGAAAAACCAAGAACGTGTCATCGAAGCGTTCGCTAAAATGGGCATAATTACAACGTGTACATGTACACCCTATCTCGTGGGCAATCTTCCCACTTTGGCGAGCATATAGCTTGGGCAGAAAGTAGTGCAGTTTGTTTTGCTAATTCAGTAATTGGGGCAAAAACAAATCGTGAAGGAGGTCCAAGTGCACTCGCTGCTGCGCTCACTGGATATACACCCAAGTATGGCTATCATCTTGAAAAAAACCGCCAAGCGCATATTGGAATTGCAGTCAAGCCTTCCATGCAAGGAACTGCACAATTTGGTACCTTAGGAAAAGTCATTGGAGATATTCTTGATTCTCAAGTTGAATGGACTATTCCCTATATTACCGGCATTCCAAGGGCTAATACGGACGAACTCAAAGCCTTCTGTGCATCTATTGCCACTTATGGTGGAACTGCACTCTTTCACATGGCGGGTCTTACACCAAATAAAACGACGATTCCCAAAGAGACCCTCATTGTCACAGAAAAGGAAATTAAGAATGCCGAAGATGAACTCAATGAAGAATCAGCTGTCATTGATTTTGTCAGTATAGGCTGCCCTCATGCTTCCTTACGCGAAATTCGCTACATTGCCAAATTGGTTGAGGGCAAACAGGTGAAAAAAGAAACCTGGATTACCACAGCGCGACCGACAAAGCAAGTTGCTGATCGGATGGGTTATACACAAATTATCGAAGCCTCGGGAATCAAATTTGCATGTGACACTTGTTGTGTAGTTGCTCCCATCAAGGGCCGGTTCACTGGTTTATGTACAGATTCGGCGAAGGGATGTTATTATGCCCGTGGTCGGAACAAGTTCCAGACAAAACATTGTTCACTAGAAGAATGTATTGAGGAGGCATTGACCTAATGACCGCGAAATTCAAAGGGCGGAAAATCTCGCCAGGGATCGCCACGGGTGAGGCCTTAGTTACCAGTCAAGGCATTTCATTCTATGGAGGAGTTGATCCCGAAACAGGTGTCGTCGTGGAGAAAAATCACGAATTGGAAGGACAAGCCATAACGGGAAAGATACTGGTCTTCCCCAGCGGAAAAGGCTCGACTGTTGGATCCTATGTAATTTATCAATTAACAAAAACTGGGAAAGGACCGGTAGCCATTATTAATCAAGAAACGGAAACCATTGTCGCAGTTGGATGTATTATCAGTGAAATTCCCGCAGTTGATAAAATCCCGATAGAAAAA
Organism: uncultured archaeon; assembly: GCA_964347205.1. GTDB lineage: Archaea > Asgardarchaeota > Hermodarchaeia > Hermodarchaeales > Hermodarchaeaceae > Hermodarchaeum. The sequence goes on from CAYFXY010000033.1 coordinate 22,696, forward strand.
ATCAAAACGGGTCAACAATTGCGTGTTAATGCAACCAATGGTTTGGTAGAACTCGTGTAGTTCATAAATCCGGTTATTTCCGGAGGGGTAAACATTGGTAACATCTCGGACAAAAACAGGCGCAAAGGCAAAGAAACCGTCGACTGAAAATCGGAAACTTGAACACATTCGTATTTGCTTAGAGCGTGAAATAGAATCCACAATTCAAACAGGATTTGATGATATCACCCTAATTCACAATGCCGTCCCAGAAATTAATCTAGAAGACATTGATCTACAGTGTACTTTCCTCGGACACCAATTGCAAGCACCAATTATGGTAACTGCAATGACAGGTGGGCATCAAAAGGCATTGGCTATCAATCAGAATATCGCGAAAGCCATTGAATCTCTGGGACTAGCTATGGGTGTGGGTAGTCAACGCGCGGCAATTGAGGATTCATCCCTGGTGGATTCATTTTCCATAACTCGTGAAACTGCACCCACCTCGTTCATAGTGGGAAATATTGGTGCTCCTCAACTTTCACTGGGTTATGGCATTAAAGAAGCTGAAATAGCAATCAAAATGTTGAAGGCTAACGCCCTTGCAATTCATTTCAATGCTGCCCAGGAGGCCGTTCAACCAGAAGGTGAAACTACTTTTGCCGGAGTACTTCAAGCTATGCGCCAATTGACAAAGAAGTTACCAACACCAATTATCGCTAAAGAAACAGGAGCAGGCTTTAGCCCTGAAGCAGCCACACAATTAGTAAAGGCTGGAGTTCAAGCTTTAGATGTCGCAGGTCTTGGAGGAACAAGTTGGCCAGCGGTTGAAGTCGAAAGGGCAAAAGCAGAAGATGCCACAAAAGCAGCACTTGGTCGCTGGTTTATTGATTGGGGAATTCCCACAGCTATCGCCACCTTTGAGGTTGCACAGGCAATTGATAATATTCCAATAATCGCATCTGGTGGAATTCGAACAGGAATCGATATCGCTAAGGCGATCGCATTAGGCGCAAACATCGCAGGGATAGCTCTCCCTGTGTTATCTCCCGCTATTCTTAATGCCAGAGAAGTACAACTTTACTTAGAAACGCTCATTCAAGGATTGAAAGCTACTATGTTTCTGGTGGGTGCCCTAACTCTTGATGAACTTGCACGCACTCCAATCATTTTTAGTGGTACAACTCGAAATTGGCTTGAGATTCGGCATGCGACCGATCACACCTTCTTTAAAAAATTTGCTTGGCGAAGTATCCACTGACAACCATTCTGAACAAGTAGTGTGAGAAGAAAAAGCTTTAAATGCCAAGTTGTTTGCTACAGTGTCGCCACAGCCACGGGTCGAAAGTTATTGGCTGTTGTGCTCGACAAGACCCGATGAATCACCATGAGGTGTTCTTGTTGTCAAAACCACATGTGAAATTTGCTGCACCAAAAGAATTGCAAGATATTGCATATGAACTAATTGAGGTCGCTCGGGATACTGGTAAGGTTAGAAAAGGTACAAACGAAACTACCAAAGCCGTTGAACGTGCGATTTCAAAGTTTGTCGTAATTGCTGAAGACGTAGATCCCCCAGAAATTATTTTTCATCTTCCAATAATGTGCGAAGAGAAAAATATTCCCTACATCTATGTCGCCAGCAAGAGCAAATTAGGATCAGCACTCGGTATTGATGTGCCTTCAGCCTCAGCTGCTGTTATCGAAACAGGTGAAGCACAAAAACTCATCGATGACCTCACCAAGAAATTAAAAGACTTACAGAAATAGGAAGGTCGAATGGGTGAGTATTGAATGAGTACAGAAGA
>CAYFXY010000034.1:0-5246 GCA_964347205.1 uncultured archaeon
GGTTAATGTCATAGTGGGTAAGACGAGATGCCACGCCACGTCAAGGGAATAGGATATAATATCCGGTGGAACACTTCCTGGTGGGCTAATGGTGTGACCCATAGGGAAGAGGGTGATTCCCCACATTAATCGTGGGAGGACTGAGAATACAAGGACGAAGACCATTCCCATCCAAAATACCGGTAAACTATACATTGTCAAGCTGAAAGTAATTAATCCCGTATCTAAGACTCCACCGTGGCGGCTTGCGGCGATAATGCCGGTGACAACACCTAGAAGAACTGAAAAGACCATTGAGGTTCCCATGAGAAGAAGAGTGTTAGGTAGGCGTTCCATGATGTCGTTGACGACTGGTCGGAAGCTCATGAAACTTTGCCCAAATTGCCCTGTCATCATGTTTTGCATGTACCGAATGAAATGATTGAACCAATGAACCCAAGTGGCGTTTTCAGGAGGCAGCTGATACAGGCGCCGGATATTCTCAATAGCATCAAGATCCATACCCGGTGTAATATAGAGATTTGCTGGATCAATGCCAAGGACAAAAACTGGGAGGCGAAAGAGAAAAAAGTTAAAAATCAGAACAGCGAAGAAAAGCACGATAGCGATAGCAACACGTTTAATGAGATAGATTCGCAAACCCATGATATCACGCCTATTTTCTGATTCTTGGCGACTCTTGAAATGCTAAGACTAATAAAACTATCTAAACAGGTAGGTTAACAATTATGTTCAAATGTTTAGAACACCTAACCGAGCCTTAAGGAGTCATTCAAAATATGTCCAGTCAAATGGGATTTCGAGCTCTCATGTCAACAAGACCCACTTTAATGTGGTTTATTTTAATCGGATTTGTTGTGGTCATAATTGGGATAATACTCTCGTTTTTCTTTTTTGGGGGGATTCTTGTCTTTTGGATTGGAGTTATTCTTGTTGCATTTTCAATTATTGCACTTTTATATCTCTGGTTAACTGAGGCTTTCTTAACTAAACCGAGAACTGGTCCAAATCCATGTCGTTATATGGTTTAAAGGTGCAGTAATCGAGTCATACGATAAGGATCCCTGAATGAAAAACGATACGAGCAGTTTCGAGCCTTCCTAAGAACCCAGTTTCAATGAAAGGTTCCATATAAAGAACCCAGTTCCAATTTCCATTACCTTCTGCGGCTTGAAGTATCGGTTGATCTTCTTCTGTAAGCGAGAAATGGAAACCAAACTCGTTACTTCCTCCTGGAAGAAGAGTCCTCACCGATCCCTTTTGCCCCCATCCATAACGAAAACCTTGACCATTCAAAGAAATCTGGGTATCCATCCAAAAGAACGTTAGGGGCAAAGAGAATGATGGATTAGACATATGAACATCAACCTCAATTCGACGAAATTCACCACTTGTCGAATTTTGCACAAGCCGTATCTCTGTGATTTCTATTGGAAAACTTAGAGCTCTGTACGTATCAACCTGATAATAAACTGAAATACTCAGAAGAACAGAAAAACTAAGGATAAGGGCTAAGAATATTAAGATCCGTGTTCGGCGTATCATAAACAGTCCGGCTACAATTGGTTTCGTTCCATGAGATTTTTTCTCCGTTTTAACCCATCGGTGACGGCAATTTAGCTTTTCCTGCCATTACCGTCAACTTAATATAACTTTTAAACAGGTTCGCCCTCTAAGTACTGGTCCAATTTAATTGAAGCTTACTGGATTTACTGGTCTCTCTAGGTGATCTACGCTATGAGTGGCACCCGGTATAAACACCGCAAAAGTTTTTTCAAACGGGCTAAAGGGGTTTGGGACCGATATCGAGAGGTCAAGCAAGGAATTTTTGGTTTGGCTGTGGTGATCTGGTTCTTTATCATGGCTGTTTTAGCACCTTTTTTATTCCCTCTCTATCCTGGGCAACTCGTAACCGTGGGTCCTGATTTTGCCGCTCCACAATGGATGTCTTGGACTTCGCCATCTGATGTAGGAAACTATATTCCTGGTGCGGGACAAAATTTCCTTGCCGACCCCTGTTTTGATTATGACGATACATGGACAATGAATGATACTAGTCCAGTGGCTTCTTGGAGTTGGGACTATACAAATTATACCTGTAGCCAGACAGGAACGAATCGCTCTTTAGTTTTGGAAATAACTGATAACTCTAACAATGAAACTTTCTTTGAGCAAGAAGTTTCGACTCAAAGTGATTTCCAATGGGATTACTACCCTCCGGGTCTCTCCTATCTAATTTGGACAGTTCGGGTTGAAGTAACCGGTAATCTAACTCAAAACTCGGTTGTTCCCTATTTCGAACTCGTCAATCCTAATCTTGACGATCCAATTGTTAACCCGGTTCATTATGTCTTTAGGGTATATCCTGCATTTCCAACTACATTTTCGACCTTTCGTCGACAATATACCTCTCAAGTCGTAAATCGGGCTTTTCGACCTGGTGAAACTATTGGTCTAAAAATCGGTTTGCAATTCGTTGACAGTAACCCATCATACGTTGGTACAGTACGATTTTGGATAGATGATGTACAACTTTGGGGATATAGTAACTTCTGGGGACCCTTGGGTACCACCGATGCTGGTCAAGATGTCATGGCCCAGCTCTTTTGGGGTGCACAGATCTCTTTGTTTATCGGTATCCTCGCCACCTTCATCGGAGTCGCTGTTGGACTCTTATTGGGACTAGCTGCAGGTTACTTCGGGGGAAACATTGATGAAGCAGCAATGCGAGTCACCGATTTCTTCATTATCATGCCGACACTTCCAATCATGATGATACTATCCGCATTATTAAGACCAAGTCTTGGAATCACGGTCTTTGTTATAGCGTTATTTGCATGGCCAGGACCCGCGCGAGTAATTAGATCCCAGGTCTTGGTTGAGAAAGAAAAAGCCTATGTTGAAGCTGCTAAAGCTGCCGGCGCCGGCGATGTGTACTTAATTTTTCGACATGTCTTCCCGAACGTGCTCACCCTTGTCTTCGTCCAGCTCGCAACAGGTGTATCGGGGGCCATTCTATCAGAAGCGGGATTAAGCTTCCTTGGATTGACTCCACAGAATCTTGTGTCATGGGGGAGAATGCTGCAAGCGGCGTATGCCAATGCTGCGATGCAACAAACACCGCCTGCATGGTGGTTCTTCATTCCGCCTGGAATGTGTATCGCATTACTGTCCATGGGATTTGTGTTCATTGGCTATGCGGTCGATAAAGCGCTCAATCCAAGACTCCGGAGACTTTAGGTGAAGACAACAATGTCATTAAAAGTTGAAGATCTCAAAGTCTACTATTGTATGAGGCGGGGTGATTGCCGGGCCGTCGAAGATGTCTCCTTTGAAATTAAAAGCGGAGATGCTGTCGGGCTCGTTGGAGAATCAGGATGTGGAAAAAGTACGGTCGCTTTTGCTATCCTTAGGATGTTACCTGAACCAGGTGAAATCATGAGTGGTCATATCTACTTAGACGACGAGGACCTTGCCACCAAAACTGAGGACGAAATGCGGGAATTTCGCTGGACCAAAATCGCGATGGTCTTCCAAGGTGCGATGAATGCTCTTAATCCGATTCTCCGAGTAAGTGATCAAATTACTGAAGCGATGCTCAAGCATAACCGAGATCTTAGCAAAGCGGAAGCATTGGAAAAAACCCGGGATCTCTTCAAGCTCGTCGGTATGGATCCCGACCGTGTTGATCATTATCCATTCGAATTTAGTGGTGGGATGAAGCAACGGGCGATGATTGTTATGGCTCTTGCGTGTGATCCGAAGTTCCTCATTGCCGATGAACCTACTACTGCGTTGGATGTAACTGTACAAGCTCAAATCATGCAACTTCTTCGTCGCCTGGTTGATAAATTAGGAATTACGTTGATGCTTATTACACATGATCTTTCAGTTGTGGCCGAAACCTGCAATAATGTCCTGATCATGTATGCAGGTAAAATCGTCGAGACAGGTGCTGTCATTGATATCTTTCAACATCCCTGGCATCCGTATGCCCAGGGTCTTATTGCATCAATTCCATCAATTGAAAGGTCAAGTGATCAGACGTTAGCATCCATTCCTGGTTCCCCACCAAATCTTCTAGATCCCCCTCCGGGTTGTCGGTTTCATCCAAGATGTAAATACGTTCAGGACCTTTGCAAAACAACTGATCCTCCGTTAGAGGAGGTGAGTCCCGGTCACAAAGCTGCTTGCCATCTTGCAGTAGGTCGAATCAAAGATAATAAGTATCATCCGGGAAAGCGGGAGGGTGAAGAATGAGTAAAGGTAAAGAACCCGTTGTATCGTGTCGGGGGCTTCAGAAATGGTTTCCGGTCAGTGCAGGCTTTTTCTCCCAACTCTTGGGTGGAGAGGTCTTTTTGAAGGCGGTTGATGGCGTTGACTTAGATATCTATCCTGAAGATCTATACTGTCTTGCTGGTGAGTCTGGTTGTGGAAAAACAACAACGGGGAAACTACTCATAGGGCTTCTTGAACCCACTGGAGGTATAGTAGAATTTGCTGGCAATAATTTAGCTGATATGGGTCGACGGGCGTTGCGGCGACTCCGAGCACGTATGCAAACGATTTTTCAAGACCCCTATTCATCATTGAATCCGCGGTTAAGTCTTTATGATACAATCGCAGAACCTCTGCGCCTAAACAAAATCGCTACATCGGGTGAGGATGAGGAGGACCGTGTTGTTCGAGCACTTGAAGCTGTTCAACTTGTGCCCGCTGAGGATTTCACGTTTCGTTATCCTCATGAACTCAGTGGAGGGCAGCGGCAACGGGTTGCGATTGCTCGCGCTATTGTGGTGAATCCGGAGTTTATTGTTGCAGATGAGCCTGTATCAATGCTTGATGTTTCAATCCGATCGGAAATTCTAAACCTCCTTGAGCGGATTCGACGGGAATTCCATATTGCGTACATCTATGTAACTCATGATCTTTCAGTAGCAAGTTATATCGGCGATAAAATTGCCATCATGTATCTCGGAAAGATTATGGAAAAGGGAACTATTGAACAAGTTATCCGTGGTTCGGTTCACCCGTATAGTCAGGCATTAATCTCCGCTGTTCCATCTCCGGATCCCACTATTGAACGCAAACGAAAGATTTTGCCTGGTGAACCTGGAAGTCCAATTAACACTCCACCTGGTTGCTTATTTGCACCCCGCTGTGAATACGCCCAAGAGGTTTGTCGTCGGGATGAACCACAGTTAGAAGAAATTGAAATGGGTCACTGGGTTGCTTGTTGGTTCCCA
>CAYFXY010000034.1:5256-6727 GCA_964347205.1 uncultured archaeon
TTTTGATCCTGCTGATGTGTTAAAAGCAAAAGCGGAATCCTAAACAAGATATTCAATCCCAGGTTGTGAGACTACTTTGGGTGACGACCCGATTCTCAAACAACTTAAGTATGTATTAGAACTACTTGAGAGAATATTGGATAAAATGGATGAAATTGGACGTCCAAGAGGACGAAATGTGTTGTGGCGACTTTTTTTTCCCTATGGTGAATTTGCAGGGCAACAGTCTGCTGCAAAAGAAGCCTCAGTCATGATGCTAGATACACACGCTCGTTTAGAAGATATGATTCAAACTCTAAGTCGACATAATCATCCACTCCTTGGAACTATAGTGGAGCTCAAATATCTCGATTTGAAGAGTATGAGTGAAAAACTCATCGAGGTTCCACAACGATCGCAGTACATGGCCTCTCAAATCGATGAATTACGTATCAAGGTTAAAAAAGTCATTAGTGATCTTGAATCCAAACCATAATCTCAAGATTATCAGCTACGTCAACCGAGAAATATCATCGCTATTGGTTAGACTATTCAATCTTAAGGGGTTTAGCAAAGGCCTGCATGTCTAAAAATCCATGTCCTGATACGTTGAAGGCAATAACTGCCTCGTCACCTTTTACTTTCGCTTCTAACGCTTTATCAATTGCCGCACAGACACCATATGAGGATTCTGGAGCTGGGATGAATCCTTCGGCTTGCATAAAACGTCGCGCTTGAGTGTATACATGAACTTCGTCAATAGGGTATGCTATAGCATCTAACAAGCCAAGGTTTCGTACAGCGCTCATAATCGGAGCTGCTGCGGAATAACGAATTCCTTCAGCCCAAATTTCAGGCATATCAACATCATGTCCTAAGGAATACATCTTTAACAACGGCGTTAGTCCTGCATGATCTCCATGATCGTACATGTATTTACCTTTCAGAAGATTTGGAGAAGCTTCACTTTGTGCTGCAAGAAAGTTGCATTCCCGTTTTCCTTTAAGGACTTCACCAATAAAGGGTAAGCTAAAACCACCAAAGTTGCTTCCTCCACCAAAACAACCGACTAACATGGTGGGATTATCATCGACTATCTCGAATTGTTTAATCGCTTCTAATCCAATCACGGTTTGATGGAGCAGAACATGACTAAGAACACTTCCTAAACAATAGATGCTTCCATCTCGGTTCAATGCATCTTCAATTCCTTCACTGATTGCAATCCCCAAGCTTCCTACGTGTTGAGGATTCTGAGCTAACAGATCACGACCAAATGTAGTTTCTTTGCTCGGAGATGCAAACACATCCGCGCCATAAAGCCTCATCAATGTCCGGCGTCCTGGTTTCCATCGGTACGCTGCTCGTACCCAAAATACCCGACAATTGAGATCATTCAGTGAGGCTGCATACGAGAGCGCTGACCCCCACTGACCTGCTCCCGTTTCAGTAGTAACTTCCGAATAACCTTCTTTTACAGCATAATAGGTCT
>CAYFXY010000034.1:6737-17295 GCA_964347205.1 uncultured archaeon
TAATGCAGTATTCACCTTATTTGATCCCGTGGGCGAGAGGTCTTCTCGTTTGTAGTATAGCCGAACATTATCAGGTAGCTTCAATCTCTTCTCTAAACGTAAAGCTCGCATAAGCGGTCGTGGACGACCCGCTTGAATAAAGAGCTCTTGAATTCCTGTTGGAATATCTATCCAACGCGCAGTGGAGTTTTCTTGTTCGAGGACAGTCCTCATCAAGAATTTTGGAAGCATTTCCAACCGTGATGGTCCTTCACTCGGATCCTTAGGAGCTGGCAATGGTTCAGGTAAATCAGCGGCTAGGTTGTACCAACGCCGAGGTAGTTCTTCAACAGGGAGATTGATTTGATTAATCATTTCGGGCATTTCTAACGCCTACCCAAACTAGTCGGATCTATCAACGTCTATGAAATCTTTCTTCCCAAAAAGGGCTTCCCATTGAACTAGAATTCCATGAAATCACTGATTGTATTTCAGAAAAATAGCGTGGTTCTTGTAGATACCCTAAACTTCTAGCCCTGAGTCGAATTCTACACGAAGCACTTAAAGGCATGTCTGGGAGTGATAAATTAGGAATCCAGAGGGTGATAACTGAATGGAAGAACTCGCCGAAATCGTATACAAAGTTATCGTTGTCGGTGATGCAGGAGTCGGGAAAACATCTCTTGCTCGTCGATACACTACCGGTCAATTTGACGAAAGCTACCTCTTCACTTTAGGTGTTGACTTCTTTACGAAACAAATCAACATTGATGGCAACAATGTAAAGTTGGTTCTTTATGACACGGGAGGTCAAGAAAGGTTTGATTTTATACGTGGCTTGTATTTCGAAGGGGCTGCAGGGGCAGTTATCGCTTATGACATCACGGATCGCAACTCCTTTGAGCGGATTGAGCATTGGACACAACAAGTTCACCAACGGTGTGAGGGAATTCCTCTCCTTTTAGTCGCGTGTAAAACCGATCTCGAAGAAAAGCGTGTTGTCTCCATGAAAGAAGGAAAAGAGGCAGCAAAAAACGGAAACATGTCATTCATGGAAAGTAGTGCGAAGGATGATGTCCATGTAAGTGATGTATTTGAAACCCTCGCCAAGAGCATACTAGCGTCCTTCGAAAGATCAGGAAAACCGTGGGATAAAATCTAATTCGGAAAATAATTCTTAATCGTCGGTTTCGCCTTTTTCAACTTTTTTAATTAGAGACTCAGCAATTGGTCGATTCAAGACAAGCCGATCCATATTGCGATAAGCTGCTTCATCGGGCTGAAATTGTGAACCACATTCTGTACAGAGAAGCGTGACAACCGGTTCGCTGGTGGTATGTTGGCAGGTAAGACAGGAATAGAAGAGCTCCATAGGTTTCCCAGGTGTAGTTGGGGCTTTATCACTGCTTTCTTGAGAGGCGGGGTATCGCACAACATCTAATGCTGTAACACTACACTCTGGACAAGCTAAACGGCTGACAACTTTAAATCCTAAACAAATAGGACAATGTGTAACCCCAATGATTGGTTCGCTAGTGAATATGCCTGCTAATGTGAGTTTTTCTAAAAAAAGCCGGGTATCATAGCTATTGAGGCTGGTCAGACGATCGGCAGCAGGATAGGTTGTCCCAATTTCAAAATTGAAATGGGGGTCAAAATATTGGATGTTACGATTAATCATTTCTTTGAGGAATTTTGTAGTCTTCTTTGATGTTAGTAGGTCTGCGACTGGTGAACTTTGGATTTCAATAAGTAGTTCGTGGTAAAGGTTCTTCCATTCTTCTGACTTAGGCTTATCCTCTAAGGAACTGGCAAGTAAAATGCGTTTCATTGGATTTCGAAGTGGACCAATAGGTTCGTCAGGTCCTAAAAGAAGGGCGACAATCCATGGTGGAAACACATAGGTTGCCCAGGTTCGATTACTCACATGTACTCCACGAAAGCCTTCCCGAAATAGATTATGTGTTGCAAATATTGCTAAAACTTCTTGATGACTGATTTCGCTGATAGTATCACTTTTGTAGATATGCTGTGGTCCGATTTTCGGGTCCATGCGAAAGACTGCGAATCCTTTGATCACGGTTTCTATTCCCCTGTACCGTAAACTCCTTTCCTAGACATTTGTACAAAGTGTAATAAAGAGTCTTTCGTCCCCAAAAATCTTCATGGAAAGAATTCCAATTTTTCAGTATTTCAATTATTATAGTTTTGAGTCACATACTATACTCAGTCACATGTGTTGCTTACAGGCAACATGACTTGAAAGGGAAATCCACTATGTCGTTATTTGTTAAACCAATTACTGGAACTGACGATCTCTACGCACCCAATTACCAGCAAAATATCTATCGGGTTTTACCAACGGCTCTGCGGTGCATGGGTGTGAACATTGCACGAGACGATCTTTTCGATTTACCCATTGTGGTGAAACATCTCAAAGAGAACAAGGCCTTAAACGCAGAAAGAGTCATTGTCTGCATCATAGATAGCCTAGGATCTCAAAACATTATCAAAACTAGATTAGAAACCTTCCTCAATGATTTGGATGTTATATCCTTGAGCAGTACTTTTCCGACGATTACCTCTGCTGCGATGCCTAGCATAACTTTTGGGGTTCCTCCAACCAAACATGGAATACTTGGGCATGTTATATTCTTCTCAGAATATGGGGCCCTGGTTGATACACTTAAAATGTCTGGTCACAAAGTTCGATACCGTGATGCGATTCCGTATGCTGGTATTGATGTTCGAGCACTTCTATGGGCTAAAGGAATTCCAGAAATCCTCAAGAAATTACATCCTTCCCTTGTTGTTGCTGAAGGATTGCCACGAGAAATTCCTGGCACTGGACTTGGACGGTTCTATGTTCAAAGAGAGAATATTTTCACCTTTAACGGGTTTATTGATGCCTTTGGAATGGCACGACGTGTCTTCGAACACATTCAAAGTCACAAGCTCTTTATGACCCTTTACTTTCCCCAAATCGACATCCTAGCCCACAAATACGGTCTCTATTCTCCTGAGTATTATGCTGGATGTAATGCGTTCCACCGACACCTACATGTCTTCTTAGAAAGCTTTTCAGCATCCGAAGCAAAGCATACTACCGTAATATTATGCTCCGATCATGGACAAAACCCCCTTCGAGAAAAGCAAACAATTGTTCTAACCCAAGAACAACTCCTCGAAGTCCAAGACTCTCTTAAGGTTCCACCCGGTCATTCTGGTCGTATCACCCATTTCTATTGTCAATCGGGTAGCAAACGAAAAAAACTAAAACAATGGCTCCTGGACCAGGTTGCAGACCGAGCAGTGATATTTGACAAAAAAGATCTTGACAACGCTCAACTTCTTCCTGCTTCAAGTTCAAAACGAATTATCCAACGGCTAGGAGATTTATTGTTAATTGCCAGAGATGGTGCAAAATTGAGAATCGAACAAGAAGATAAACCTGGTGAACCTTGGGGGCTTCTTCCTATTCAAGGACTTTTGGCTAATCATGGTTCGCTCACAACCGACGAGCTAATAACGCCATTTGTTGCATTCAATGTTGCATCATCGAAATAAGTTCCTTCATTAACTTTAACGCTAATTGTCTTTTAATCTCATAACATTGGTGAAAAACATTAGTCACAAAAAAATACATTATAGGAAAACTAGGATAGAGTAATTAGGCAACACATTTTTCAGAATAATCACTTTTGAGCAAGTTCATTGATTTTAATTATAAGTGTTAATGTTATATTGAATCTTCAGATACGGAGGTAGAATTATGGAAAATGTTGATGTAATCGTCGTTGGGGCAGGTCCCGCTGGAAGTGCTGCCGCATATTACCTCGCGAAGGCGGGGCAACAAGTGCTTCTAATCGAACGTGGAAAAACTCCAGGTGAGAAGAATGTGTCAGGTGGAATCCTGTATGGTCGGGCACTCCACCGTTTAATCCCTAATTTCTGGGAAGACGCTCCAGTTGAACGATTTATTATATCACATAACCTGAATGTTCTTTCAGGAGACTCTGCAATCAGATTGGGCTTCTCAAAGAAGGAATTTGCTAAACCTCCATTCAATGGAATTTCAGTTATCAGGTACAAGTTCGATCAATGGTTTGCCAAGCAAGCTGAAGAAGCCGGAGCGCTCCTTGCCACCGGGATACGAGTCGATGAACTCATTTGGAATAATAAACGCATAGTAGGCATTAAAGCAGGGGACGATGAAATCGGCGCAAATATCGTGATTGCAGCTGATGGAATTAATTCACTATTAGCTGCTCAAGCAAATCTTCGGACTCCTCACCGACCTGAATTATTAGGATTAGGAATCAAGGAAGCGATTAGTCTTCCCCGAGATATCATAGAGGAACGTTTCCACCTTTCAGGACGGGAAGGAGCTGCAATGATGTTCTTAGGTGGATCCAAAGGATTCCCGGGAGGCGGTTTTCTCTTTACAAATCTTGAGACTCTTTCGATGGGAGTCATTGAAAAGTTGATTCGTGAAGGAAAAGTCCTCTAATATTCCGCCCATTTAGTTCCCGAAGGAGGCTATGGCGGCTTATCACGTCTTTTCACTGATGGTCTAATCGTCACGGGAGATGCAGCAGGTTTTGCTTTGAATATCGGCTATACAGTCGAAGGCATGAATTTTGCCATTGCCTCTGGTGTAGCTGCCGCGAAAACGGTCTTGGACGCCAAAGAGCATCGAGATTTCTCAAAAAAGCGTTTGCAAAAGTATGCGGAAATTCTTCATCAAGATTTCGTCCTTCAGGACCTCACTACGTTTAGAAGAGCTCCTGCATTTCTGCGAAATCCGAATATCTATAACATATACCCAGATATATTAACTAACATAGCCGAAGATCTAATAACATCACGAGGTATTCGGAGAAAAAGGCTCCTAAACGTGATCATACGAAATTGGAGAAAACGAGCATCATTATTAACGCTGGTCCGTGATGGGATCCAGGCGGTGAGAGCAATATGAAACTGAAACTCGAAGAAAGATTAGGTCTGCTCAACTACAATTTCGATAAAATACCCCATATCATTGTCAAAACCGAGGGCTGTGAAGAGTGTGACCCCAAACCTTGCATCGCAGGTTGTCCAGCCGGTTGTTTTAAAATCGAGAATGATAAACTCCTCTTCAATTACGAAGATTGTATCGAATGTGGTACCTGTAAAATTGTATGCCCTAACGATATTATTGAATGGAATTACCCTCGAGGAACTTTCGGTGTCTCCTTCCGATACGGCTAGCCCCTCGGACTACAGATGATCCTATTCAACTTCACTAAAGATTCCCTACCAAATAAGAAGAAGGGAACTCATTCGAGGAGCTCAAGGGAAGGATTTGGAGAAATTGCTTTGGTTTATTAATATAGATAATTATTTTTTCTATTTTCTACAAATTCAAAAGTAAGAAATTAAATACGATGTAGATTCACCATTTTTTTACTCCTCTTATAGGAGAACTGCAAAATGGAATTAAATCGAAATCAATGGATAGCAATCTTACTCATGATCATCGTTGATGTCATACTACTTGCGATTATGGTTTTAACATTAGGTCCACAATGGATTGAACCAGATCCTGCACTGCTCTTTCCGGCTCTCGACTTGGCTTTATCACCCCTGATTGTCCTCGCTGTTATTCTTGTGCCGACATTTTTCTTCTTGCGATGGGGTTGGCCTGACAAATTCCCTGTCTTGTCATTCTTACTTCCATTGCGATTAGCATTTGGTTGGGAGTTCCTGCACGGTGGCTTAGATAAAATCCTTGATCCTGCGTACTCAACAAATTATGGACTGCTGACGCTAGCTCAATCCTCCGCACCGAGTCCGTGGATCCAAGGGTTCATGACGATGTTACTTATGAATCCAACGTTATTTCTCTTGATAATCGCCTGGGGTGAGTTATTGATCGGCCTGTCCCTAACCTTTGGATTTCTGACGCGATTGGGCTCCTTTGGTGGTGTGCTGATGCAATGGACTTTCCTCTTCTTACTCGGCTGGCTTAGCGCCTCAACCTTTGGAGTGAACTTCCTTGGTTCAATTGCATTCTTCGTCATAGGAATGTATCAGGCAGGAAGATACATTGGATTTGACAGATGGTTAGGTCCTTGGCTGGATGAATCCAAGAATGCAATCCTTCGGTTCTTAGGATTATGGACGTAGATTAGTCAGTAATCAGAAAATTGGAGGGTACCTGATTTATCTTATCAGGCCCTCCAATCTTCCCTTTTATTTTTATAGTAGCGTGTATGGATGATGTGCGCTTGGTGTTTAGTAAAAAGGGAAGTCTTATGATAGACCTTAAGACTGTTAGTTTAAGCAAATAATGGAGTTCAAGCATGCAACTGGAGCTAGCTTATCAAATACTTGCCGTTTATCGCCTAGTAGCGATTACGCTATTTCTGATTGGATTGATTCGCATTCTAGTTCGCTGGACGAAACCTCATGAAGCACCAGCGAAGTATGAAGCCGGTTGGCTCATTAATGTCCCGTTTCACTTAAAGTTCGTAGCATTTATTAAAACGGTCTTTTCTGATTGGACTTTCGGAGGAACTATCCGCCAGCAAAGTCTTTATCGTTGGGTGAAACATGGCCTCATCCTTGTAGGTTTTATGGGGCTCTTCCTCTTCCATGGTGTTCCAAGGTTTATTTTACTTAATGAAACTATTCTCTTTCCATGGGCAACACTGGAACTTCGGGTTCTCACCCATGATATTCTAACGGGATTGTTGGTAGTTGGTTTAATCATGGCTTTTGGGAGTCGAATTGGTTCAAGGGAGGGGCGTAGCGTTACCAATCTTCATAACTATCTTCCACTGATTCTCTTGTTAGCCCTTGCTGTTTCTGGGCACTTGGCTTTTTCTTATGAATTTATTTTTGGGATAAGAGGTTGGTTTGGGGTTTCTCATGCTTTCGTAATCTGGACGTTGATTGCAGCTCTGTTATTTTCGAAATTTCAGCATATCGTTGCCGCGCCAATCATAATGGTTAGAAGTGCTATCGAAAAACAATGGGAAAAAGAATACATTCGAGAAGTTACCGGAGTTGAGAGGACTGACAACAAATGATGAGAAAATAAGCCTACCACAACTAACTCGTAAGCAGGTGATGGAGTTAGATGCCTGTGTTGATTGTGGTGAGTGTGTAAAGTTCTGTCCAGTATTCGATCAACTACAACGGGAAGGAGTCACTGCCCGTGGTAAAGTCCGCAACCTACGAAATATTGTAAAAAAAGTCTATGGTATTATGGGACGGGCTCGGGGGGGAAGTGCTATTGACCGAAATAAGATTGATAATTTTGTCGAAGATCTATATCTATGCACAGTCTGTGGGCAATGTCAAACTGTGTGTGAATCTCGGATAAATAGTTGCGATTTATGGGAGACAGTTCGCGCGGATATGGTTAGTCAAGGATTTGGTCCATTAGAGCGTCAACGAAGTTGGCCAAATAACGTAAAGACTAAACACAACCCCTATGGGGAAGATCATCTCTCTCGCTCTGACTGGTTACCTCCGGATGTGAAGGTAGCTGAACATGCTGAAATAGCATATTTTGTCGGATGCACTTCGTCCTATAAAATGCAACATCTCGCAATAACCACTGCTCGGGTTCTCAATAAACTTGGGATTGATTTTGTACTTCCAGGTAACGATGAGCGTTGTTGTGGTTCTCCCTTAATTCGAACTGGACAGGTTGAAGTCGTTAAAGATTTAGTCCAACATAATGTAGACGTCATAAAAGAAAAGGGAGCAAAACTCGTTATCTATTCGTGTTCTGGTTGTTTTCGAACTTCTGTTTTTGATTGGCCTTGCTATTATGGTAAACTACCCTTCAAGGTCCAACATATTACCCAATTTCTTGCGAAAGCCCTTGAAGATATAGAGATTGAACCTCTACCGGGCGTTGAAGAGCGAGTTGCTTATCATGATCCATGTCATCTTGGGCGTCACGTGGGCGTCTATGATGCTCCGCGACGAATCCTTGAATTATTACCTGGCATAACATTAGTTGAAATGATTCGAACTCGCGAACATTCACGCTGTTGTGGAGCTGGAGGAGGCGTTAAAGCAGGGATTCCTGAACTTGCTTTAGATATTGCCACAAAACGTATCTATGATGCTGATCCCACAAGCTCTCCCAGTCAAGTACAGGATGCCGCAAGGACGCTCATTAAAGAATATCGCGAGCTCTCCGAGGAAGAGAAAGCGACGCTTCCTCTAGAAGAACGCATGGCATGGGAACGTGTTGGGGAAATCATGGAGGCAGGAGCAACCATGGTTGTTTCAGCATGCCCCTTTTGTATTCTGAACCTCACACATGCAATGCAAGAACTCGGGCTGGAAATACCGGTCGTTGATATTGTCACACTTGTCGGGCGATTCCTACGAGTAACACCACCTTCTGATTGATTTAACTCCCTCAAAACAATAAAACCAGGAACACAATTACATAGAACAGTGAAATCAGCACTTGGAAGGCATTTTGTTGAAAAGTTCAAAAATTAAAAGATAACGCGTAGAGGATTTCAAATGAAACCCCGAACTGTATTAGTGCTTGGAGCAACTGGGTACGTCGGACAACGGTTAGTTCGACTTTTAGCCGATACTAACTTTAGGGTTAAAGCGTCGTGGCGATCACCTGCTAAGTTCCAACGCTGTTCATGGTCGAAAGATAGCCGAGTTCAACCGGTGCACGTCGACGTTTTAGTACCAGACACATTGCAACAAGCTCTCTCTGGGTGTTCTACTGCCTATTATCTCATTCATTCATTATATTCTGGAAAGCAATATGTGCAACTCGATCGTGATGCTGCATCCAACATGATTGAGGTAGCAGAAAAAGTTGGCTTGGAACGAATTATCTATTTAGGTGGATTATTAGATCGTCGTGACAGATTAAGTAAACATCTCCTGTCACGAGCTGAAGTTTCTCGAATTCTACAATCTGGCTCTGTCCCTGTAACCACGCTCAGGGCTGCCATGCTGCTTGGTGCAGGAAGTGCATCATTTGAGATTATGCGCTATGTCGTTGAACGCTTACCGATTATGATTACCCCGCGCTGGGCTCAGAGTAAAACACAACCAATTGCAATTAGTAACACACTAACTTACCTGCTGAAATGCTTAACTGTTCGTGAAACAATTGGGAAAACCTTTGATATTGGTGGCCCAGAAGTTCTGAGATATCCCGATCTCATTCAGATATTCGCCCAGGAGGCCAATCTAGCGAAAAGAAGTTTGATTCCGGTTCCATTTCTGGGAAATAAATTCAGTACATTTCTAATTGATAAAGTAACACCTATTCCGCAATCGCTAGCACGACCACTCATAAAGGGATTACAAAGTGAGACAATTTGCCGCGACAAACGAATTCTTGAGCTAATTCCTCAAAGACTTCTTACAAACAGAGAAACCATTCGCTTTGCACTTCAAGAAATCGACTATCAATTTAGAAAATCACGTTTTTCAAAGGATGAATCCAGATTTATTCCGGAATGGACCCAACCCAATGATCCACCTTGGGCTGGAGGTACCAACTATTTCAATCAGCGTAAAGTGATAGTCAACTGCAGCCCAGAAGAGTTATGGAAGCCAGTTATCCAAATTGGTGGGCCACAAGGCTGGTATTACGCTAATTGGTTATGGAGAATTTATGGTGGATTTGATGAATTCATTGGTGGAGTTGGAATCAGACGAGGGCGAGTTGACTGCGACAATTTGTGTCCTGGTGATGCGGTTGACTGTTGGAAAACTATCGCTGTTGATCCTCCACATTACCTCAAACTTGAAGTCGAAACCCGAATTCCAGCCCGATCAACTCTTGAGTTTATAATCCGCAGAATTGATGATGAAAAGTCAGAACTTCGACAAATAATAACATACAAACCTAACGGGCTTTTAGGAATAGCCTATTGGAAGCTCACTTTTCCTATCCATCTTCACATTTGGAATAATATGTGTCGAAAAATCGCTGAAAGTATTAGGAAAGATATTCTAACGTAGAATTAAAAAAATCCTGCTTTTGATTTCAGAGAATCAACATGTATCAAAACTCTTGACTTCAACTTTCCCGTATAAGAATGATGTACGTTAGTTTCTCAAATGGACCTCAAACGGATTCATGAAGGCTGAATGAAACGATGGTATTTCCCAGGGGTTCTGGCAACAATCTAAATTGTAACTCTCATTCTATTCCTGTTACCCTTGAGTCTTTTGTCGAGTAAGACGATGCAAAAATGTTGAAAGAAAAGAATGATTAGTCAACTATTACTTCGAGTTCGCCTATGTCATGTGATATTTGTTCTTTTTCGCACAATTGCATTATTTTGAACATGGAACGAACATCCGCGTAATGAACAGCACTGCCATCAACGCATTTCATTGAAATCACGATCTGGGATGGATCTTCCTTTTTCACCCTTGCATCTATCTCACATGCATTTGGGCTTATGATATCTCTCATTAGTTTTGAAACCTTGTTTACAATACCGATGATCTGTTTAGCTGAAACATGGTTTAATCTATATTCTCGAAATGCCTCTACTTCGCTCATTTGATCACCTAGGTACACTCC
>CAYFXY010000034.1:17305-22630 GCA_964347205.1 uncultured archaeon
GGTGGTGGTTGATTTAACTCCGTCAAGATGTCGGAGTGTATTAAAGACAAAATCGTCCAGGGCTTCAGGTAATTTTACTTGAGCTTTTAGAATTAAATCGTATTCGCCGTAGACGATATCTACGTCTGCTACTTGTTTCATTTCTTTTAGCTTCTCTAGTATTTCTGGTGTTTTTCCTGGAGCGGCTTTGACCAAAATGAAAGCTTTGAACATAAATCTGCACCAGTTTAGGCGATAACGCTGTCGATTCGTAACATTTAAAATTTACTCGAAATAAATATAGAAAATTAATTAAACAATAAATCATAAATCCATTGCTTATCACATCTCCGAAGAGGGTGATTTATACTTGAGTGAAAAAAGTGCATTAACTCTTGAGTCCTTTGCTCAGCTCGCTCCTTATCGTTTAAACGCGTCCACCCTTGTTATTAAATTCATAGCTGCTAACCCAAATTCAACAACTAGAGAGATAGCTGAAGGAACGAATCTAAGCAATGCCGCAGTTCGGTATGTTATTGCTGATCTTCTTGCCCAAGATGTTATCTTAGCTCAGAGCTCTTTAAATCAGCCAGGTAAAAGAGGACGGGGACGTCCTTCGTCACACTATGTTCTGAAAAAAGCGCTCTTATATTCTGTTCCTCCCCGTAGGTATTGGCAACTATCTGACCGTATTATCATGACCTTACTCGAGGAAATGGGCATGGATACGACAGAGCGCCTATTTAAAACAATGGGAATTAATGCTGCGATAGCAACTGCAGAAAATTGGGGTCAGACTTCTCGAATTCCAATGAGCCTTGAATCTTTCCGTCAAAGGCTGCGCCAAGAACTGAATATGGTTGGATATAACGCTCATGTGACTTTACATAAAAAACGGATTGTTATCACTACAAAGAATTGTTTGTACAGTGAAGTTAGCAGGAAATATGAAGGTCTTCTGTGTAATTTTCACACGATGTATTATCCGAAACTTGTTTCGTTGGTCTGCAACTTGAAAGTACAATCTATTGGGAGAAAAGGGTGCATGGCACGGGGCGATAGCCAATGCGATATTGAACTCTTAACCAATTGACTTTGTACGAATTCATACCAATAATTGACCGATAAAATTCTAAGTCTCTCTAAGGAACATATCCTGTGGATCCACTAATCCACGTAAAGAAAGGTGATGGGAAAATTCCAATCACCAGGATTAACACTCCTGCAATGATTAATGCAATTAATATCCCACGGGGTTCTGTAATTCGGGCCGAGATAGTGGTTTCATCTAAGTACATCCGTTTGATTATCCAAGAATAATAGCCCAATGAGAAGACGCTATTTAGAACCATAATTATACCAAGCCAAACAGCATTGGCTTCAATAGTGGCCATAAATAATACTGCCTTACTCCAAAATCCATTAAACGGTGGGATTCCTGCAAGTGCAAATAACGTCAAAGTCAATATAAAAGCAGTTCCTGGCATAATTTTGGCTAAACCATCATAGCCATCAACTGAGGTCTGTTTCAATGCGAGAGAAACGCCAGCCGCTGCAATGAAAGCTGCTGCGGTCATTATGGCATGATTCAGGATGTGAAAAAGGAGACCTGGTATACCGTAAACGGTGTTAGGAAACGCAATACCAATTAACATATATCCCGCGTGTGCAATTGAGGAATAAGCCAGCATACGAGGAAAACTTTTCTGAGTCAAAGCCGCAATATTGCCTACGGTCATGGTAATTGCGGCTAGAAATGCAATGGCAAAGCTCCAACGCACTAATATGATAACAGGTGCCGTGATAAGAGCGATTGTTAAAACTCGGAGACTTGCTGCAAATCCTGCCTTTTTAGATCCTGCTGCTAAAAACCCACCAATTGGTGTTGGGGCCCCTTCATACGCGTCGGGGATCCAAAATTGAAATGGTACGATTGCCATCTTAATCCCAAACCCAATGATCGTAAAAACAATCGCAAGTAAAAGAAGTGGTTGGAGCTCAATGGAAAGGCTTGGAAGTGCTAAGGCTATACCAATAAGTGAGGTAGTGCCTGTAATTCCTATGAAGAATGCGATGGCAAGGAATACAAAGGCGGTCGATAGGGCTCCTAGAATGTAGTATTTGAATGCGGCCTCGCTAGAAAGCCAATCCGTTTTCCGGATCCCTGTTAGAACTAGCGTAGTTACGAACATCAAATCCCAAGCAACATCGAGCATAACTAAATCAATTGAGAAAGCTACTAGTATTGATCCAAGCACTGCAAGTACTATCAAAGCATAATAAGAACCCTGATTTGGGTCATCGCGCATGAAACTAATGGATGCAATGGTTATGAGAATCCCTACTAAAAGAAAGACTAGCGAAAAGAAGATTCCAAACTCATCAGGGGAAATCAAATTTCCGAAGGAACTGGTTAGAGGTATGTTTTCTATCACAATCCAACCAAAGATTAAGGCTGGAAGTATTTGGCTAAGTAATGCAATGTAGCCTGCAATATGTTTACCTGAACGAGAAAAGATTACTTGATCAAGGAGTGGAATAAGGATACCGGCGACTCCGAGTGATCCAAGAACAACATTAAAAATAAACTCCATTTAGGGTCCTCCTGTTAAGCTGAGTAATGTTCCTACAGCGGGATAAACCAAAGTCATCATTAAGGCCGGGAATATTCCTAAGATTAGAATAGGTACAACAAATGATGCTAAAGTCACGATTTCCCAAGCTGATGCTGGTTTCATTTGTGCTGGAGTCGGTTCAACTTGTCGAAATACACGTTGTAGCGTCCATAAGAAATAAGCTGCAGTGATGCCTGGTCCTAAAACAAGAATACCAAAAATCCACTGAACACCTATGACCGCTTGTATGACACTAAATTCAGCTACAAAGTTTCCAAATCCTGGTATTCCCATGGAAGCTATAGACCCTATTATCAATAGCAGGCTTGTCAAGGGCATTCCTGCACCTAAAGCCTTTAGCAGACTAATCTTCCGTGTTCCTGTTCCCTTTTCAATGACACCTGTCAGAAGAAATAAGAGACCAATCGCGAATCCGTGACAAAACATCTGTAATACTGCGCCTGCAATACCGAGAGATGAAACTGTAAATGCACCAGCTGCAACAAAACCCATATGATTAATTGAGGTCAAAGCAACCATTCGTTTGAGATCATCTTGAAACATTGCTGTGAACGCCGCAAACAATACAGATACTAAACTAAGGACAATAAGCAATTGACCATAAACAATTGCGAATTCAAGAAATAGCCCAATGATTATCCGAATGATTCCATACCCTCCCATTTTTAACATCACACCTGCAAGTAAAACGCTGATAGGAGAAGGAGCTTCGACATGAGCGTCTGGTAACCAGGTGTGAAAGGGAACGACTGGAAGCTTGATGGCAAAGCCAATAAAGCACAAGATAGCTGGAATTAGTTGTAATTCTTGTGGTATGCGATTAGCAAGTAGTGTTGGTATGTCAAATGTACTGCCACCTGACCAGAGAAAAACTGCTAAGAACCCAATTAACATCAATAGACTACCTAATGTAGTAAAAAGCAGAAACTTGATGGCTGCGTACTTTCGTTTGGGACCTCCCCAGATGCCAATAAAGAAGAACATTGGAATTATCGCTACTTCCCAAAATACGAAAAATACAATTAGATTAAGTGCTGTGAATACGCCAACTACGCCTCCTCCGAAAAGCAAAATTAGTGAGTAGTATTGCCGTTCTTGGGTTTTAACTAGCTTGAATGAGCCTGCCGTGGCTAATAAGTTAAGAGCAGTTGATAAAAGCAGAAGAGGTGCACTAATACCATCAACGCCCACCTCAAAAGGAACACCATTTCCAAAGAATTCAATCCAGGTATAACTTTCAACAAACTGAAAAGTGCTTGGATCGAGTAAAAACAATCCCAGATAAATTATGAATGATGCAACAAAGACAACACCTGTAATTATTAACGTAATCCATCGTGCAGCTCGGGGACTGGGGCGACCTAATAAGTAAATCAATGGGGTGGCTACTAATGGCAAAAAAATTATGATCGATAAAAGCATTTGATTCACCTCAATGAAAGAATTGCAGCCGTAACGAGAACCACTATTATCACTAGTAAGATGATTGGTGTAAACAGAAGCATTGGTTCAAAGAGTAAAATAATTAGAACAAGACCTGCAACAAGAGCGAATACGTATTGGTGGGTAATCCCAGTTTGGATCCGCCGGATTTTTTTGGAGAGCCAATCTCCGGTGCTCTTGATTCTATTGGCAATTGCATCAATTGCGTTAACATCAATCCAATCTGCGATTCGTGAAGTCTTAACTCCAAGATTCGCAAATCCAGTATTTGAAGAATCAAATCCTCGTTGTTCAATAGTACGGTAGAATGCGTTTGCTCCTCGGATTATGGCAGGTGCAACTTTAACATTGAGTTGGTCAATTCCTCCAACCTCAATTCGTCTATAGGCACCTTTGCTAGCCCGAATTGCTCCGTACACAAAGACTTTGTAGAATAAGGGATTCATATACCACCTGTTAACTAAGAATCTGTTGAGTGTGCGCAGTATTCGATTCTTCTTGACTGCTCTATGAATATCGTAGGAGGAGCGAATGTAAAGTAGGTAGCCAATCAACCCGCCAATGGATAATGCTATCGCGGAGGCTAACCAAGTTGTAGCTAATGCAAGGCTTTGATCTATGGCTTCTCCATGGCTACCTATTCCATGGAAAAGTGGTTCGAAGAAGGTGTGTAGATTACTTTCAAAAAGTGGTCCCGCGAAACCAAGGATAAGGCTAACCAAGGCAAGAATCCCGTATGGTACCCAGAATAGTTTGCCTGGAATATGAAGATGAGACCCATCCTTTTCTAATTGCTTTAAGTGGTTGCTCTTTGGGGCATGGAATACCATCCCAAGCATCCGAAGACTATAGAGAATTGTTAGACCTGCAGTAATAACTCCTAAACTGAACAGGACAATATTACCCGTTGACCAGGTTGCAAGTAAGACAGCGTCTTTTGACCAAAATCCAGAGAACGGCGGAACCCCAGAGAGTGAAAGTACTCCCAAGATCATTGATATGTAGGTTATTCGCATAATATTCTTGAGATTTCCCATGTCATCAAGGAACCGGGATTCCACAGTGTGGATAACCGCTCCTGCAGCCATGAAAAGTGAAGCCTTGAATATGGCATGACTCATTAAATGAAAAAGACTAGCCACATAACCCCCTGCAAATTCAGGTGCAAGCCCTGCTGCTCCAAGACCTAGCATCATATAACCAATTTGAGAGACAGTAGAATAAGCAAGCACCTTCTTAATTTCACTAGAGACAAGTGCCTGTGTAC
>CAYFXY010000034.1:22640-24202 GCA_964347205.1 uncultured archaeon
TGCAAGAAATGCAGTGAACACCCCAATTCCTGCAACAGTGTAGAAAAAAATCTCTACTCCGCCATATGTATGCAAAATGCTGTAAAAAAGTGGAGCCATCCTTGCCACTAGATAAACACCAGCCTTCACCATTGTAGCTGCATGGATTAATGCAGATACAGATGTAGGTCCTGCCATTGCGTCAGGTAACCATTCATGAAGAGGAAATTGTGCGGATTTACCAACTGCACCAATAAAAATGGAAAGACAAACGGGAACCAATAACCCCATTCCTGCGAGCTGTGCAGCCCATGGTGTATGTTCAGCGAGTTCAACAAAACTAAAAGTTCCTGCTGTTAATCCAATAGAAAGTATTCCTGCAAGAAGAAAAACATCTCCAATCCTTGTCACGATAAATGCCTTCATTCCTGCATGACTCGGCGGATACGCCATATCGACGCCTAATGCTGTTTCTCCTGGCACTCCAACCCATTTGTCGCGACGATCGGAATAATAGAAACCAATAAGTTGATACGAGCAAAGTCCGACTCCCTCCCAACCGAAGAACAATTGGAGCAAATTATCCGACATCACAATTAGAAGCATACTTCCGAGGAAAAGGTTCATGAATATCCAATAACGAGTGAGACTCGCCTCCCCCTTCATGTATCCTAAGCTGTATACCATTATAAGAAAGGTAAGCCATGTGACAATATTCGCCATGAACACGCTAAGTGGATCGATCAAAACACCCAATACAATACCAAGAGACGGGATCCAAGGTAGTTGCCATGGTGGGAGAGTAATAGGAAAACTCACACCCAAAACAATCGGTATGAGAGATGTTGCTGCTAGTGCAGCTAGGAAACTAGTAATAACAGCACAATAGTCTCGAAGCTTTGGATGTATTCTCGCTAATATCGGGGTCAACAAAGCCCCTATAAAGGGAATTGGAAATATCCAGAAAACTAGAATTCCTAGTATTCCTAGAGGGTTAATGACCATCGATTGTGCAATGAATTCAGGACTGAACCACATAGGTGACCATACTCCTAGAATGGTATTATACTTTCAATAACAGCTTTCACAGGCGCCACGACAATTTCAGGATAAAGCCCAAGGATGACGGTAATGACTGCTAAAATAATGAGCGGAACTGATATCTTTTTACTTGGTCTGGTCACATTTGCTAGCTCTTCGGGTAATTCTCCAAAGAATATACGTCGGATAGTCCAAAGGGCGTATCCTGCTGTGAAGACCGTCGAAATAACACCTGTTGCTGCAATGATCAACAATGGCATTGAGTTTTGCGAAATAGCACTGCCAAAGGCCCCCGCAAAGATCATCCACTCGCTTTGAAAACCGTTGAGTGACGGAAACCCAAGGATGCCAAGGAAACCAATTATCGCCGCTGTTGCAGTAACCGGCATCCGTCGAGCAAGTCCTCCCATCCCAGAAATTTCTCGGATTCCTCCTGCATGTAAAATAATCGCACCGGCTGTTAAGAAGAGGATTGCTTTGCAGGTTGCATGGCTGATATAGTGAAATGTTGCCCCTACGACTCCAAAGAATTGAAGAGATGC
>CAYFXY010000035.1:0-3897 GCA_964347205.1 uncultured archaeon
AAAAGTGGCTACAGAACTGATGGAAGAAACCCAACGAATTATTGGCGTTGATAACGCCTACCCAATAGACATAGATATTACCCCGAATACGGGGTGTGAAGACCTCCGAGAAATCGGAGCGATTGGTACCTTACTAATAGAGTTAGTAAAGGATACCTGCGGTCTTAACGGACGGATTACCGTGGAGGCAACTCCTGCTGGAGTCCGTATCCGTGTTGAGCCGAATGGTCAGGAAGTCTCAAGTGTCGCCAGCATCGGGGGTGCTTAGCATGGCGACTCTGAGGGGAATTGCCGTGACCACAGGGACAAAAGATTCACGTGATGCAATTTTGCGTTTAGCCCGCTCCTATTTGCAATCGCGTAATGTCACGGACGATATTGACCAATTAAAGAAGGTAGCAATGAATGACGTGTTCCGCCTCCTGGAACGCCTTTCTCAGCAAGTCAATCGAATGGAACTACGTCGACTCTATGACCTTCTCACGGAACTCGCCGTCGTCCGCGAGAATCATCTTCTCGCACAGAAGGCGTCGCACGAGGCCCGGCTCATTAAGGCTATTCAACACACCGGTCGATTGGGTAAATTCGTCAGCCTTGTCCTCGATGAAACCACTTAACCAGTAATAAGGACTCTGCACCAGTGTGTCTCGCCTGCACTGGGCAGAGTCTGACTGGGTTAATCCGGCGGTTTCTGGATCAGGCAAAAAAGTTAGCGGGGAACTGGACCAAGAAGGGCTCTGGGATTTTCTGAACAATTATAAAAAAAGGGGGTTTCTTCCCCCCTTCTTGGTTTTCTCTATTCCTTTCATTGATTCTACTCTTTTAGGATTTCAAGAAATTCTTCAGGTTCCTCTTCTTCTTCGATGAGGATAATCTCTTGATGACCTGTGCGCTTGGCATCATATCCTTCAGCGATACGCATAGCTTCCCAGCGTTCGAACGCAGTGGATCCACGCCCTCGCCATATGTAAATTTTGTTATAAAGATCAAGAAGAAAAACATCATCAGAAGAAAGAGAGTCCTGTGAGCGTTCGACCTCATAATACAAGTTCAAGTCGTCTTGGATATGGACCCGGAATAACTTAAACTCCCGCTCTTTGAGAGCGATTCGCTTCAGAATTCCTTCTGTGTCTTGTTCAGTAACAATAATCTTACCTTTGAATAGATTAAGAAATTCCTTAGGCTCTTCCCCTTCATTCACAGTTACAAGTTTCGCCGCACCTTTTCGGTCTTGGTCTCTCCAAACAGAGGTAATAGCTCCAATGAATCGTTCATCTGGAGAGGATTTCCTACCCACCCAGGAATAGATTATCGATCCTGTATCAATGAGATACACATCACCTGTTCCAAACTCCCTTAGATGGTCCTTTGGAACACGAACAAGCTGTCCCTTTTGAACGTGATATTTCGTGAATTTATGATGCATAAAATCTTCACTCGCTAGAATTCTAATGGCTATTGTGATTGCTGCTGTGGTCCTTGTCTAAATAATTTTCCTATCACCAGTAAACGACGAGTCGGCACACTCTTAAGTTTAAACAACGGAATGCCGAAAGAGCCGAAATATGTCATCTCGCACAGCTAATCTCTCATCAATTTTCTCTATACAAGCATTACCCAATTTAGGTATTATTCATAAGGGAGATGATGTGGGATTTCGAATTTGTGAAGCCTCTCGAAAAAGTAGATTTCCAATTTTAAACCATGACATCCTTGTGATTGCCCAAACCATAGTTTCGCGAGCGGAAGGGCGAATTATTAATCTCTCCTCAATAACGCCATCTGCTAAAGCGATCAAACTGGCTAGCAAATTAGATAAGCGCCCTGAACTCGTTGAAGTAATTTTACAGGCATCACGCCGTATAATTCGTGCAGAAAAAGGACACTTAATTGTCGAGACACCTCATGGATTCATTTGTGCCAATGCTGGAATTGACTCTTCAAATGTCCCAGACAAAGATTCTGTGACGCTTCTCCCAAAAGACCCTGATGCTTCCGCTGAGAAAATTCGACAAACGATTCATGACCATTTTCGAATTGAAATCGCAGTAATTATATCAGATACACATGGGCGACCTTTCCGAGAAGGGGCGATTAACGTAGCAATTGGTAGTGCAGGTCTTAATCCTTTGAAAAGTTACATTGGGTTAACCGATCTTTTTGGATATGAATTGCGATCAACCAAGGTGGCGATTGCAGACGAGCTGGCATCAGCTGCGGAACTCGTGATGGGTGAAGCAGATGAAGGAAATGCTGTCATTGTCGTTCGAGGGTACCAATATGAGAAAGGAGAGTTCTCTGCGCAGCTACTAATTCGTGACCCGGAACGGGATCTCTTTCGCAGGTGAATGAATATGAAAAGTACAACGCAGATGGTGGGTGTAGCCTCAGCTGAACCTGAAGGTTGGGAAACTAGCCAGGTTGTTTCTGAAATTAAACGGCGTGGTGTGAGCTGTGTAGTTTTCAATGTTACTGAGACTGTGGTTAGAGTGGGCGGAAAACAAGCCCGTGTTCAATATAAGAAAGAAGATCTAACCAATTTGAATGGAATATTCACTCGTGCAATACCTGGTGGGTCATTAGAGCAGGTAATTCTTCGAATGGATATTCTTCATTGTCTTGAGCGTCTTGGAATTCCCTTTATGAATCGTCCACATTCCATAGAGAAAGCAGTCGACAAATATTTCACTCTAAGATTGCTTGAATTGGCTGATGTTCCGGTTCCACGTACGACCGTAACACAGTATGGGCGTGATGCAATG
Source organism: uncultured archaeon (assembly GCA_964347205.1). GTDB lineage: Archaea > Asgardarchaeota > Hermodarchaeia > Hermodarchaeales > Hermodarchaeaceae > Hermodarchaeum. The sequence continues at coordinate 2,763 of CAYFXY010000035.1, forward strand.
CGTGCGTTTCAGCGATACAAGGATGTGGTTGTAAAACCACTTTTTGGATCTGGGGGTGTGGGAATGACGCGAGTATCAGATCCGGAAATCGCCCGACGAACTTTTCGTGCTCTTGAGGCTCAGCGTTATGTGATGTATGTTCAAGAGTTCTTAGAACATGGGAACCATGATATACGCGTCTTTGTTATTGGTGGAAAAGCTATTGCCGCAATGCATCGGGTGGGTCCGGATTGGAAAACTACTTTGCGGCGAGGGGCGAAACCAAAACCTTGTAAGTTAAACACAGAATTAGCTGACTTAGCAGTTCGATGTGCAAAGATCATTGGTCTTGAATACACTGGCGTTGATATTCTTGAAACCCCGCAAGGATATTTTGTGACAGAAGTCAATAGCAGCAGTGGTTGGCAAGGATTACAAAAGGTGACTCACCTCAATATTGCAAAGAAACTTGTAAATCATTTCTTCGAAATTATTCAATCCCCATCAAATTGAGGTTTAGGTAGCTAAATATCATCAGGTTGTAGTAACCAGCGCTGTCGGCTCTCATCCCAACGAGATGCTGTTGGTATTAGCATTTGAGGGCTAAATGTTGGCTCGTACCGATAAAGTCTAATCTCGGACACTCCCTTTATTTTGTCAAATGTCCGAACCAATAATCCAATTAGTGTTGAACAGCGACTCGGCCTATGAAAAGTAAAAACCATACCTGAGTCTGTTTTAACCACATATGTGTAGGGTAAATGCGAAGTAACCCGGCTAATCTTTTCACCCGCTTTCGACGTACAATCAATACTGAATTTAACAAATTCTTCCAAATCGGGAATATCGAACCATACCGATGGAGTATATACGCCAGCGTGTCGCAGCTTTTTCTCTCGATTCCATATTGTTTTTTTTGACAATTTGAATCCGTGTTGCTCTAAGATTTTTTGCCGAATTTCAATTCGTTTTTTTTGACCAAAATAGTATGGTGTTATTGCAAGTAAATAGTCAATCTGATCAAAGTCCATCGGTTGAGAATAAACCCATTCATTGGGTGAAGGTTGTTTTTTAACTTCTTTTTGAAAAAAACTAATCTTGAGAATCTTTTTATATAAAGAATTAGAACTTTTATTCAAATAGAAAAATTTTAGAG
>CAYFXY010000035.1:3930-7988 GCA_964347205.1 uncultured archaeon
ATAAATCATAGTATTCAAAAGAGATGCCTATACAACCACTGAGTAATCGCAAGCAAGTCGACGGCTCAATGAAGTTCGATTCTAACCAACTTATGCGGTCAGTGAGCATTTTATGACCCTTAGGTTGATCTGGAATCATATAGATGAGGAATCCTCGACGATAGTCATGATCGAAGTTTATTCGTCGAAGAAAGATAGGTGGAGTTTTTCGGTAAAATCTCTCAAGTTTTTCGGAGGCATCGAATGATTTGGTATAAAAATCAATTTCGTATAAAGCTATTTTGAATTTGTGGAAGTCAACATTATGTATCACTGTCAAAGAGAAACGCTGCCGTAGTTTTGTCATCTCCTTTTTAATAATCGTGGATGTCGTAGATAATAGATGAGCCAGTTCATATTGGGGGATTAGTGGGTTTTTGTGTATTTCCTGAATTAACTGAATCTGGCGGGTCGTTAATTTTGTTTTTGGTGAAGAAACGGCAGTTGATGCGATTATGCTGATTATTCTCTGAGCGTCAGTTATCTGATATCGTTTAATTGTTTTTAATCGGTGTATCAATCCTGTTGCAGTTTCGCGTCCTTTTCTCAAGGTATCATGGGCAAATTGTGCATGTGGTGGATAGCTTTGTTCTTTTTTTGTCAGCTCAAAACCAAGAGCACGTTTAATGAAGAGCTGCACATTAGTCAGAAATAGGCGAAGATCTTCTTTGTCATCTTCTGGAACTGCATTTGCTATAATTGCTTCAATGAATTCTTTATCAATATCAAAATCCACGGAATGGAATTCCTTATTTGTTCGCAATCGGGGCATGATTAATTTTCCTCAACTTATCAAATTTTTATTTAAGAATCAAATGTCTCCTTCCTGAATGTGCCATTGCTGTTCATCTTTATTCCAGCGATCCACAATGGTGGGCAATAGGGGCACTTGGGATCGCCATTGATATCTAACTAATTTTACATCAGAAACTCCCTGCTCATGACGGATTTTCCGCAAAAGTTGTCCAGTAAGAGCAGAAGTATGAACTGGACGTTTAATATCTAGAAAACAACCAAGATTTGAGTTAGAATACATAACATATGGTAGGAATGCTGAAAGAGCACGGATTGAAGTTGTTGCTTTTGGGGTGCAAAACACTAAAAAAAGGAACTCGTCGTCTAACCCGGGAATTTGTATATGTATTATGGGACATCCCGTTTTTTCCTTTCGAAGACGTTGTTCCTTTTTCCAAATCGTTTTCATCGAGAGGTTAATTCCATATCGTTTTAAATGCATTCGTTTGTACTCTGGTTCTTGGAATGGTCCAGTCGAATACAATGTATCTGCTAAAATGAAATCTGCCTTATCAAAGGTAAAGGGTTGTGAATATTGTAATCCTTTTGGTTGTGGAAGTGTATGTAAGTTCAGTTTAAGATAGCTAAATGGAACCTCTGAAACGATTTCAGGATCTAACGAAAATGAATTCTTAATGGGGTCATACATAGCCATGGAAAGAGAGTAATAAAATCCCTGAACTCGAAAAAGATGGTAATTAGAGAAGAACTTTTCTTGAAGCCAATTAAGTCGCTCTTTAAACATCTTGTGTGCGTCGGGTTGATTTGGAAATCGATAAACAATGACCCCATGGCGCATATCCTGATCTAGTTGAAAAGTTCGAAGAAAGCCACGGCTATTTATCAGAAACCTTTCTAATTGGTGGGTGTGTTTAATTGATTTCGAATGAAAATAAATGACCTGAACAATTAGATTAAATTTGTGACAATCGACGGATGTGAAAATGCGGAACGCAAAATCGTCTTCTAATTCTTTCAATTCCTTTGAAATGGTACGGGGGGTTGTTCCGAGGGTTTGAGCCAATTTGTATTTCGGAATTGTTGTATTATGAAATAATTGCCAAAGAATTTGTGCTTTTCGCTTTGATAATTTTTTGTCCTCCGCCCTTGGAATTTTGCGTGTCAAAATTTCAATTATATTATGTGGTTTATAGAATTGATATTGATCAATTGTGCGTAATCGATATAGGAGGTCATCTCCAATATTCTGTGCTTTTTGTCTCTTTCTAAAGGGAAAAAGAGGGTGTTTGGGGAAAGTTTGTTCCTCATCGTTTAATGGTTGGCCGTGAACTCGTTTAATGAAAATGATTGCGTTTTTTATTAGGTCTGCCACCAAAACCCGATCTTTTGAGTGTAACCGAGCAAGAATTCGCGCCTGAAGGGTTTCAAAATGATCTTCTTCTATTCTTGCCATACTGAAACCTCAAAGGTGCAAATGTTGAGGGGCTTCCGAGAAGACGTAAATTGTCTCCGCGACTTTTATGCTATAAAGCATTATTTTAATCTTATATCTTCTAATGGTGTCAAAATAGAATTAGCTTAAATCCGCTCTAAGGGTTCTGTTAATTTTTTTTGTACCTATTTCTGGCTTTATTCTCAAAATATCGGCTATTTTGTGCCTAACGCGGTTTTAAGTCGTAATCTATCCTTAGTTTTCAATTTTTTAGGAAGTATACGAATGTTATAACAAGTTTGGAGGGGAGACCTTTTTTCTTTAGTCATTTTGGGTTTGGTAATCTGTTTAGTTAAAAGTTGTCTATTCAATTAATAAAGGGTATTTGTAAATTTTGATAGCAGCAGAGCTGCAAAATTCAGTCATCAGTAACTTTAAGTTATAGCATAAATTATCCGCCCAGTAAGCACTGCTTTCGAATGGAGGAACGACTTTGCAATCCGTGAGTGTTGCAGTTCTTGCAGGTGGACAAAGTTCTCGTTTCAAAGAAACCAAAGCGCTCGTGCCAGTTGCAGGCCAGCCTCTGTTTCTTCATGTTGTAGATGCTTGTAAAGCTTACGCGAATGAAATTATTCTCGTTGTTCATACCGAACCGGATCGCAAGGCGTTTTCTGAATATTTTTCAGCAGACAAAATCTTTACAGATGTGTATCAAAACCGACGTGGTCCCCTTATTGGTGCCCTAACTGCCTTCCAACATGCTAAAAATCCGTACACCCAATTGTTGCCTTGTGATTCTCCCCTTATTCATTCGATGTTCTTTGAGATCATGTGGGAGATGATTGAAGCCCATCATGCTGCTGTTCCTCGATGGCCCAATGGCTGGATTGAACCCCTCCACTCGATTTTTGCAACGGAAATTGCTTATGAAGTTGCGGTTAAGTGTCTCAAGGAACATCAACCAAGCATGCAATGTTTAATATCTAATATCGGTCGGGTTATCTATCTCTCTACCAATGCTTTGGAACGGTTTGATACCAAACTTCTTACGTTTACTAATGTCAATACGCCTGCAGATTTGCATCGCATTGAGCAAGGCCTTAAGCGTAAGCATCAGCATTAGCGGGTTCATTTTCAACGAAGACAACAACGCTATAAGGGGGTTCTTCCATAATGACGAATTTAATGTCCAGAAGTAAAACCATCTTCTTAATACCCATTATCCTGGCGTTCGGGATATTGCTCTTTATAGGTGTGTCTACATCTGTGCGAGGACTACCAGCCCCCACCGGATTTATGGTGAACGACTGGGCAGACGTGCTTTTTTCTTCGGATGAAGATGATTTGGAAGGGCTTTGTCATTGGATCGAAGTCCAAACGACAGTTGAAATCTTCCTTGTTACGACCTCCGACTTGGAAGGGAATGATATTAACCGTTATGCCTATCTTCTCTTCAATGAATGGGGCATTGGTAAAGCCGATGTGAACAACGGAATACTACTTGTCTTCTATTATGAAGCCCTCAACGACACTCACTTTGTATATGATTTTCGAATCGAAATAGGTCAAGGGATGGAGGGGGCTATTACAGATGCAGAAGCCGGACGGATCGGTCGTGACAATGTCACGGTTTGGGTTGATTATGGATACTTTTCTGAAGGTTTCAATGAGGGCATCATCGCACTCTACAATGAATTCAAAGACGATCCTAGTGTTCGGGCTAGACCACAGCCATTCTTGCTTCAAGTTTGGGCATTTGAGAATCCACTCTTCGCTGGAATGATAGTCGGAATCCATTTTCCCAATCTATCGGTATTCCTAACGTACTCGT
>CAYFXY010000035.1:8007-11792 GCA_964347205.1 uncultured archaeon
CACCTCATTCAGGTTTTTCCTTTTCAGATCTAATCCCTATAGAATGTTAATCCTTGTTGTGATTTGTATCAGTTTGATAGCCTTTGCATGGTGGCTTGATCCAATTCCTCCCTTTCTCGTTCTCTTATTTACCTTAGCAATCGGAGTCGGAGGAGGCATGATAACATCTGGTGTAAGTCGCGTTCGAGGTGGAGGAGGTCGTACGAGAGGAGGTGGCTGGTCCACATAAAATTATGTTACTAGGTGAAAAAACATGAAACGGTCACCACGAATCATTTGTGTCAGTGTCTTGGTTCTCATTTTGGTTGGAGTCGGATTAGGGCTCTTCTATGTCACGACTAGCAACTCCCTGATTGCATCCAGGATAAACCTTGATGCTGCTAAAGCCGATATATTCGTTCAATATGAACGGAATTACGATCTCATCCCTCAGCTAATTGAGGTTGTCGAAAATTATACCACATATGAAAACGCAACAATTGCTCTAATAACCCAGCTTCGCACGCAATGGTTAGAAGTTTTAGCTAATCAAAGCGTAATTGTAGCCCAAAATGTCACCAATTCCTTGGATATTGCAATAACAACATTACTTGCCAATGTGGAAGCGTATCCACTACTTCAGGCGGACACCTTATTTATAGGATTATTCGATGAAATCACGGGAACCGAGAATCGCATTACAAATGCCAAGTTAGACTACAATGAAGCCGTGCAAGCGTTCAATACCCTAATTCTTACCTTCCCAGGGAACCTCTTTGCAACTGGACTAGGTCTTACACCGGAATCCTATTGGGGGAATCCCTCGTAAGTATGACAATCAGTGCAGAAGTGTGTAAATATGACAATGACAGTCTTAGGCATTTGTGGCTCACCAAAGAAAAAAAAATCTAGTTCGGAATTTCTGCTAATCCAAGCTCTTGACGCCGCAAAATCTGTTGGGCAAATAGAAACAGAACTTCTAAGACTAGCGGATTATACAATTCTTCCCTGCACTGGCTGTGATAATTGTGTGCGTCAACAACCTTGTCCTGAAGATGTCAAGGATGATGTTCCAAAGCTCCTTGATAAAATGGAAGCTGCACAAGCTATTATCTTTGCTAGTCCTTCATACTTTTCTACCGTTCCGGGTCTCTTTAAGAACCTCATTGACCGATCACGAACACGGAAAATGTTGGATCACCGTCTCCGTGACAAGATTATTGGAGTTATCGTAGCTGCAGGTCTCAGACATGGGGGGCAAGAGATTACAGCAAATGCCATAATCAATTACGCTCTTGTGCAAGGTATGATTGTTGTAGGTGGTGTCGGTGATCCAGTTAAAGAGGCGTGGGCAGGAATGACTGGTTTACAAAGTGAAGCTTTCACTTGGCGAGGTACCCCCAAAGATGAAATCGCCATTCGGAATAGCCAACTGGTCGGTGAACGAGTAGCAACCCTCGCGATTAAATTCCATAAAGGCTAGGCAAAGATGCAAAATTAATCGAGTTTGTAACCCTTTCCTTCCTAGGCTTTTTGCAGCTTTGGGTATTCCCTCAAAAAGGTACCAACTTCTTTCCAGGGCACTCAATGGAAAGGAAATGAAAACTTCAAACATTGAAAACATCACCAACCGAATTGAATAGCTGCAAAGCCTATGATTCCTAATTCTGTGAAGATTAGGATGCGCTGTTGATGGCTAACGATTAGAAACGGAATGGGTACTCTGATGAAAATACTGATTTCCTAGAAAACCACGAAATCTCGTATTTTTAGAATATCTTTAAACGTAACTCTAATGGAATTCGGGTGATTAATGGCGTTTCTCCACCCCTCATATTTTCTATGGGTAAAAGAAATTATATTAGATTCAAGAGGAAACAGTAATGATATCTACCAGAAAAAAAGTTAGCGTGCTCTTGCCTTCGATGATTGTGTTGTTTATCACCGCTTTTACTTGACTCCAATAAGAGGATTTATTTTCGTGTGTTCCGAACTATATAGCAGGTATTATTCATGGGAAAAAGGAAATTAAAAAAAATAGAAGCGAATGAAAAACTGACTTGGGCAGAATGGCTTATTGAAGGCAAAAAAGCTCTCGCCATCCAAGACGACCAGCCTCAGAATTCTAATTTCTTTCACCATGATCAGACAAGGCAAGGAGTTGCTGGTGTACAAGGTCCCTCTGGTCCTGCGGGGGTTTTACCTAGGGCATTACCCAAAATCGTCAAAAAGCGGAAGAAGTCCCGATAAGCTTCCTTAAAAAGAAGTTTATTTACCCAAAACGCCACAAAGAGAAAACGCTAACAACCAAACTTATGCTATTATCAAAATTTTTTCTTGTTTTATTCTACTTTACAGACAAATCTTTGTGTTCCTAAGATAATTTGGGTATCTTCAATATCCGCTATAGGTCAGGGTTTATTTTTCTAGAGCTTAAAGAGATTAGTATTCGCATGACAATAACTTATTCGTCCAATGCATGTATAATAGGGGTAATGGTGACAAAAACACGATTCTCCTAAACTCGTTGAAGAAAGAAGAGCATAAAGATTATCCAGATAAAGAGAAGCAGACCAAACCCTGAATATAACGATCCAAGGAATACTGGAATTTCTGCGACCAGAAACCCAATAGAAATGAAGTCAATTGTTTTCGTTCAAACGGTCGCCGAAGCTAATCAATCTAACCTCTTTGTCAATATCCATAAAATAATGATCAAAAAAAGAAATGCAATAGTCCCGATTAAGCCAGCTTCGGGTCCTATGCTCCCACCTGTCACCATTTGTAATCCATTATTTTGCACTTGGTATAAACCATTACCACCAAATCCTGCGATATGATATAACGTGAAATTCCAACCAAAGTGCAAACCAATAGGTAACCAAAGAGTTCGGGTCCTAAAAAATGCTAAGCCGAGCATAACCCCGCCCAAGAATAGATTCATTAACATTATCGTGGCATTTAGCGGAGGAAGTGTGTTGAAAATAATGTTAGGAACATGGAGAACCGCAAACATGACAGATGCGCTTAAAATTGCAAATAGATTTCGTAATTTTGTAGCAAGATTCTGTTGAATGTATCCTCGCATTACGAGCTCTTCAGAACCAGCGACTAAACCCTGCCAGAGAGCATACATAGCTAGAAACCCAGCGATTACCCCCAATTGTTGTGGGTTGAAAATTGGTGTAAGGATTACCCAGCCTAAAATGATTTCAAGCCAAATAAATAGTCCTAATACAACCATAGCTAGTACAATGCCCAAAATGAGTTGGAGCCACCACCATTGTGAAAATTGAAAGCCAATCTCTTCTGGTGGCTGTTTGTCAATATATATCCACAATCCAATTGCAAGGAGTATGGTAATAAAATAGTAGAGCGTTCCCACAATATCATTAATGTATGTTAGAGCCACAAGAAGGAAGTTACAAACGAACATGAATAATGCAGTAAGCCACCGTGGAATCTGTCTTGTTTCTGGTGCTTTCATAGCGATGGTGTTCGTGTTGTCTTTCCATAAAGCTTTAGGTAATCAGACAAACTCATCGACATTAGACAAAATATCCCACCGTTCTTCTGGGGGATCTTAAGATTACACGGCGAATCAAGTTATCTGTGAATCAGAAACTTTGCAAAGGTTGTAACATATGTATACTCCTTTGCCCCTCAAAGATATTGGAAGAAGACGCACCCACAGCTTGGGGAGGATACTGCCCACGAATATCCGAAGGAGGCGAAACTAAATGTTTACTTGTTCGTGGGGAGAAAGGTGTCACGTGTCGGTTATGTGAGACGCGGTGTCCGGATGC
>CAYFXY010000035.1:11802-14064 GCA_964347205.1 uncultured archaeon
TTATCCGATTACACCTGCGACAGGTATTGTTGAATGGATGGCTTTCAGGTTACCACAGGTTAAGGGATATTATTTACAAATGGAAGATGAAATCGCTTCTATTGCTACGATCATTGGTGCTTCATGGGCTGGAGGCAAAACGATGACCGCTACGTCGGGTCCGGGTTTTAGCCTAATGCAGGAAAATTTAGGTTATGCTTATCTTACTGAGACTCCCCTTGTCGTCGTCGATGCCCAACGATCTGGTCCAAGTACCGGGCAAGCAACAATGCCTGGTCAACAAGATATCATGCAAGCCCGATATGGAACACATGGTGACATCGCCCCAATTGCTTTTTGTCCTTGGTCTGTTCAAGAAATGTTTGATTTCACCATCCATGCCTTCAACTATGCTGAACGCTTCCGCACTCCAACCTTGGTCATGGCTGATGGTGAAATCAGTTACATGCGTGAACCACTAACGATACCAAAAACTGGCATGGTTCCGTTAATCGACCGAGAACGACTTACAAAGAAACACAAAGATCCTGAACAGATATTTTTACGCTATGAAATGCCTCGTTTCGGTGATGGCCTCAATCTTCTCGTCACAGGTTCTGCACATCGGCCAACAGGTGTTCGGGATTACACTCCCCGGTTTCATCAAGCAACCCTGAAATGGATTTTTGAAAAAAACCAACAGGCTCAAATTACTCTCCGGAAAGATAATCTTGATTTTGAAACCTATCATTTTGGTACTCCCAAACGGGCTGTGGTGAGTTTTGGTGCTTCTGCACGGCCTGCCTATGCCGCAGTGCAACGCGCTCGAAAGAAAGGTCTCGATATTGGATTTATACGACTCAAAACGCTATGGCCTCTACCTGAAAAGCATTTGAGGGAATTACTGAAAGATATTCAAAGCCTTTACGTCGTCGAGATGAATATGGGGATGATGGTCCGAGAATTTGCCAGAATAGCCTGTAACGCTAATGTTGTAAGTATTTCTAAAGTAGGCGGAGAAATCCCTCGCTCCAGTGAAATCGTTGAACGCATTTTGGAGGATAACACTATATGAAAACACCTGAAGCTGAGCTAGGAAAACCCCAAAGATACTACCGTGATCGTTATCTGCGGAACCTACCAACCGAATTCTGTGCTGGATGTGGAAACGGCACAATACTCAATGGGTTTGTACGTGCGATTGATGAACTAATAACTGCAGGAAAAATTCGCCACCAAGATCTACTGGGTGTCTCTGGAATCGGATGCTCTGCATGGATTCCTAGTCCTCATTTTCAAGGAGACACACTTCACACAACACATGGGCGTGCCATTGCCTTTGCTACAGGAGCTAAGGTAATGAACCCGAAATTACGTGTTGTAGTCTTCACTGGAGATGGGGATGGTGCTGCTATCGGAGGAAATCATCTCATCCATGCTGCTCGACGTAACATTCCGCTAACTGTTATACTTGTGAACAATTTCAATTATGGGATGACTGGAGGTCAATCTGCACCCACAACACCGCTTCATGTAAAAACAACTAGTTATCAAAAACATCCCGAAGCTCCTTTCGATCTCGTACAACTTGTTTCTGGGGCTGGTGCAGGATATGTTGCTCGTTGGACCACATTCTATGTGAACGAGATCATCACTACAATTAAGGAAGCGCTACTCCATCCTGGCTTTGCTTTTATCGAAATTCTCTCCCAATGTCCAACATATGCCGCTCGTTTTTTCACCGAATATCAGGACGCCTTAACCAATTCAGAGCTTGAAGATTTTCAACGCTATCCAGGGGCCTGGATGTTGAAAGCTTTGAAAGGTAAAAAGGTTGGAGATGCCTTAGGACGCCCCCGCTACCAACTCACACTGAAAAATAAGCTCATCGGATTAGGTGTGTTTAAAAATGAACAAAATCCAACTTTCATCGATTTTCTTCAGGAAATGTGGGGATAACAATATGGAGGTAGGCTAGATTGTATATTAAAATTCGATTTGCTGGGTATGGTGGATATGGAGTTGTCACGGCAAGCCGTGTTCTCGGACTCGCGTTTGCGCAGAAAGGGTTCCATGTACTTCAAACAGAATCTTATGGAGCTTCTGCGCGAGGTGGTGCATGTACAGCTGACCTAACAATTTCTTCAGAACCAATCCATGAAATTAACTTTACACAGCCCAATATACTCATTGTGCTCTCTGTTCCTGCATTTCGTAAATGCTGTTCGATTAGTCCCGATTTGAGTAGCGACGAGCAGTTCTTCTCGCTCTTTATCGACGAAG
>CAYFXY010000035.1:14074-21482 GCA_964347205.1 uncultured archaeon
TAATCGAAAAGGAGATTCTCGAGGAACCTATTGTAAAAATGGCGCTCGATGATCTACTCCAGAAAAATGGTACCAAAGTATACCAAGTCAGTTTAAGAAAATTAGCAGATGAGCTTGGTCAGATTCGATTTATTGGAGTAGCATCTCTTGGTGCCCTCGCAGCTATTGATGATCGAATCGATATGAAGCAGCTTGAAAAAACCATCATCTCCGATAGCAAGCTTCAACGGTTTGAGAAAAAAAATCACATGGCACTTCATGGTGGTGCTAAAGCCATAACACTTCTTAAACTGTAAACGCACAAAGCAGGTACACTCTTTCATCTAAAACTTTTCAGAGCGAACTTAGATGTCCAATCCTCGGCTTTACAACTATCTGAGTCTTATTATTGCCGCAGTGTGTTTTGGTACTATTCCCATCTTCTCATCCTTTCTCAATTTTTATGGCGTTTCTTCACTCCAACAAGGTCTATTCAGGGCTGTTTTTACAACCCTTTATCTATTCATTGGGCTTGGAGTTGTATTTGCATTTCGCGACATCAGGATAAAACAGGGACATAGCTCCTATTTCATGATCTATGGGTTGATTGGTATTGCCCTCGGAATCATTGCATACATCACAGCAATTGCTCTTGGAACTCCTGTCGTTGTTGCTGTCTCCCTTACTTACCTCTATCCTGCTATCACTCTCATTCTTAGTCGAATTTTTCTCCGAGAACCCTTTACTCTAACGCGTCTTGTTGCCTTGCCTCTTTCAATTTCAGGGGCTGTTATTGTATCGCTTCCTTTAACCCCCACCCTTAAACAGGTTCCAATTATGGGAATCGTTCTCGCCATCTTCAATGCAATATTTGCAGCGAGCTACATGATTCTTGGACGAAAATGGGGTGGTCATGAAGGTTATCGCCCTTCGGTCATAACATTTTGGGGATTCTTGTTCGCTACTATGTGGATGGGTCCTTTAATTCTAATTCTCAGTCTCTTCATTATGGATCCTCGAGTAATGGGGTTTCAAGTGTTTCTCCCCCCTCAAGCTTGGTTGCTCTTACTTGCCTTTGCTTTATTTGGTACTGCAGTTCCTTATCTTTTAACCAATGTAGGAATTAAAAATATCGACGCTTCAGCCGCCGCCATTATACTCCTTTTGGATCCAATCTGTGCAGTCATCTTTGGGATAATCTTCCTTGGTCAACCTTTGTTATTATGGCAAGCTATTGGTGCCATCCTTATTCTTATTGCTTCGGTTCTTATTGCCTTAGAATCCCGTTTTTCAGTTGCAAAAGTAATCTAAAAGGTGCTTGAATTGCAAACCTCTTTTAACCGGATTCAATATAACTAGCAACGAAGGTGTTTCAAAGAGGTAGTTCAGATATGTCCTTATCCAAAGGTAAACTCTCATTAGCTGAGTTAAATCGTCTCGTGTTTCCTCATTTACCACGTGTTGAGGACGACCGAAAAGTAAGCTTAGATTATGTCACTACTCAAGTGAACGGAAACCTTGTCGTCGCCTCAGATCCAGTTATTGGTGTTCCACTTCAATACTATGGCTTCTTTGCGGTTCATTATTCTGCGACTGATGTTGCGATGGCGGGGGCTACCCCTCAATATCTAACGCTTGGTATCTATTATCCCCCAGAGACTAATGAAAATTGGCTTATTGATACTGTGACAGATTTAGGGAAAGAAGCTGAACTACTCAACCTGAAGATTCTTGGAGGGCATACTGGAGGTTATGACGGTTTACAGACGCCTTTAATTACTTCAACTTGCTTTGGTATTCTTCCGGAGAAATATGAACATCCTCCGCAAATCAAAGCCGGAAATGTGCTGATTGCGGTGGGTCCACTTGCACGGGAAACACTCTGGTTTCTGGCTAATGTAGAACCTTCCAATGTTGACGCAATTGTATCTCGATCTCGTCGTGAAAAAATCGCTATTGATCTCTCCCCTTTTTCAGTTGCAGCTCTAGTGAACACTTTGCCTAAAGAGGATATATTACTCATGCATGATTTAGCTGAGGGTGGTTTAGCTACTGGGCTCAATGAACTTCAAACTGCAACTGGTTTTGGAATCCATATTCAATACAATTCTATTCCTTGGGATGAGGTCGCTATCAGTCTTTTTGATTATTTGGGTTGGAATCCTCTACACTGTTCATCTTTTGGGAGCTTCCTCATTATCACTAGCCCAGAAGCTGCAGATCCTTTGATACAAAGCATAAGGAACTCTGCTCGTGAAGCAGCCATCATTGGAACTTTTACTAAAAAGAAAAAAATCATTGTCGAGTATCCCCATGAAACTAAACGTCTTAAATCTGGGAAAGATCCCTATCAACGATTCACCTCTAAACTTAGTGGGATGAATCGCATCGGGTATAAATAACGCAAAAAGCCCCTAAGGCACGACTTAACCATCGAGTTCCCAGTGATTCGTCTATTTGCTGAAAACTCCGCAAACATTGTTTTGATACAAAACTTGGTGCATAAACTGCTCCTCGATACTGGGCTTTCGAAAATCCATTTCGATATAGCATTCGGAATATTTGCCAAGGACTGAGAAACTTCGCATATTTGAACACATCAGGAGAGAGGTAACTTCGGATCCTTCGTTCCAATGCCCATAGATTGATGGATGTTAATACGCCTAAGAGTAGCTGCCCCTTGGATTGAAGACAACGATGAATCTCCTGGAGTAGGAGATTGGGTTGAGGAACAAATTCTAGCACAGTCATTCCAAGAACAAGGTCTACACAGTTTTGCCGAAATGGTAGGTACTCACCATCAGCCACGAGGAGATGGATATACTGGTAAACCTTTGATTTATGGTAAGCAATGTTCACCATCTCCCAGGCAATATCCCCTCCAATAATCTGTGCAGAGTTGGTCTGCAGTAGAGATAAGGCCATACCCGTTCCAACACCGATTTCAAGGATAACGCTATGGATAATGTAGGGGAGCATTGCCTTCATTGCCTTTGATTCAACTGACCACACGTATCTGCCTAGCGGCGTTGTGTACCATAAATCGTAATAGGGGGCTATCGCCCCAAATGCTTGGCTTACAGCTTGTTTCAGTTTGCACTCTTCAATTACGGCGTTTGGCAATATTTCAACACTCATCAGCCAATACTTTAGTCAGAATAGCGCGGGTTCGTTGTTTAACAATTTTTGGTGAAGATCCAAAGACTACTACGAGCGGTTCAACTCCATGTGCTCCCCAGTCAAAAAGTACCTCAGGTACAAACCCATACTTGGATAACGCCTTCAACGTCATACATTCAGGAACCGGTTTATTTGGCTCTAAACGGTATCCTACAACCTGTAATTTCGCACGACGCGCTGCCTGAACTATCGAATTTGAAAATCGCAGAGAAATTGCTGAACGATCGTCCACACTGAGAGAATGAGCTTTCAAAATGACTCGACCCATAAATGGGGCCCACCCAAAATCTACGCCTCCAATGGGTTCAGGTTTCCCTCGAACCAGAATGATTCTCCCCGTTAAGCCTGCGACCTGTGAAAGCTTAGTAGCTCCTTGAAGACATGCCACGAAATTACTGCCGACTTCTGGAATTAGTCGAGCAAAGTTACGCATTCCTACAACAGCGTTGATGCAAGAATTTAACTGGTCTTTCAATTGCTGGGGCTCGTCTTCCATCATAAACCCTCAATTTGTTGAACCCGCTAGGTTCTTGATAATTCTTCCTTTTAGAGTCTTCATTCTTTACACAAGGCTTATATACATCTCGTATAGGAACGCAAAGCAACAGCACTATCAAGGGTTGGAGGAATGCAACTTGGCTGAAATCAAATCCCCTCGTTCATTATATGTTGCCTCAATTGGAATTCTAAGTGCTCTTATGGCGGTCCTTTCCTTTGCAAGTATCGTCATTCCTACGCCATTAGGAAGTTATGATGCCTCCTCGGTCCTTATCTTCGCTGTTGCACTGCTTTATGGACCCGAAATCGGCCTTATAATTACAGTAATTGGTCAATTTGTTGGGAAGGGTCTTTTGATAACATATTCTGGATTACCTGCCGTGTATATCCCGGGCGTTATTGCCGTTCGAGGAATTGAAGCTTATATTGTAGGTTTGCTTGGACGAAGATTCACAAATAACCGCTATGGTGAACCATTAGCTATGACAGTGGGCGTGCTCTGGGAAACAGGTGCATTTGTATTGGCTGATTTTTACCTCTGGTCATTACTTGGAGGTGTCCTAGCTGGGATTGCAGCAGTATCCTTTACTGTTTGGACAATTATCGACCTGATCTGGGTTCCACTCGGAATTGCTGCAGTATATTACGCTCGTGTGGCTTTCAAAGCAACCTATTTGGATAAAGAGCTAAACATCATAGACGCGCCTGGACATCGAGCCACTTTCATCATTAGTGTTCTTTTAATTCTGATTTCTTGGGGATTAATAATAATTGCAGGATTAACAGGGTGGCTCATCAGTCCTGTTCTTCCTATTCCTTGACCGAATAACTAAACCCAGACTGCGAAATTACTGAACCAGTTAGGGTTAAGGTTAGTATACGCTGCAATTGAGTGGTTTCCTAATAAGGGAAAGTTTTAAGCAGCTATAGGAAGCTTTGTCCAGATAGTGGTTGATCGAATGGGTGCTGGAGGTTGCAGAGGGTTATCAATAAAGTCATTGTCGAACTCGTCCAAGGCGATATTACTGAATTAGCCACTGATGCAGTTGTTAATGCGGCCAATGAATCACTTCAATTGGGAGGTGGCGTAGCGGGGGCCATTCGTCGTCGTGGTGGTCCTACTATCCAACATGAATGCAATGATATAGGGGGAACTTCTGTTGGTACTGCTGTCATTACTTCTGGTGGGAATCTTAAAGCTCGATATGTAATTCATGCTGTAGGTCCTCGATGGGGTGAAGGTGATGAAGAGCAAAAACTTACAAATGCAGTTCTTAGCGCATTGAAATTAGCTGACGAAAAACAGTTACGTAGTATCGTATTTCCCGCTATAAGTACTGGAATCTTTGGATTTCCAAAAGATCGAGCAGCTAATATTATGATTTCAACCATAATCAAATATCTGAAAATTACAAAGACTACACTTCGCCGCATTGTGCTTTGCCTTTATGACCCTACGTCTCTCGGAATCTTTGAAAATGCCATGAAGGCACTTATTCCCCAGTAAATATTCTTCGTTAGGGCTCGGTTAATGACATTTATCTTAAAATCAGATTATTGCTTTACATAAAATGTAAGATAAGTTATGGTATCCATCATGTGATCCCAAGATTCTTCTAGTTCATCATTGGGTAAAGTTGAACCCCCTACCGCATAACGTGCATAGATGATTTCACCGCTATGATATAATGTATGCAAGGTTATGCGAGACACAACCCAGCCTAAACTGGGCTGTTCTTTCTCAGTAGGAGGCTGATATGTTAATTCTTCGTCAGAACATTCTCTGAGTTCACGTAAAACTCGTTTCCGGACATCTTCTAATAGGTCTATAGCAATATTAAGAGGAACCTGTTTCGCGTATACAATCACTTTTCGCCCCGTAGCTGACAGCCAATAGAGTTCAGAATTTGCAATATGGATTAGATAATATAAAATCGTCCGAGACTCGGGAACAGGTTCCTTTGATGCCTGCTCGGGTGTTAAATCAGTAAGTAAATATTGAAGATGATCACGAGCAGCTTCATAGGCTGCGATGAGTCCGTTCCGTAAGTCCCTTAAGGGATAGTCACTCATAACTACAACGGGTTCTCTCAGGAACTAAAGTTTTTGCCCCAATTAGACAAATCATTTGTGAAATAGAAATTGAGATAAACGGTGCTTCTTCCCAAAATTCTATAAGCGCCAGAATGGCAGAAGGTCTTGAGGTTCACGGTTTGGCATCGAGTGGAAAAACTAGCACACGAAGAGTTCTTCCTTTCACGGCAATAGTTAATCATGATGAACTAAAACTTGCACTTCTACTAAATGCCATTAACCCTAATATTGGTGGGCTTCTCATCACCGGACCTAAGGGTACTGGTAAAACCACAATCGTAAGATCACTGGCAGCTTTACTTCCTCAGATTCCTGTCATTAAGGATTGTCAATTTCGCTGTTCTCCCAATGACGCTACTGTCATCTGTGAATCATGTGCAGCGAAACTTGGAAAAGACAAAAAATTCATCACAGAAATGCAAAAAATGCGAGTAATCAATCTTCCGTTGAGCGCAACTGAAGATCGAGTTGTTGGGAGTTTAGATGTTGAACGGGCAATCAAAGAAGGTGTCGCTGCGTTAAAACCTGGAATTCTTGCTGATGCGAATCAAAATCTTCTTTATGTGGACGAAGTGAATTTGCTTCCTGATCATATCGTCGATGCTCTTTTGGATGCTGCTGCAACCGGCATTAATGTGGTTGAACGAGAAGGCATCTCTGTAAACCATCCTGCTCGATTTATTTTCGTTGGCTCTATGAATCCGGAAGAAGGTGAATTACGTCCTCAACTTCTAGACCGATTTCCGCTCCATGTGGCAATTCAACGTCCTTTCACTACAAAGGAACGTGTCGCTATCATCCGATTGAATATTGCCTTTGAACAAGATCCTCAGGGCTTGAGTAAAAAATGGGCTCTTAAGGAGGATAAACTCCGCAGTGAAATTGTAGCTGCGCGAGACCGAATGAAACAAGTCCAACTTTCCGATGAGATTATGCAGGTTATTGCTCACTTAACAACTCGACTGCAAGTAGATGGTGCACGCCCAGACATCGTGATCGCTAAAACAGCGATGGCCTTTACAGCCTTCGATGGCCGAAATGAAGTAAGCGCTGAAGATATTGAAATCGTTGCGCCTTTAGCTCTCAGCCATCGAACTCGGCAACGGGGCATCCTCGAACCTCCAACGCGTGACGATATTCAAGAAATAATGAAGGAAGCCAAAAAGAAAGTCAAAACCAAAGATCCTCAATCAAAAGACAAGGATTCATTAACAAAAGAAAAACACCAAAAGCTTACCAGTAAATTTCGGCAATATCAACCGTTAGACAGTAGTCAAGACGGTGAACGGTTTTTTGGAAATCCGCCTAAACGAAGCGCTGGAGGACGTTGTTCATATACAGGGTTCGTATGCTTTTTCATGGTAATGGCTGCAGCTATTGGGTTCCTTTTACCCATTTTTTTCCCTCTAAATTTCATAATCGGAGGCGTTATTGCAGCAGGGTTAATTCTTCTTCTCGAACGAATATACAGATATCATAAACGACCCGGATCAGTGATGCCTTCTTTAGCCGCTGGTGATCGTCCTCCTGATTCAGGTGGAAAATTTCATCGAGCGAAACATCAAGGTGAATCAACTGCTCCACCCACAACCAGTGCCACTTCGCCCAAAGTCACTAAAACCTCTCTAAAACAATCACCTATTTCGAGTAGACCACA
>CAYFXY010000035.1:21492-23628 GCA_964347205.1 uncultured archaeon
ATCCCGTGATTGTCAGCAACCCTTTTAGCTTGTACTACTGCATCTATTATTCGCCTACATGAAGGGAAACCACTATTCTATTTTGAAGAGCTACTTGAACCTCGCTATTTTGGGCATCACCGCGCCCCGAAATGGTCTATTCAACAAGTTGGAAGACGAGCCGGCTCAGGGCAATCTCGACAAACCGAAGGGGGTGTCCTTCTTGGTTCCTCAATCCCACATGGTTCGCCTCGTAATATACATATTCCTGCGACCATCACAGCTGCAGCTCTCCATGCTGACCCAACAAGAAGAAAACAACCACGAGTTCGAATACACGCGGCAGATGTACGCGAAAAACGCTTTCAAAGCTGGACACCACTCACTGTTATATTTGTCGTCGACCTCAGCGTATCGATGCTCAAGAGTTTCGATAAACTCCAGCTTTCCTTGTTAGCTTTTAAAAACTGCCTTGAAGGCACTAGGGATCGGATAGGACTAATTGCCTTGAAAGATTGGGGTGCTGCCGAAGTACAAACCCCTACCTCAAATTGGACACGGCTAGTTGCTAAACTAATGACACTTCGCTTATCTGGTTACACGCCCCTCGCTGCGGGATTGAAACGGGCTCATGAAACTATAAAGCGAGAACGTCGTCGAAATGCTGGTACACTACCAATAATTGTTGTCTTTAGTGATTTTCTTCCTAACATTCAATTGCGAGGTTCTGACACACCTGATCTCGGATTACCTGAAGCCATTGCTGATGTTCTTCATCAATGTCATCTCCTTTCAAATGACCGAATTCCGCTTGTCACCATCAATTTACATCATGAATTCTTTCGTATAAAACAGAAACGCCATCATGACGTAATTTTTGATTGGGTACGTCAGAAGGCACATGAACTTGATACAACAAATTATATTGAAGTCGGAATCAAAGAAGATAAGCTAATACCCTTTCTTGCATTCTATATGGCTTACATCACCTCAGGACGAACCTATCTCGGCGACGAACTCACAACTCCAACTGAAATAATTAGCGAAATTCATCGAATCGCCCAACGAGTTCGATGAGTCTTCACAAAGCTTTTCTTTATAGTCATTCATTGAACTTG
The DNA here is from genome assembly GCA_964347205.1 of uncultured archaeon. Lineage (GTDB taxonomy): Archaea > Asgardarchaeota > Hermodarchaeia > Hermodarchaeales > Hermodarchaeaceae > Hermodarchaeum. The sequence continues at coordinate 22,590 of CAYFXY010000035.1, forward strand.
TAACAGAGGTTGAACTACCATGCCTCAGCTGTACAGTCTATATGTTGTTTATCGCGATGGACGTACATTGTTTCAAAAAGATTTTCAAATCGAAAACATGGAACCTGATCTTGTTACTGGTTTTCTTTCAGCTGTGAGCATGTTTCTTTCTGATCTTGTTGGACGTATATCCACAGAAGGGCAACCTTTACGAGCACTGGGAAAAGAAGACGGGCGTCTTCGAATTATTGATCGTGAAGACGTGAAGATTCTCTTAGAATATGGCAAAAATATCTATGTAGCAGTATTTTCAACTCATGATTTATCCGCAATTCGCCACCGAATGCAAACTCTTATCACAATAATCGAAGTGAAACATGGGGAATTGTTGGAGAACTGGCTTGGGGATTTGAGTCATTTCCAAGATTTTATACCTCAGATTGATTTGCTTTTTCGTCCATTTGCCATAGCTGAACGGTATGTCCCAGTACGTATCCATACCTTTCCGAAAAGCCGCGTTCCGTCCAAATTGCTCTCGCTCTTAGAAGAAATAGATGGGATCCTTTCACTTGATGAGCTGGCTGATAAACTCCAGTGCCCACTTTTCCAAGTCATTCTTGACTTTCAAGCATTATTGAATCTTGGTGCCATACAATTAGAAAGGCGTGTCTCCATTGAACAACTGGTTTCCTACTCAACCTAACTTTTTTCTTCTTCCTTCTGAAATTGACGAATTACCTTTTCCATTTCTTTTACACTTGAATTGATCACAGCTTTCAAAGTATCTAATTCTTTTTCAATTCGATCAAGCTGTTGTTGAAGTTTGACAATAGCTTCACGAGCTGTTAATTCATCAATCACTGTCGGAATGCTCGGAGATTTTGATAAATATTTAGGTATTGGTGTCTTGGCGAGCCAATGAAAAGCTTGAAGGATAAATCTTTCATGATCAGCAGCTTCAATGTATTCGTTGAAGAATGGTGTGCTCCCACCAATTGCTACAATACGTCCTTCTGTGGCTTTTTGGGCAGTAACGATTACAGGACTCCCTAACACGTTA
>CAYFXY010000035.1:23638-23883 GCA_964347205.1 uncultured archaeon
GATTCCCAGGATCCTTTGTTACTAAGCTTACTCCTGATGAAAAAAGTAAATGGCGAAGCCCGCTGACAATAGGATGTTGAGCTGTGGGAACCGCTGTTATCATTTCGGTTTCAGCTTCCAAGTTCAGCGACTCTTCTTTATCAACAATACCTATCGCCTGATTTGAGAATTCGATGGCATGCATTACTCGTTGTGAAAAGTCGTGATCTTCACACTCAAATGTATACATCACAAATCCGTCATAT
>CAYFXY010000036.1:0-8428 GCA_964347205.1 uncultured archaeon
GCCCTCGCGAAGGTCCGCTGGCACCGAGCTGTGCAGGCGTTGGTCAACTGGAGCTCTTTGGTGGAACATTCTTCTCTTTCCTTTATATTTTAGTTATCTATTTTCTGATGTAATGGTGTCATTCTTTCGAACCATCATCTTTGCTCCTGAAGCTGTTATTTCGGAGCGTAGTGGTGTTATAGCCAAACGCTTTGATCCTATCAAATGGGTTCCTCGCTTCCGACTTCTCCAGTTCTGTGGCTTTCTGTTTTATGTTCTTCTCTCTATTACTACATTCTTTTTTCCTCCGCCATTAGCAAGTTCCCTACTGCTTTACATTCCTATTCCATGGATTGGCCTTGTGCCTTATCCTCATTTAATCACAATATTCCTAATAATCCCATTTGCATCCATCATACCAGTTACACTTGTTTTCGTTATCTTTCTTTTTGGGGATGTTTTTGCATCGGTTGCTCAAATTTTGCATCAACGGGTTATGATCGATGTTGTTCCCACTCGATTCAGAAATAGCCTCTATTCATTTCGCCCAACACTAGCAATGCTTCTAGCAATGCCGCTCCTAATAATATTCAGTTTCTTATTACCCATTTACGGGTTCCCCTTGACTTTTGCCCTTGTATCGAGTGTCGCGTTTCTTGGTGCCTATCTGACTCAGAAAGGCTATAGTTATCCGATTTACAAAGCTGAAGATTTACCAGAAGCTGAAGCTGAAGAAATATCCCCAGAACAACCACGGCTTTAAAGTGTAATTCGAGTGCACGGGACTTCTTGATCTCCATCCATGTACCGCTGCAATATTCCTGGCTCCATCATTCCCAGTATCACAACTTCAGCACCTACTTTAAGAATTGATTCAAATCGTTTAATCTCTTCAAGTTTTCCCCGCATTCCACGTGTGATGTCAGGTGTGGCAGCTTTATCAGCTAATTTCTTAATTTTGTCCATTTGGCTCAGAGCGATACGAGGAATTAGTTTTGCTTTTGGATCAAGCTTTGGGTCCGCCGTATAAATTCCAGCTACATCCGTAGCAAAAATCACATCCCGAGGACTTAGGAGTCGAGCGAGAAGTTGAACTACTTTATCACCCGAACAGACGCTAAATCCACGTTGAGAGTCAGCACACATATCTCCCCCTATAATTAAGGTCATACCAAGATCAAGGTATTGTCGTAATCCACCGCTAAAATGGCCTGTAATTTCATTGTTGGTCATAAAGAAAATATTACTAGGCAAAAATATCACAGGGGCAAGTCCTGCCTCTTTTACAGCTTCAGTAATAGCCATTCTTAATTCAAAAACATCAACCATTGTTTGAGATAAATCCGGAAGTTGATCGGGTTTAAGATATCCCTCATAAAGCCTTCTCTCGATTACAGGGACATGGCCAAAACTGCCAACTCCGTGAACAATGATACAAGGACCTAGCGCCTCTGCGATTTCTTTCGTGACTCGCATTAGCACGTTCTTTCGGAGCGTATATGGCTTGGTTTTGTCAGTTATCAGCGCCCCACCAAGTTTGATGATGGTGAGATTCTCAACCATTGAGTATGCCAACTCCTTTCCAGGTTTTGTGTATATTCCCGCTTGGTGCCAACAATAGCACTTCAAGTGATTATTAGCATACTGCCTTGAAAAGGGCTTCTGAAGCGAATCAAAGTAGGGGACCGATGTGCCAAATAGGATAGGTGTATACACCTAGCCAACCTAGAATAAAGATTGAAAGGGTCACAATGATTGGAATCAATAGGTTATCCCAGTGTGGAGGACTAATGATCTCGATAATAGTGGAGACAATCGAGACTATAAAAGTGGGGAGAACAAGAGTCGTCACGTTAATTGATGCCCAGACTAGGTCGACAGCAATCCAGTAAATAAAAAGCAGTCCGAAGGTAAAAAGAAGGCTAAAGACGAACATGGCTATACTGCCTTCGATGTTTTTCTCAGCAAAGACTTTGAATTTGTGTTTGCCATACCGTCTCCCTATTAAATCAGCGAAGCCATCACCACCTGCGAGGGGACCAAAGATGAGAAATGCTCCGGGAATAAAGATTGTGAAATTCGGGGCTAAGGTGCCATCAACAGGGACATACCAGAAGAATATTGTACTGAAAACCATGACGAGAGCATAAAAAAGCGTCCCCCGAAGAAGTTCACTAGCCTTCCCCTCCCTAGACATTGTGCGAACGAATTCTTCATTTCGCATCACTCCTGTTCAAATTGCAAAAAAGAGCGCGACAAAAAGGGTAGGAACAACTGCAGCCCAGTAACGACTTGATAAGTCACTAACAAAGAGTAACCAACATATTAGAAAGATAGGACCTGCAAATATGTGAATCACTTTTCTTGAAACAAAGATAGGAATGATTTCTCGTTTGCGGAGTATATCATTGATTCGAATCAGTAAAAGTAGAATTACGAATGTAACAATTAGCGAGATAATATCCCAAGCCCAGTTAGGAACACCAAATCCAATAAGTAGGTTAACCAAATTTTTCACCTTTTAGAAGATGATTAAGAATGGTCAACACTTTCTTTTTTTTGGTCATATAAAAATGCTAAATCAAGGCTTATTCAATTACCGAATAACAATAGACGGGTCGATATTTTACTTCAGCTACATTGAAAGTACCTTTACAGGCTAGACACCCAAACATGTGGTCGGGAACTTGTGGGTAGCTATTACAGGTAACACAATGATAAACCCGTCCAAGTGACCGATATGTGCCTGTGGATAAAAGCGCTTTACATTGAGGACACACTAAACCTTGAGGGGTCGAAAACTTATCAATAAAAGCCGTGTGTTCACAAGTAAAATGCTCAATGCCAATCCCTGATTCGAGTGTGGGTAATCCGCATTTAGGACATGCTGCATGTTGAACAATTTGATGAGTTGTACATTGGGGACAAATCGCAATGTTGCCACAGATTCGTCCTTTCAGGAAACCAGCAGCCATCATGGTTCCTAAAAGTTCGTTAGTTTGTTCAGTAGAAGCATTTAGGATTTTTTCCGCCTCTGGATAACAGAAACCTGATTTCAATGACCAAGATGGGCGTAAAGCCTCAGGAGAATTAGAAATGGAATCTAAAAGCTTTTGAACTTCAGGTTGTTGATTAAGTTTTTCACGTAACCCTTCGCCAATTCGAGAAACGATGTCATCATATAATTCACCAAGCTCGGTTTGTGTGATTATTCTCTCAGGTTGAAATTCAGCAAGAACTTCTATCATTGGTTGCTCAAAGTCATTCTGGTGTTCAGCAGGAGCAAGTAAAATGCAGTAAAGATATGGTGGATTCAGATATGTAACCCAATTTCGATCCTTGACTGTAACACCCGTAAATCCCTCATCCATTAGTGTTCGTGTCGTGAACAGGACCAACGTCTCATCCTGTGAGACTTCCAGAGAGCTTGGAATGGAGAACTTAAACATTGGACCCATTTTTTGGTCAAATTCGAAAAGTGCCGCACCTTGAGGTATGGTTTATTCCCCCCATTTTCTAAACCCTATTTTGCATCCTCCAAAATGATTTTTCATGGTTCTATTCGCAGCATCCGTTGATACTCGGCGATCACTGGTCAGATCAGCTTTGTTCCCTACTAAAACGAGTGGAAGGTTTGGTACCATAACAAGAACTTCATTAATCCAGCGCTCAATGTTATTCAAGCTATCGGGGCGTGTAAGATCAAAGACCATAATTCCACAATCAGTTCCACTCATGAATTGACGACGAACTAGCTTGAAATCTGTTTGTCCGGACATATCCCATATCTGAAGTTGCACTTCATCCTGATCGAAGCTTAATTCTTGTGAGGTAATATCAACACCTAAACTCGGCTTATAATCTTCAATAAAAGTGTTTGATACATATCGCCGAATTATGCATGTTTTACCAACTGCATAATCACCCATGAGGATAACTTTGAAGATCCATCGATGTGGAGAAGTGGATTCTGCCACTATTACTGACTCCATAGCCGTGTCTTTCTTGTTTGCCTTAAAGAAGTGAAAATACCTTTCTGGGTCTAACCCCGCTCCTTTATGGCTATTATCACCCCTCGTAAAATGCAATAAGAATCTTTTCTTTTTGTTTACGTATTCACTCAACATGTAAAGTTTTTCAAAAGCACGAAAATAGAATTGTCATTACAACTAAATATCAGAGTAAAGAACTATGTGCTATGGCTCGCATAACGGTATTAGGTGGATGTGGTGCTGTTGGAAATGTATCTGTTCGAACATTGAGAGCCCTCCCCGATTTTGATGAAATTATTATTGCGGACATTAACACGGAAGCTGCAAATGCACTTGCAGATGAGCTTGGTGGAGAATGCACAGCAAAAGAAGTTGATGCCCTAAATCCCAAATCATTATTATCAGCAATAAGAGGATCAGATGTTGTTCTCAATTGTGTTGGGCCGTTCTATAAGTATGGTCCATCAATCCTTAAAGCGGTAATTAAAGCCGGTGTAAATTACGTAGATATCTGCGATGATGTGGAACCCACTCGCACTCTTTTGAAAATGGACGGCATGGCAAAAGAAGCAAAAATTTCTGCTCTAATTGGCATGGGCAGTTCACCTGGGATCACGAACCTTTTAGCAAAGTTTGCTTCTGAGCAGCTATTAGATAGTGTTGCGGCTATCGATATTTATCATGCACATGGTGGTGAGCCTATTGAGGGAGCTGCGGTCATTGCACACCGTATTCACGCCATAACCTCCGACATTCCCATGTTTATAGAGGGAACTCTGAAAACAGTCCAATTCTTTAATGATGATGGTGTTGCACTACGTGAGGAAATTAAATTCCATCAAATCGGAACCCATCTTGTATATCCTTATCCACATCCGGAAACTATTACCCTTCCTAAATACATCTCTTGCCAGCGGGTAACCAACAAAGGAACCGTCCTTCCAGATCAATACTTTCAATTCATAATTAGAATGGTGCAGCTTGGACTCACAAGTGAGGAACCCATTGAATTGAAAGGCAAACCTATAATTCCTCGGGATTTCGCTATTGCGTATATAATCAAAGAACGAGAGCGAATACTCCAAGAAACCAAGTTTGGGAAACAACGCGGTTGCTTGAAAATCGTTGTCTCAGGGAGAAAAAAGGGTGAGCCGCATCAATACGTGTTTTCTCTTTGGTCGATTGGACAGGCAATGGGTGAAGGAACCGGAATTCCGGCTGCTTTGGGAGCAACCCTCATGTATCGTGGTAAAGTTCCCTTACTCGGTGTTTTTCCGCCTGAAGCCTGTATCAATCCAATGGATTTTCTTTCTATCATGCAGGATTCTCTAAAACTTAGCCAAATTGCAGGTGGAAAATCTCCGCTCTTAATTGAGTCTATCGATTCAACTGGTAACGTTTCAGAACTGTCGCTTTAGCATTGGATATTTTTGCCCGAAGCGTATTTCAGAGAAGACAACACATTAGTATCATTTTACATCATTTAGAGGTTCAAAGAATGACAACAGAAAAGGGCAAAGACAAGTATATTCTCGCCATTGATCATGGCACAACCGCAATGAAACCCGCAATTGTATCTACGCGTGGCGAGGTTATTGGATGGACATGTGAAACCACACCCTTATACCTTCTACCAGGTGGAGGTGCAGAACAAAATCCCAATGAATGGTGGAAAGCCTGTCTATCTGCAGCGAAAAACCTTATTGACCAAAATTTAGTCCATCCCAACGACATTATTGCGGTATGTAACACAAGTCAATGGTCTGGTACAGTCGCTGTTGACGAAGACGGACAAAGTTTAATGAACGCAATAATCTGGATGGATTCCCGAGGTGCACCATACATAAAAAAGAAGCTGAAAGGCTTCATTAATATTCAAGGCTATTCTATATTGAACCTTCTTCGGTGGCTCAGAAAGACTGCAGGTATACCTACTAAAAGCGGTAAAGACCCAATTGCACATATTCTCTATATTCAAAATGAACTTCCTGAAATTTATGAACAGACTCACCTTTTTCTCGAACCTACTGATTTTATCAATATGAAGCTTTCAGGAGAAATCGCCTCATCCCCCTCTACAATGATGTTACACTGGCTAACTAATATTCGCGATTTGGATAATCTACACTATGATGAGCGATTAATTAAACGAATTGGAATTAATAAAGAAAAACTCCCGCCGATGAAACAATCCATTGAAGTATTGGGAACCCTGCAAAAAGAAGTTGCTAATTCTCTTGGGCTTAGTGAGGATGTGAAGGTTTTTGTAGGGACATCGGATATTCCCTCAGCTGTGATTGGCTCTGGAGCTGTCAGGGATTACGAGGGGCATATCTATATTGGAACCAGTAGCTGGCTTACCTGTCATGTTCCATTTAAGAAGACGGACATAGGGAGCAATATTGCTTCATTGCCCTCTGCTATTCCGGGGCGATACTTCATTGCTAATGAACAAGAAACTGCTGGAGCTTGTTTAACCTTCCTTCGTGATAAAATCTTCTATCCAGATGATGAAATTAAGTGTGGAAACCAAGCGGTCTTTCAAGAATTTGATCAAATCGTCGAACGCGTTGCCGCCGGAAGCAATAACATCATCTTTACGCCGTGGCTTTATGGAGAAAGAACTCCGGTTGAAGATCACAATATCAGAGGAGCCTTCTTCAACCTCTCTCTCGAAACCGACAAAAGTCACCTAATCCGTGCTGTCTTCGAAGGAATAGCTTACAACAGCCGATGGGTACTCACTGCTGTTGAAAAATTCATCAAAAGACCATTCGAAACACTCAATATGATTGGCGGGGGGGCACAATCTGATATCTGGTGTCAAATCTATGCAGATGTTCTTAATAGGAAGATTCATCAGGTTCATGATCCGATTCAGGCTAATGCCCGTGGGGCTGCGTTCATTGCAAGTGTTGGTCTTGGAAAAATTACCATTAATGATATTCCTAATCTTATCAAAATAAGTAAAACGTTCATACCAAATCCAAAGAATCGAGATATGTATGATAATCTCTTTAAAGAATATATTGGAATCTATAAAACCAATAAAGATTTTTACAAACGTCTAAATATTTCCAAAAGTTAGTCGTAATCTATTTTCAGAGTCATTTCTTCTTTTTCTTCGAAAGTGCTTCAATCCACCTAGTTCGATCAAAATACACCTCATTGCGAGTGATTTTCCCATCATCAAGTTCTACAATATCCATCCCAGATTCAACTATCTTCTTTTTTCCAATTGGAATCACAGCTCGCCATTTAAGAGTAAATCCATTTACAGTTGGGAAAACTTCAACAGGCTCCCAAACCCAATTCGGGTTGGCAGCGAGTAATCTCGAAAAATATTCTCTCAAATGTTCATGACCCTGAATACCTTCAGGATTTGCAGGATCACTGTAGAAAGCGTTTTCTGAATAGAACTGAAGCAATTTTTCAGGTTCATTACCCGTCCAAGCGGGTAACCACTGGCGACAAAACTCGAGAATATAAGCCTCTTCGCTCATTTTGCTTCCCTTCATCTAATATCAGCAAAGCGCTCATATTTAATCGTTCAATAATCATATCAGTTACACAGGTCTAGGTTCATTGAATGCCATTTGTGACTGAGTTGTTCGAAAACTTTTCTGGATTTTGGCTAACATCAATCCTGCCACCTGCTGATTCAATTTTATCAATCAAGCAAGAATTAATCTAGATTATCATTTAAGTTGGTGCCAACCTATGTTAGGAGAAAAGGAAGGAACGGGTTTACAGCGCTACTTTGTAGTGTTAGGCGCTCTAATCATTCAACTCTGTCTAGGATCTATTTACGCTTGGTCGATTTTCCAAACGGCGCTCCAAGGTGGAGTCTATCTTTGGCCTTCGCTTTTTACTCAATTACCCTTTGCTGCAGGACTGGCTTCTTTTGCCGCTTTCATGATTCTTGCAGGACGTTGGCAAGACAAGAACGGGCCCCGAAGAGTTGCTTCCGTTGGCGGATTTCTTCTCGGACTCGGTTACCTTCTAGCCGGATTAGTTGATGTTATTAGTGCAGGTGAACCCGTAATAGGCACAATTTGGCTAATTGTTACATACGGAATCATCGCTGGTGCTGGTATCGGCTTTGCATATGTTTGCCCAATAGCCGCTCTCGTCAAATGGTTTCCCGACAAGAAGGGATTCATTGCTGGTGTCGCTGTTGCGGGATTTGGGGCAGGCGCTCTTGTCATGGGGTATGTCGAAACATGGCTTTTAGCTATTCCTAGTTTCTTTCCATTAGTTGGAATGGTCTTCATGGTTCTCGGTGTTCTCTATTTGATTCTCACAGTGTTGGGATCCCAATTGCTTTCAAATCCACCAAATGGATGGAAACCACCTAGTTTTAAATCTCCAGTTAGTACAACTAATTCAGGAGATCAAACTACCATGCCACGGGAGATGATCTCTTCTACCATTTTCTGGTTATTGTGGTTTATGTT
>CAYFXY010000036.1:8438-11596 GCA_964347205.1 uncultured archaeon
CCTTTTTGCTGCAACTGCTGGACTCATAACTCTTGGAAACATAAAAACAGCTGCTGCAGCAATAGACCCATTTACTGCAGGTCTTCCAATTTGGGGACTTATCGCATCAATCATCGTAGGTGTAATGTCTATCTTTAATGCAGCTGGGCGTATAGTCTGGGGTGCTGTTTCAGACTATATAGGACGTGTCCTGACCATGGTCATTATGGTCGCTATTCTGACCATCAGTAGGTTTGGTTTTGCCATTATAAGCATACTAGGGGCAAGTTGGATTATTGTCATGGTGGACGTATCACTAATTGGATTCTGTTTTGGTGGAAACTTTGCCCTTTTTCCTTCATCAACTGCTGATTATTTTGGTTCTCACAATGTTGCTTCTAATTACAGCATTTTGTATACTTCCTATGGTGTTGCAGGAATCATTGGTGCTCTCGCTGCAGGAATCGTCGTAGATTATACAGGCAGCTATTTCATCGCCTTCATTATTACCGGAATCCTCGCGCTTATCGCAGTTCTTCTAGCTCTTCTGCTCTATCGACACCGTCAACTCCAACACAATTAGAAATCTAAAACCTTGAGGTATTTTCCACGCTTTGTATCCCATTCAAAGTCGTCTTTTTCCAACGACGCTCAGATAAATGGTGCTCTCGATTTTTCCGTCAACTTGTAACAATTGGTTCACTTCCTCGTCAAAAAATGCGGCCACTTGACAACTTCCAAGTCCTAAACCTTCAGCAGCCAACGCAAGGTTCTGAGCGATATGTCCTGCATCCAAGAATATGTACCGATAAGCCCTTTGCTTATACTTCCATTTTGAACGTTCAAAAAGGGCTGTCCAAATAAAGACCACACTGCTGAATGCTACCATCTTTTGTCCCAAGGCAGCATCGCTAAGTTTTGAACCGAACTCCCCCTTCTTAATTCGTTCCAAACCACCTGACCTTATTGCATAGTGGTAGATTCCAGGTTCAAGACCTTCAACTTTGTTAACACAAAGATAAGTTTCAATTGGAAAAAGAGCTCCTGCTGATGGTGCTGTTCGAAGTCCAAGTTTACCACCATAGGCAGGGACCGAAGCTTTAGTTATTCCTTGTGTTGCCCAAAGTAGTTGGGCAAGTTCTCTTTTGGACATAGGTTCATTTGAAAACACGCGGACACTTCGTCGATGATTCATGACCTCCCATAATCTAGGACCATTATTTGTTTCAGGGGTTGGAAGAATAACCTTTACAGCATTGTTATACGTTTTATAGACCGAAGGTCTCATTGACAGATTTAATGGTTGACGAGGAAGCCTTCCTCTTTCATACTTAGTATTACTAAAGAAGTGTTCACCAATTTTTTCAGGCATCTTCTAACCTCATTTAGATTTCAGGAATTTGACGGTCTTGAGACCCCAATCTGGATCGTTTCGCAAAGATCGCCCCACCGCAATGAAATCGACTTTATTTTTGCGAATTACTTGGTCTGCATACTGGGGCGTGTTAACACCACCTACCCCAATTACCGGAACATCTACGACATTCTTTATCGCGTGGGCCTGGGGGATGAAATACCCCTCAATACCGGCAAGTGCTGGAGGAGAGCTACCACACATTCCACCAGAGATATCAAGGATGTCTACACCTGCTTGGATTAGTGACTTTCCGAATTTTTGGGAATCTTCGATTTGGGTACCCATCATGGATAAATCAACAGATCCCAAGCGATAAAGAAGAAGTCGTGTTCCTACACGCTTTCTGACTTCTCGCACAACTTCAAGAGGTAATCGAATTCGGTTTTGAAAACTTCCACCATAATCATCTGTTCTGAGATTGGTAAGTGGAGAATAAAATTGGTTTAATAAGAAGCCATGAGCTCCATGAATTTCAACGCCATCAAACCCCGCATTCATCGCCCGTTCTGCCGCACGACCAAAAGTATATGGCAGCATTTTTATTTCTTCAACCCTGAGTTCACGTGCTCCTTCTTGTGCAGAAGCAGAGACTGTTTCAAATCCTAGGGTTGAGGGCGCTTTGAACCCAGCATGATTCAATTGTAGCACTATTCTGGTATTAAATGGTTGAACCCTTTTTACTAGCTCCTTCAATCCAGGCACAAGGTGATCATCATAAATTCCTAATTGCCTTTTATGATTTTGTCCATTCAAATTAACATAACTATGTTCTACAATGATAAGTCCAAGTGCTTCCGCACGTTTTTCATAAAACTCAATGAGTCTTTCAGTCACCCCACCTTCCACCGTCGCATGACCACCTTGCATTGGTGGAAGGACTAAGCGGTTTTTGAAAAAAACTCCTTTCACTTTAATTGGATCTAATAGACTAGGCATAGATCAGGCTTCCTTTCTTTGTTATCGCTGATGGTAGAATCGCATAATAAAAACTAACCGGACTAACATTTAGTTGAACAGCACAATCAATCATAATAAAAGAATGGTCACATCACAAGTGGAATATATTTCAGAAGGAGTATGATATGGGAGATGGTTAACCCAAAAAAGAAAATAATTTATCTAGAAATTTGTATTGAATGCCCCTATTTACGATACCAAGGTGAACCGTGAAATTGTTAAGACACTCTTTTCTGCACTAGCCCAGATTTAGTAATGGGGGCAGAATTTATTATTAGCTTTCAAGCTTTCACTATTCAAGTATTTGCGATTCCTAAATGGTGTCCAGTAGAAAATACAGATATTATTTTATTAATTCGCCAACTTTGGTTAGTTTCATGACTCAACGAATAATGACTTTGCATCCTCAAGGTAAAGCAGGTGTAAACATTGAGAAGTAAAGTATGAACAAATGAAAACAGCAATTCTTGAATCGTTAATGTAAAAGGAACCACTACCCTTGAAAGAGCTGAGCACAAAAATCAAAGTAAGACTCGCAGGTAAGTTCTTGGGATCAATTTCCTGGTATTTTATCACTGTAAAATTAGATTTAGAGGCTCGAGGAATTATTGAGCGAGTTCATTGATCAAGTCCACAAATCGTCCGTTTAGGTAAATTCTAATATTATTTGTTTTCATTGTCCCTTGCTTTAACCGCGCTAAAGCTTTAAGACCTCAAGTCTTTCCAAAACTAAAACTGCTTTAATGACCCTGTAAGAAACCTTAAGGTCATACATTTAATGCTATGATAGTGATATGAAAATGAC
>CAYFXY010000036.1:11606-17211 GCA_964347205.1 uncultured archaeon
ATTTTGGTCCATTTCGAGGAAATGTATGGATTAATGGTTCGAGTATTGGAGCCATGCCAAGAAGTGCCTACAAAGCAGCCCAAAAAATTATCAAATGGAATCTTACCCCTCATCAATTGAGTGAAGATCTTTTCAAACAAGTCCCAGCCACTCTAAAAACTGTATTAGGAAAATTTATCGGAGCATCCCGTGAAGAAATCATCTTAGGAAATAGCGCTTCATATGGATTGCATCTTTGGGCCAATGGTATCCCGCTTGAAAAGGGCGATGAGGTCCTACTAGTCAAAGGTGATTTCCCAGCTACGATTCTTCCATGGCTTTACCTTCGTAAGAAAGGCATCATTGTTCGAGAAATTCAACCACGGAGAGATTTCCTTAAATCTAGTGATGTGAAATCGGCTATTACAAATTCAACTCGTATTTTATGTGCCACCTGGGTTGATTCTTTTACAGGCAATAAGTTAGATGCTCATACGATTGGAACTGAGTGCAGGAAACATGATATTTTGTTCCTTCTTAATGTCACTCAAGGTTTGGGCGCAATTCCATTCAATGTGTCGAACATTCCAGTTGATGGAATAACCTGTACCGGGTACAAATGGTTATGCGGTCCCTATGCAACGGGTTTTACATGGATGAAACTTGAGCATATCTCTGCTCTTGACTATAATCAGACCTATTGGATTTCAATGCAGGGAGACCGTGAAATGGATGACCTTCGTCACTATCAGGTACTTGCTGACATCGGAGCAGCTCAATATGATGTCTTCGGAACTGCTAATCTTTTCAACTTTATTCCTTGGACCGAATCGATCAAATACATCACTAAACAGGGAATTTCCAAAATTTATCATTACAATATGAATTTAGTTGATCGCTTTTTTGAAGGCTTAAACCGAAAAAAATACCTAATTCATAGCCCAACGTTCGGGAACGAACGTTCCCTGATATTTGTGATTAGTCACATTAAGGCTGAACGAAACAAAATCATTTTCAAAACCCTGCAAAAAGAAAAAGTATTCATCTCTTATCGTGAAGGACTCCTTCGCTTTTCACCCCACCTATATAATACACCCCAGGATATTGATAAAGCACTAACAATCCTTAACAAAATTAATTAGTGAAAGATCACTGGTCTGCTTCATTGCCGAGATTTTATGAAATTTATTTGATACACAAACCAATTACCATATTCACTTTGTACAACAAAACCAGCATCAGCCATCCATCGTTTCACGGTTTTACGTCGAGGATAATCTGGATCTGGAGCCAATTCACTGATTGAGACTAACCCATTTGGTTTCAGGATCCGATGGATTTCTCGTAGCACTTTCTCAGGTTCAGGAATTTCAGCGAGACACGCTATTGCAATAACCCGGTCAATACTGGCATCATCAAAGGAAAATGCATAAGCATTCTCGATTTTCGGAATGATATTCTTGATTTCCTCTTTTTCGATTCGATTTTGCAGTCGGTGAATGACTAATTTAGAGATATCAACCGCGAAAACCTTTCCAGACGGCTGAATCCGTTCAGCAATAGCAATCGTATAACTTCCCTTACCTGGGCCAATCTCCACTACAATCATCCCCGGTTCTAACTGAAGTCGGTCAGCAACCACATTAGGCTTCTGAATTAGGCGACGTCGTATGGGATTATCGATGACCAACGTCAGGAACGCAGGAATTGGAAAAGGATAATATCGTCGAATAAGACGAATCACCCCGCAAAATAAAAAAACAAATATGATAAAGCCAATCAAGAGCCACTGAATCATTATGACCCAAATCATGGCATCTTACCTCTGATGTTATTCGTAGAATCCTGCCTTTTTGATTAATTCAATTAGTTTCAAATTTCCAAACCAAGGAAACTTTGTTTCAGAGAAACGAACAGAAACGACCGTTGATTTTACAAAATTTGCTTTCTTAAGAGTTTTAGCAATGCGTTGAGCATCCTGCATGTTTTCAACCACAAAACTCAGAAAAATCATTGGTTCATCTGCTGAAACATATGGAAGCCAAAACTCATTTGGAAACTCTTTTCTCACCCATTCTGCAACTTCAGTGACTGGTTTCTTCTTTTCATCAACGAGAACTCGAATCATAATCAAGTCATATCCGCCAGCACTTAAGTTCCAGCGAACAGAGAACATGACACCCTTATCCATGAGTTGTTGTATCGTTCGTCCCACTCGACGAGCAGTTAACCCAGTATGGTGAGCAACATCACTAATAGACATTCGAGGATCCTCAACCAACCAACGCAGGATCTTCAATTCTATCCGAGAAAATGGACCTGGTTCCTTTTTCCCCCGTATCGGAATCGGTTGAACACCGCGGTGATCTTTCGGAATCAAAAGTGGAAACAACTCTGTCTTTGTTACATGATCACGAGTCCTGATGAATCGTCCAAGCTCAGATAGTCCTTTTGAACCAATATATTGAGCAAAGAAATTGTAGGCCCCGCCTCCACTACTGGCAATAGAACCCACTACATGTATCATGGGATTATTTCCAAGATTTTGAATAAAATCATCTTCGTCTTCATATCCATCAGTATAAACCAACCCATAGAGGACCTCCGAATTCAAAAACTCTAACGTAAGCATAGCAGAAAAGTTGTAAATAACACCTGTGTCAATAAGCTTGGCTACTCGCTTCTTTACCGCATTAGCAGAAATACCAAAGATATCAGACAAGGTCTGATAAGAGACTCGACAGTTTTCATGAAGTTCCCACAGTATTCTCTTGTCGATTGGATCCATCACTGACACCTCACGAAGATGAGTCATATTTCGATATCTTCTTACTTATATCTGAGGTGATTGTTTTGTTATTTATTAATTCGAAAACTCGAAAAATGAACAGGAGGTTTCAAAATCTAATGTCGAAAAATAAACAAACGATGTCACAAAATGAGATTGACCAATTCCTTGCCTGTGCACGAACAGGACGCCTTGGCCTATCCACGTCAACTGGTCCCTATATAGTACCAGTTGGGTATGTCTATCATAATGGAGAAATTGCTATACTCTCCTGTAACGAAGGAAACAAGATTCAGGCATTAAGTACTAATCCAAATGTCTGTTTTGAGGTGGATGAAACATTATCCGATGCATCGATGTACAAAAGCATCATTATGCATGGAACAGCTAAAATCCTAAAAAAGCCAGAAGAGATGATTCCATACCTTCAATTATACATCAATAAATATCGTGTTCCGGAAGATTTCGAGAGTTATATGAACAAGCCAGGACGGAATCGAGATACTGAGTTGAAAGCAGTTCGCATTATTCTGATAACCCCCAACCAAGTTTCGGGACGTAAATTTTATCGGTCTATTGAGTAATAAGTGAATCCTTAAGACCCGATGTATGAAAGATGATTATATTGGTCAAAACTGAACTTTTGTTTTTACAAGATGCTTATCTTCGTGAAGCTGCAACTTCAGTCATCGAAGTCAATGGTGACAGTGTTATTTTAGCAGAAACGATTTTTTATCCCAAGGGTGGAGGCCAACCCTCAGATACAGGTCGATTAGATACCCCTAAAGGGACGACAGCTGTTACCCACGTGGCGAAACAAGGTAATCGGCTTATCCATCATCTGAAGGGACTTATACCCACTGTTGGTGATGAGGTGTATATGCGGCTTGACTGGAATCGTCGCTATACCCATATGCGAATGCATACAGCTCAACACATAGTGAGTCGAATCGTTTATGACAGATTTGGCGCCCAGACGGCGGGTAACCAAATTCGTGAGGAATACTCTCATATTGACTTTGCACCTGCTACATTCAAATCCTCAGACTTGCCCAGTATAGAAGACACTGCTAATGAGATTATTAAACAAGATAAACCCGTCATAGTCGAAATTATTTCAAGAAAAGAACTTGAAGTCCGAATGGGACCTAATAGATCTGATTTAACGAAACTACCAATTTCGGTGAAAAATGTTAGGTTAATCTGTGTGAAGAATTACGATGCTTATCCCTGTGCGGGGACACATGTCAGATCAACTGGTGAATTAGTAGGGTTAAAAATCACAAAGCGAAAAAGCAAGGGTAAAGGTACAATTCGAATTACCTATGAACTAGCAAAAATGGAATAAGCGAAGCCCTGTCACATTCGGAGCTTGTCTCAATATGGAGAAGAAATCTGTACTTCTTGTCGGTTGTGGTCGAATGGGACGCGGCATATGCCGCATGCTTCTAAAAGAACAACAGTTTCAAAACTTTCACATTGAGTTATGGATATTCGACCCCTATGAGGAATTTGAACAGCAGTGTCTAAATGATCTTCGTGAAAGCGGATTGAAAGGATCTGTTCACTCACTTAGAGATTTGAGTACCAACACTGATTTTTCACAACTAATAAGGCTGCAAGAAGAGTCTCGAAAATTTCCAGGAGCTTTGATGAAAGCTAAAGCAATTTTACGAAAGCCTGTTACTCATAGCCAACCCCTGCTGATAATAAATGCAGCTACATATTTTGCCCAACAAATCTACATTCAACTCGCACGTGAACTCGGGTGTGATTACATTGATTTAGGTCAAAACCTTCCCCCCATGAATGACCTGAAAATTCTAGATTCAGTGATATTCAAGAATCATGAGAAAGCTCGAATTATTCAAGAAAGTGGATTAGCTCCAGGTTTGGCGAATATACTCGCCGTGAGTATGTATGAACACGCAATTCAAGAAACCTCCACAAAGAAAATCTATTCATTACAAATGCGGGTCGGGGGATTACCTCAACACACTTCAAAAGGAGGGAATCTCCATTATGGACCAACTTTTTCCCCAGAAGGTTTAGCATTTGAATATGAAAGAACTGCTTATGGGCTCCGTGATGGAAACTTAGTAAAACCATCCACCTTTACACATCCGGAATATTGGGAATTACCAAGTGATACTCACCTACCCTTTGGCATATCTCCATTTTCGATTACAGGTCCAAATCTTACAAAACCCCTTATGGATCACATTCAACCAGAATTTATTAGCAAACGGGGAGAACACATTTACTTATCACAGCTAGAAGCTCGACCGACAGCTGATGGCACATCACGGATGTGCTTTGATCCTCAGTTCATTAAAACAGTCAAAAATCTAGAATACAAATCCCTTCGCTTTTTTCCTCATTTTGATACGTGGAAGAATCTCAAAGTCACAGGTGAATTGAATTCCATTCTTGAAAACTGGAAAACGAGGATATCTGATCCTGAAATCTCAGGATACCCAGATATGATTCTTCTTCGAGTCTGGGCACAAGCAGAAATTAATGAAAAGCCCTTTGCTACTGAAATTGTTGTGTTACATGATGATATTCCAGTGGGAAGTCCAAATGGATTTACAGCGATGCAACATTTGACTGGTTGGCCCACAGTGATACTTGCAATAGCCTTACTCCAATATCCAGTAAATACTGGATCAACACAGCGCCCACAAATATTCCGTGACCCGAATTTAAAAACCGCATTCGGACGATCAATTGAAGATGTGTTGCAGAATGGGGGAATCATTGCACCATATGAATTGGTAGCAGGTCTTCCCTACCTAGAGGAGGTAACACAAAATGATCGAATACCCCTTTGTCAGA
>CAYFXY010000036.1:17228-20243 GCA_964347205.1 uncultured archaeon
GCCCGCTAAACGATAGTTATGAATTCACTAAGAGTTTGGCGTCGTGGCCGCTGCTTTTCAACAATCACTTGTTTTTCAGTCATGAATTCAGTCGGAATATTCGAATGTTTCCCTACCACTAAAACTGTAATAGCTGTCATCTCATCTGGAATCTTAAGTATCTCTTTTATTTTCAATTCATCAAAGCCTGCGATCGGATGAGCAACTAGATCCATTTCTGTTGCTCGAAGAATTAACAAAGCTGTTGCCATTCCTGTATCAAAGAGGTAATATTCACGACCGGGCAATAAGCAATCAAGGGTCTTTTCAGAAAAGACAATAATAAGTAACGATGCGGCTTTAACCCACTGATTATTTGGCGACATTACCTGAAATAATTTCGAAAGCATATCAGGCGACTTGACAAATACAAATCGCCATGGTTGATTATTGAAACATGAAGGAGCTAGTTGAGCACTTCTTGCAAGTTCATTAATCATTTTATCTGTTATTTCAATAGGAGTTAATGCACGGTAAGCACGACGTTTACTTATAGCCTCTTTGACATCCATTTTCTGCACCCTAATGTCTCTATCAAAGAATTATTCACAAGAAACTTTCGGATTCCCAAGGAGTAATTGAATATTCGAAAATCCATTTCATTATAATAGCCATGACCAAACAGTATTGTTTAATTGACCTAACTACCCAATAATCCAAGATTACCCTCTGAGGGTTTCATTTGGGTGGAATGTGTCCTCCAGAATTTGAATGTCAAGCCCAACTCAGTAGTGGGCGTTGCGTTCAAATCCGTTCCCTCATTTTTTTGACGAATACAACCGTCTTGAAGATTTGTACAACCGCTCTACGGAGGATTCACTCCGAAAGCGATTTGGATAAACCGCTGCCCGAGATTGGTTAGGATTCATAAAAAGGTTGCATCGACACAGGGAACCTTTGCCTTGTAGCGGAATATAATAACGAAAGTGGAACCTCAGAAATTATCGGTGATTGTTGGTATTTCATTGATACAAATTCAAGTACAGTAGAAGTTTCCATTCTTGTAAGCGATGACTTTCAAAACAAAACCTTAAGAAAGCAACTAATGGTAAAGCTCTTTGAAAATGCAAAATCTGAAGGATTATACCGACTTTTCGCGCTCGTAAATGCCAATAACACACCAATGCTTTGCATTGTGCAATGCCTTAAGTTCAACTTCATACATGGTGTAGATTGCGTTAACCTTTATCGTCTTTACCATTAAGCTTCTTAATTAATTATACGCGGAAGGTGTGAAAACTTCTTATAGCCTAAATGTATAGGCAATTTTGAAATCCTTCGCCTGTGGGGATGAGTTAGAATTGAGTAGCGGTATTGATGACGCGGATGTTTCGTTGAAGGTAATTGCCGTTGGTGACGCCGCAGTTGGGAAAACCAGCATTGCCGGACGGTATGTGACTGGATCTTTTGAATCCTCATACAAAGCCACAATTGGGACTGATATATTCCGGAAATTGGTAACCGTCGAAGGCCGACGAATTGCTTTATTGATTTATGATACAGCAGGTCAGGAAAGATTCCGAAATCTTGTCGAACGCTATTTCATCGGTTCAATTGGAGCCTTATTAGTTTATGATGTCACCAATCGAGAAAGCTTTGATAACCTCCCAACTTGGGCACGTCAAGTTGATCGTCATGCGAATCAAGCACTCAAAATCTGTATAGGAAATAAAATTGACCTAAAGGATGAACGAATCGTCGATGAAAAAGAAGGAGTTGGGATGGGTCGCCAACTCGGAGCCGAATTCATTGAAACAAGTGCGAAGGAAGGAGACAATATCGAAACAGTTTTTGAACGAATTGCTCTGTACGCAATCGATCGAGTTCGTGGACGGATCCCTTAAAATTCATTATTCTACGAAATTTAAAGGTGTTCCACAACTTTCGCAAAATGCTTCTGGATCCTCTAGGAAAGCCCCACATTTGGGACAATACATGACGCGGCGACGCACTTGTGGTTTGGGCGTTGCTCGAACGGAAGTTGCAGCAGGAATCCCCCGTTTTTTCGTTCTTGGAAGATCGGGACGCGCTTGACCGGTTCGGTACCGATACATAGCATGCTCGAGAACGGAGCTAAATTGCTTTTTGCGCTCTGAAAAGCCTTTTTTCTTTTCAAATGGTTTGGATTGCTGGACGACTAATTCATACCATTTTTCTTGTTTGTCTTCTGCATCAATAGGTGGACTGATGTGAATAATTACGCGATCTCCGCGACTATCAATGTGCTCGATTTGGTCATATCGAATATATTCACTTATGGGACCGCCACGAAATGAAATTAGCCCCCCGGTCAAACCCTTACGCTTTGCAAAAAAGGCCACTCCTCGATTAGTAATCACGAGTTGTCCAACTTTGATTACATGTCCCTTAAGTTCATCCCCAGTTTCTACATGAATAGTTGTGGTGTAGATGATAGTATCTTCACCAGGAATAAGGGCTGTTAATTCCTTTTCGAGTTTGCCTTCGGGTATGTACCAATTACCAATCGGCATAAACAATCACCAAAGTGCATTAATCTAGTTCTCTAAAAGCCGAAGGTAATACAGGAATTTAAGATTGACTGAGTTGAGCAACAATTACAGAAAACCCTAGTTGAACCGAAACGCAATCACTTTGTGCGACATGAACTGGGGTGTATGGTTTACTTGATTATTTTTAAAAAATCATTCAGTTTCTACGTGCATGGTTCTCAACCGAGAGAACTGCCGGCGAACCCAGGAGAAGCAACCCCCCAACGCTTGAGTAAATACTCAATCAAGAATACAACTAAGAATATAGGAATGTCAATTGCTAAGAGCTGAAACGTTTTGCTTCATCTGCAATTTTTTTTACGACAACAGTGTCTTCAATTCTTTTGCCGTGTACTTGGAAAGTCCTAAAGTTTCCATTGTACGCTTGGCTTCACCTAAATAGTCTCGATTCATCAACAGGGACACTATTGTAATTACAGCCGATATAACCGGTGTCGCCACCCTG
>CAYFXY010000036.1:20334-22712 GCA_964347205.1 uncultured archaeon
ATCCAGACTACTCTGGGCTTTAATCCCCTCGAATCCCGGCGCTGTGATAAATCCGTTGTCATACGTGGCTTCTATCATATAGCCTTGAAGGACACCTAATTCCGGATCAGGAATAACGTCCACGCCCAATTTTTTACCGATGGCCATTCGTTCTCTATCAACCCCTTCGATCAGCCTTCCAACCGCAGGAGTGACGCCCTCGTGATAAAAATTAAAATTACCCCTAGTCCGTTCAATTAGTGCGACATTCATGAGAGTAATGGCGGGGTGGATGACCGGGTTGCCGTTCTGTAGGCTGGTCTGTAGAATGTTCTTTGCTCTGCTTATCCTCGGATAAACATCGCGTACCTGCTCTAACACAAAATTGGTATATTTTGCTGGAACTGCTGCCAGGAACAATCCTCCTTTGAGTTTGTTAAAAACCCTAATCTTGCCAGGTTCAAGCAGTCTTACGGCATAGGGAAGTGTCGAAGTCTCTGCAACAATAATGTCAGCATCCCGAAGATCCAATCCTGCGCCGTTTTCAAATTCAACACTACCACCGCAAGAACTTGGGCACACGATCACGATCTGCCCTTTCTTAAGATATGGCTTACAGGCTTCAGCAAATGGTCTTGTGCTGTAAGCTGGACCAACGGCATATATGATATCAGCTCCATTCAATGCTTTTTCAATCTCGTGTCCGACATAGACCATAGGTTGAAATCCTTCAAGTTCGCCCCTGCAATGAATACCTCCGTTATTTTGGATAGCCTTAATATTATCCGGGAATTGTTTAAAATCAAATAATCTAACCTGATGGCCATAGGTCGCACAGTCGAATGCAACAGCACAGCCCCCGTTTCCTGAGCCCAATACAGCGATGTTCATACGGTTATCCTCGAGGTTTCTTTAGGTGAGTGATAGGAAATTGCTTTTATTTTACCATTTTGTGGGTCTCTACTGAGTTCAAGTTTCGACAGCCTTTCACAACTAATCGAAATCTAGAACACAAAAGTCAAGGCTTTCCTCAATCATTGGTAAAGCTATTATACGCAGACTTGTGGTTCGCATACTTGTGACCATTGATCTTGTTGTTGCAGGAAAATTGGCAATTGATGAACTTTCTATTCAAGGAACCCCACACCCTCCAGTATTAGGAGGTTCTGCAGCTCATGTCGCTCTTGCTGCGTCTACAATGGAATGCCGAGTCTCTGTGGTTTCAGCTATTGGTGATGACTTCCCCCCGAAATTTAAACAAATTCTTGAAGATAAAGGCGTTGATCTCTCTGGAGTCATTCATCGAAAAGGACGTAATTCACATTTCTGGGCTGATTTTGCACAAGACGGAACTATGACGAATTATAGAATGCACTTTGGAGTTGGGAATCAGCTTTCCTTTCAGCATTTTTCTAAATTAGCAAAGAATGCTCGGGTTGTTCATTTGGGCATACTCCCTCCATATTTGCAACGAGCTCTTATTCGTCGAATTCATAAGAAAGATCAATTACTAAGTATGTCAACAATATTCCATCAAGCTCAAACACTTCGGGATAAAATCATTCCCCAACTCTCCTATCTTGATATCCTGTTTCTTAATACAAAAGAAGCGACATTCCTTTCAGGAGTTTCCAATGAGACTGAAGCTATCACACGTTTAGGTAAAAGAGTTCCCATAGTAGTAGTTACTCAGGGTTCCAAAGGCTGTATGGTATATCATCACGGGAAAATCCATCATGTTCCAAGTTATCATGTAGATGAAATTGAAGTAACCGGGGCAGGTGACAGTTTTGCAGGAGCCTTTCTTGCCAGTTATATTAATAATAATGATATTATCCGTGCCGCACAATGGGGAAATGCCGCAGGAGCGCTCAACGTCCAAGACATTGGTTGTACTCGCTTAATTAAAGCTACACGACACGACTTAGAAGTATTACTCAAAAAAACTACTTGAATTAATTTAAGCCTAACTCCTGATAATCCAAAAGCCTTTAGCCTGTAAACACAGAATATGACCGACTTATGGGAGGATTGCCGGTGTCAAGTCGAACGACTCCAGACCAAGCCAATATCAATAAGCTTTTTCAAAAAGGAGTCGAACTTACTCGTCGACGAAAATACAAGAAAGCACTTCAATGCTTTGACGAAATTATCGAAGCTGAACCTCATCGAATTAATGCATGGTACAATCGAGGTGTTGTACTACTTCAACTAAAACGATATCAACCTGCCATCGAAAGTTTTGATAAAGCAATTGGGTTAGCACCAGATTATGCTCGTGCTTGGAATAGCAAGGGCAGTGCATTAAGTAAACTGGGAATGTCACAAGAAGCCCTTGAATGCTTCGAGAACGCTACTCATCTTGAGCCTGGTTTCGCTGCAGCTTGGAACAATAGAGG
>CAYFXY010000036.1:22731-23716 GCA_964347205.1 uncultured archaeon
AACTGGACCGCCAAACAGAGGCATTAGAATGCTTTGAACGAGCCATCCAAATCGACCCATCCTTTGCTATTGCTTGGTTCAACAAAGGCGCTCGAATGGTTGCTATGGATCGATTAGACGAAGCTGTAGGCAGTTTTGAACAAGCTTTATTCTTGGATCCAGAATTTGTTGAAGCATGTTATCATTTAGGATTAACCTTCGAAAAAGTGGGTCGAAAGAGGAAAGCAATAGAATATCTACGCCGTGCACAAAAGATTAACCCGAAATACCCAGGGATTCGTGAAAAACTTGACGCACTCATGATTTGAAGATGCTTTTCTAGTTCCTTTTTGAACTTAAGGTTGGTATCAGGCTGAAGAATCTTTTATACAATGCACAGTATAAAAATTAGATGGTGATAGAAGTGAAATGGACACTAGATGATTCGCGACTTGTTTACGGTGTAGCAAAAGAGGATTTACATTTCCTTGACATTGACTCAAAGGGGAACCTCTGCCTCTTCATGAGAGAAAACCAAATTGCTCTAAAAGATGTAATTCACAGCGTAGTTAAAGAAGCACAGCAAAAGGGCTATTCGCCGATCAACTCCTTTAACCTTCGGATACCTCAGCTCATTGATTCTCAGATTGATAAAGTATCACATATCTTCACGGAAATCATAATCGAGCAAGGATATCAGGGACAGTTTCATTCCGTATACCCGCTAAAGGTCAATCCGAAATCATCTGTACTTAATCGAATTCTACATCAATATCCGAATTATGGACTTGAGGTTGGAACTAAATTTGAACTTATTATTGCCTTAAAACACCTTCTAGATGCAAAACATCGTCTAATCGTATGTAATGGCGTAAAAAATCTTGAATATGCCAAAATTATCAATCAAGCTATCAAAGATGGCTACAATCTCTGGATTTCAATTGGATCATTAAGAGAAATCAAACTTATTTTAGACCAATTACCTCGTAATGAATTGAAAATTGCA
>CAYFXY010000037.1:0-9979 GCA_964347205.1 uncultured archaeon
TTATCGGCTTAGCTTACAAAGGCACTGAGATTCATTATGCCTGCGTTCATAGCGGGTTAGATCGCAGAGTATCACGACGCGCACCTTTATCGGAGTTAGAATCGGTGGCACGATTACGAGGACACCCTAGCCTGGCAGTGGCAGGGGGACTCCGCGTCGCGGATCTCGCACAAGTGCTTGCCTATCCTGTTGAGATCGTTATTGTTGGGGGAGGTATCACTAAAGCGAAAGACCCCGCCAAGGCAGCCGAACGATTTCAGAAACGAATTCAAAAATTAACAAAATAACACTCCAGATTCCGGTAACCGGTTGGGAGTATCTTATTCTTCGTCTACCCAGGCAAATTTTCGTTGAAGTGTTTTCGGATAGAGGACTTTCCAATCATAGTCAATGTGGTGGCACCAATCGCGATAGATACGGGGATCAATATACGATTTGAGACTCGTGCCTAGATTCCAAGTTCGGGTGCTTCTCGCAAGCTCAATTTGAGATTTCAACTTCGCTTTTGCATCTTTAGCACGGGCGACGCGTTCTTTCGCGGTATTCACACTGCGCCGAGCCGTGGAAATTGATGAGGCATAAGGACTATTTTTACCCCTTGGAATGGGTTTGCCTTGATCTTCTAATTGGGCTAGTTTCGCTTTTTGTTTAGCCTTCAACTCTTTAAGGCGAATTTGTCGTTTTTCGAGATTAACCACCGCCTTAGAAATCCGATCATCGGCAAGGCGACGCCGATCCCGGAACCGTTTCGCACGATTCGCCCACCCTTTGGGTTCCTGTTTGGTATGATTACATACAATAGCAGCATTGAGGTTGGCTTGTTTTGCATGATATTTCTTCAGCCAATCCGGATCCGTCGCCTTGACTTTGGTACTTCGAAGATACTTTCGAACAGTACTACTGGCATGATAGGTTCGAAAGACTTTGGCGGTCAACTCGGGCATGATCTTACTAAGAAACTCGTTAACATTTCTACTCCGAACATCTGGGAACAGTTGGGGCTTATCACGACTGGGATGCCGCCGACTTCCCCGAATGGTGCGATTGGGTGTCCGGGCATTCTCAATGAGAATTCGAAGCTCGGTGACCACAGCTTCAGGAAGCTGAGCTGTTTTATTCCACTCCACGGAGTCTTTCCCCAAGAAACTAAAATCTACCGTTCCCTTTTCTTTAATCGTTACATGTTCAGGTCGGAGGGTCGTAGCTCCTACGGTATCAGCTTCATCCGGATCTTTTTCATCACCCACTCGAAGGCTCAATACATCAATTAAATACGCGGCTGTAGCAATTTGCCGCTGCCGTGGCTCAGCCGCCTTCATCCCAGATTGAATCGCTTCGCGGACATCTGTTATCCGCTGAGCAAGTTGTTGTGCGAGTACAAATTTGTGCACCTCGCGTTCCTGTTTGATTGCAGCCGTATCTGAAACCCACACATATTTCATTTTGCCTGAAAGCTTGTCCTCCCATCGAGCGATCCAAAGACTGTCCGGTTGCCAAATACGTCCCGCCCAGTTCCCATCCGGTAACGCTGCATCCGGGCTAAGATTCAACATAATATCTTTCTCTGCTGGACCGGGTTTCCATTTGCCCCGTAGCGGATGTTTCCCCCGACCCATGAAGATACAACTAGGTTCCGCTGTCCAATTCGAGATTTCAACCCGTTCGCCATCAATTTCAGCATATCCATAATGATCGCGAAGCGCTTCACGTTGTGCTTTCCGGGCAGCCGCAAGCGCTTTACGGTCCTCTTTGGTCAAAGCTTCCTTCTGTGCTTGTTCAGCTTCTCGCCGCGCGATTCCCTGGCGAAAGAGCACCTCTAAATTCACCTCATGCGGTGTTAGAGCCGGTTTGAGACCGAGCACCTTGCTGAAATCCTTCAAGAAATTTCGGACAAACACCTGATCTTCCCAATACCCAAGATGACGCTTGGCCACAAACATCATCGCCATTTGCTCTTGCAAAGCATCCAGCTCGATTTCTTCCCCACGAATAGCCAGCACCATACCCGTGGGATCAGGAAGTGCGATGACTCGAATGCCATTATGAACCAGCTGTTTCATGAAGAACGGTCCTCGTGCACGATTTTCTGCGCCACAAATATAATTGGACATTTTAAGGGTTTGGGGGATACCAGTAAATCATGCAGTGTTTTTCCTCAAATTTATTTCCTGCTATATAGTTCTAGCCCTCACTCTGAATCCTTGAAGTGTTCAAATCAAAGGATCGCAGCTATTCGGCCGACTCGGGGGTTTCAATGAAAAAGTGTTCAACGAAACCAAATATGGCATTCCCCAAAAGACTCCCAGCAATCCCGAGAAGCCCACCAATCAGGATAATAATCACCGCAAGTGCAGAACCCAATCCTTCAAGCCCCGCAAGAGCTCCAAAGAGATCGAGCACGACTATGCCACCAAAACCCGCATGTATCCCCACCAAAATTCCCCAAGCGCTAATCCCACCCAGGAACCCCACAAAAGCTGCACGAGAGTACCGTCGGATGAAGAACCCACCAATCGCAGCTGCAAGAAGGCACCCAGGCCAACTAAGCAGATACAGGAAAAGAACGGTCAATACCAGGAGCAGGAGAAAGGTTTTCAACAGATTCAGTGGCTCAAAAGCGTTGTAGATTCGTTTCGCAGTTGACATCTTTTATCACCCCAGGAATATGAGCACCGATTCCCGCACCTCAACGGGCAAATCATCCATGTTGAAATAAAGGTAATCGATATGATAGCCCCCAACGAGGAAGAGTTCGTGAAGTTGATCACTGTAGTGGCGTGAAAGGGGATTCCCTCTCTGCCCGCCAGGAATCACACTATGGGCGTGGATGGGATCATTGAAATCCACGATTAGCCGTTCACTGGCTCCACCACGGGCAGCCCCATTTTCACGGGCCCACATGTTTACACCCGACGGATTAACCGTTACTACACTCCCATCCGCAGGATAGGGTCCATGCCCAAGAGCATCACTAGCGAGGTGAGTATAAACGACAAAGTGGAATTTATCCCAGGTCCATTGACTGACATCAGCCCCTTCCTCGTCCACTAAGCGATCCACAGTCGCTACCAGGGCCCGGATGATCATGTCATCCCGCGATTCTGTCGTTCCCGACGTTGAGGTATCATCGAACCATGAAGCTGTGGGATTAAAGCGTGTCAAATTCTCCAGAATTACAGGTGAAGGCCAAAGCATACTGCCCCGAATCGTCGGATCAGCAGGGTATTCATCAGCAAATACGGCTTCTTGGTAAAAGTCAACCCATGCGCGCCAGATAGTCGGAGCCGACCATTCTTTTAGCATCGTATAATTCCATGTCCGCAATTCATCAACCACATCAGAGAGCTCCGGATCATTTGTGATTGAAGCGTTGGCGTTATCAAAGGCATCAATAATATAGGGGACAAAACTTTGAGCAGCTGTGTCCAAAACGTCGAGTTGAATGCGCTTCATGTCCTCAACCGAGATGTCATCATCGGCTTCTAAGAGTTGGATAATACGGCGTGCGGGATAACCGGGAGCATACCCTTGATGAATGTAATATGGATAAGCGGAGGGGCCATACCTAGCGGCTTGCTGGTTGGCACTCGCAACATAACCTCGTGCGGGATTCAAAGAGAATGGGAGTTCATCAAAGTCGACATAATCGATCCACTCCCCTTCGCCCGCGGAGCCATTGTGAGGGAGCCCACCATAGCCATTGCTGCGAATAGGCCAATGCCCGGTGGGCCGGATAGCAATGTTGCCATAAATATCGGCAAACACGATGTTTTGTGAAATGGTCCACCAGAACCTTTGCCCTTCAATGAATTCAGTGTAATTTCTGGCCATGGTCATTTTATCTATGGCAATCATTTCAAAACTGGGATCCGCACCGTTCCATCGCTGAGCTAAGATATAGTCATTGTAAGTAATGCCCACATCCGATAACACCGGACCATGAACGGTTCGCCTAATCGTATGGGGCACCACCGGAGCCCCCTTAACTGCGATATAGGTGATCTCTTCATCAAAGGTGTGCCAAGCGCCATCGTACCAATATTCATTCATGTTTGCAGGATTGATATTGTAGTAATACCAGTCGATGACATCAGCGCCAACATTGGTAAACCCCCAGGCTACATATTCAGTATGCCCAGCTATAATGAGGGGAATACCTGGAGGGACAAAGCCATAGATGTTGCGACCGGTATCAGCAGCCACAAGATGTGCTTGATACCAGATTGCAGGAACGTCCCGAGAAAGGTGCATGTCATTACACAGAATGGGTTTTCCCGTTGCCGATTTAGTACTATTGATAGCCCAATTGTTGGAGCCAATAAAGTCCCCTTGCCACTGAGATAAGATTCCCTGAGGATCAGCAATTTGATCAATCCACGAAACAACGTTACTGATAGCTTGATGTAATGATTCCGGAACCTCATCAGAATTGATATTTGATGAAAATGGGAGGGGGATGTAGGAGTCTCCATATTCGGGAACCACTGGAATCTGGAGTGGGGGATTGAGTGGAAAGAGTTCCCAGGCTGACTCGTTGCCCAATTCCGCAATAGTATTGGCAAATTGCAGATCATTTGTAGTCCAAGACAACCCATAATCAAATATTCTAGCAATGGCGAGCGAATCGAAAGTAGTCCACGGTCGGGGTCGATAATCGAGAAGTTTGAATTCCAAGGGAAGATTGGATCCGATTTGATGGATGTAAAAATTAATACCATCCACAAAGCCTTCGAAATTTCGCCGAAGAGTTGTATTGTAAGTATCGGTTAAGGAGTAAAGGTGCTCAAAGGTTAGTTGTGCAGCCCGTTCCATGCCAATGCTGCGAAGAAAGATGTCGGCAGCAATATAATCAGGTCCCAAAATTTCAGCTAACTGCCCGCGTGCTTGGCGACGAGCGATGTCCATTTGCCAAAGGCGATCTTGGGCTTGGACATACCCAAATGCAAAAAACAAATCTCTTTCATTCGCAGCATAAATATGGGGAACCCCCCAAGTATCACGAATCACTGTAACCTGTTCAGAAAGGCCCGGTACACGAACCGTGGCAAAGGGGGGATGGTCAGCATCTTGATAGACTGTCCATATACCCGTAAAGGGATCGATGAGGCCCCCCAGAGGCGGAATGATATCAATCGGTATTGAGAGCACGACTGACAGACTAATTACGAGTACAAGAGCACCCACGACTTTCCCAATCTTTCTTCGCGATAAGGCCATTTTGCTTCCCTCCTGATAATGTACACCTTTTGATGCTTCTTCCTAAAAGCAATTAAGGTTCCTCCTTTTCTTATTCGATGGGAACGATGTGGTTGCTTTTTCTATTTCTAGTAATCGCAGGCACAATTCTTGCAGTAGTAATTTTTGTCATAGCCACAGAAGGACGGTATTTTCGAAGAGGATTAATGCGGTGGGGCTATAATCGTCGATCAGGAGCCTTTGAAGTTCGTGATGATTGGGAACGCTGGGAGCATCTCATTAAGCGGCTTCAAATTCGTTCCACTGAGGAGATTTTAGATCTGGGAACACAGACCGGACACTTCCCACGCCTCATTGCACGGCAACGCGGATTCACAGGGCACATTGTTGGCATTGACTGGTCAGAAGAGATGATACAAGAAGCTCAACGCCAGTGCCGCCTTGAAGGTACTGGCTCAAGAGTACGTTTTCTTTGCCATGATGTCCAAAATCCGCTTCCCTTTGCCCCAAACACATTCACGTTAGTGACAGTTGTCACGGGTCTACTCACTAGTCTGAAAACACCAGAAACCTTGTTTGAAGAAATCCATCGCATACTAAAACCCGAGGGGCGGGTCGCTTTTCATATTGAACAACAACCCCTACGCCCAACACCCATGCGAACCCCTGAATGGTTTTCGACACACTTAGAACCACACGGATTTATCTATTCTCAAACAGTTCGGTGGACACCCGCACAGCAAATAATCATTTTTCAAAAGCGATGAAATCAATACAACAACTCAATCGGGGCTAGAAAGTTTACGCGTAAGCACCCAGTAAGGTTTTCCCGGAACACGATGGCGGTAAATTTCAAACCATTCACCCGAATCGACTTGAACAATGAAATAATCACGATGCTTTCGCCGATACCAAGTACTTTTGAGATCCAGCCGCCGACTACTGGCTTCAATCTTAACAATATGATATTCCCGATTTCGCCACTTGAAACGCACCGGTTCTTCAAGATTAATCACTTCTACTACAATGCGTTCTCCGATGAATTTGCCTTGAGCTACCATTTAAATACCAAATTCTATTCCCCCCGTAAGTTTTTTTACACTCCGGTATCCACAGATGTCGCTATGAAAGAAGAAGATGTCATGGTAGTTCAAGAAACTCTTTTCGAAATCGTGGAGTTGGTTGAACAACCCAAGGGTAAAAAACATGCTGTGATTGCACTGCCAGATGCCGGACTGGTGGGCACCATCGCAGGGATGCATTTAGTTGACGCCCTACAAATGCGTCTCGTTGGCTACATTGACACAGAGGTGATGCCCCCCATAGCTGTGATTCACAATCGAAAAGCTCGACCACCAATTCAATTGTATGCCAATGATGACTTCTTGCTAATTGTATCAGAGATCCCGCTTCCTCTTGAAGCGATGCGCCCCGTCTCCACCGCGATTCTCCAATACCTCCAGGACTTGGAACCAAAATCTATTACTGCATTAGGGGGCTCGGCAATGCCCCCGGCCATGCGAACCCAAGTTGAGACCCCCGAAGTCTACGCCGTGGCAACTATCGAATCAGAATATGATCGCGTCATGGACAAGAAAATCAAGTTTCTTGATGAGGGAATTGTCGCCGGAACCTATGCAATTATTTTGCTCGAAGCTCAACGTCAAAAGATTCCAGTCACTTATGTGATGGCACAATCCTTTTTGAACATTCCAGATCCTGGTGCCGCAGCAGAAACAGTCAAGGTGTTATCTAAACTTACTGAAATAGCCATACCAACCAACAAGCTCATTGAAGGAGCAGAAGAAGTACGTGTTCGCGTGCGTGATCTGATGAGCCAAACCACTACGTCAATGCAAACGAGTGGCAAAGAACACGAATTTCAGATCCCAGCATTCTATTCATAGGAGGGAGATGAATTTGCCTAAAGTAAAGCGAAAGGAAGAACCAAAAGACGCCCTCCAACG
Organism: uncultured archaeon; assembly: GCA_964347205.1. Classification (GTDB taxonomy): domain Archaea; phylum Asgardarchaeota; class Hermodarchaeia; order Hermodarchaeales; family Hermodarchaeaceae; genus Hermodarchaeum. The sequence continues at coordinate 7,164 of CAYFXY010000037.1, forward strand.
GCTCGAAGATTCAGTGAAAGCACTTCAACGTCGGTTTGACGACTTATTTGGACCCCCGGGAGACTTTCAAACACGGGTTAGGGCCCTTTGGAATGGCGATTCATGCTGTCTCGAAGCACTTGGAGATGTGCAAGAGACAGAAAAAGAGTATATTGTAACCTTAGACCTACCACTAGTCAACAAGGAAGATGTAGAAATTACAATAGTAGATGACCACATCGCCATTCAAGCAAAAATGCGCGAAGAAGTTCACTATGAACGGTGGGGAACCGTGCAACGACAAATTCGTTTCCAAAATCTAGCCAAAAAAGTTCCACTCCCCAAGGATGCTGATTCCAAGCAAATCAAAGCCATGTTTCATGAGGGAATCTTAGAAATTCGAATACCCAAGAAGAAGATGCAAAAACGCATCCCAATTAAATGATCACTCTAACAAAACTGCACCTGCGTAACTTTCTTTGCATGCCCTGAATGCACCTTGAAGTTCAAGACATCGTCCGATCCCTAGTCCAAGTTTATGGCTAACTGGCAACCACTTCGGTCACGGTTTTCTTTTCCTTCTTTTCCTCTTCCTCGACGGGAGGTGGTGTACATCCTTCAAGCCACACTGAACCAACTAAGGCTAGTTCGGGAGGGTTCAAATTCGCTTCTCGGTCAATGATAACATCGATTACAGCGGGTAACTTTGATTTTAGCGCCCGCTTGAGAGCAGGTCGGATTTCATTCGCCTTCGTGATACGTTCACCAAAGCAGCCCATAGCTTCCGCCACTTTATCAAAGCGTACATCGGTAAAGTCAACTTGATAATAGCGATCTGCAAAAAGGAGATGTTGAACTCCCGCAATCATCCCAAATCGTCGATCGTTGGCGATTATCGCAACAACAGGGGCATTGCATCGAACCGCAGTTTCTAATTCTTGAATATTGAACATGAATGACCCGTCACCACTTATGAGATATACTTGGCGGTCTGGATTTGCTATTTTGGCACCAATTGCATATGGAAGGCCAGCACCAAGATGCCCTGAATCACTGGCGCAAAGATATGTGCGCGGTTCGAACACGCGATTAAGATGAAGAGTCCAAAGATTAATATTGCCTCCATCAATGCACGTAATTGCATCCCGGTCAAAGAAATCACGAACCTCTTTGACAAGGCTAAGGGGATGAATAGCCTTGCTATCTTGAGAGGCAAGTTCTAATTGGGATTGGTAGAGGCTTTGGCGGGATGTTTGACATTGTTTGAGTAGGGCAGAGGGGGCGTGAGCTTCGCTGCGGCGTTTAACCTCCGAAACCAGAAACTGAAGAGTGCTTTTTGCATCCCCGACTAACGCCAAATCAACTTCACGATTGACACCAATCATCTCACTGGCTATATCAATCTGAATGAGTTTCTGTTGGTCCGGTGGTTTCCAGCCAGGGGGTTTCCCCCAAAAATCAAGATCACCTAGACGTCCTCCTACCAAAAGCACCAAATCTGCACAATTTTGAGCAAACGAGCCTGATTGAATGCCGGGCTCAAATGCCAGGGGATGGTCCTCTGGAATGGCACCCCGAGCTGCAGGGCTCACAGACACAGCAGCAGACAGATGTTCAGCAAGCGTGACAAGTTCTTCAGACGCACCAGCCCACAACACACCGGTTCCCGCATGAATAAGAGGGAATTTCGCCTCAAGAAGCAGCTTAGCAGCCTGGCCGATCAGAGTAGGATCAGCAGTAGGAAGAGATGTGATACGGTACCGTTGAGGTGGATGAATGGGTGGCGGGTTCTCAACCGTTCCGTATAAGATGTCTGAGGGAATATCAAGGTGAACTGGTCCTGGTCGACCTGCTAGGGCAATTCGAAATGCCTGTTGGACGAGGTGGGGAATACGGTCAATGCTCCACACAACGGCATTCCACTTCACAATTGATTTGAATAGATTGAGTTGATCCAGTCCCTGTGTCATCCCTGAATCCGGGTAAATTCGCCATCTCTGGTTCTGAGCGGTAAGAACGACAATGGGGACACTATCAGCATAGGCGGCATAGACTCCTCCGACAAGATTCGCTGCACCAGGTCCCACGGTGCCTAGGCAAATTCCGGGCTTCCCTGTTATTCGGGCATGTGCATCAGCCATATGAGCTGCCGCGGCTTCATGTCGCGTAGTTATGAATTCAATTCCGAGTTGTTCACCCTTTCGGGCAAGCACATCAAAGAAAGAATTCCATTGATCACCGATGATACCAAAAATGAATTTAACCTGTTCATTAGCTAGGCTTTGGGCCAGTATTTCTCCACCCGAAATCGTCACAATATCACACTCCAAATTACTGAATGTAGATGACTGTTAGGCGGTTATTCTTCTTATGTCCTGCTGGTAGCTAAAGGAGGGATATTTTTATTTATAGTTATGAATATATATTCATAATGTGCCTAGACCTCATAAGCGCAGGTATGTCCGCGCGGAACCCAATGTGACGTGCTATAACCCCCGAGGTGCCCCCATCGGAACCATTGCTGAAGTGGTGCTCAACATTGACGAGTTTGAAGCACTTCGTGTCAAAGATCACTTAGGTCTTTCACAAAAAGAAGCCGCACAACAACTCAAGATTTCGCAACCAACACTTCACCGAATTCTAAAAACCGCCCATGCTAAAATAGCGGATGCGCTAGTAAACGGAAAAGCGCTCCGTATAGAAGGAGGGCCATTTGAACTTCCCTCAATGCGATGGTTTCGGTGTTTTACCTGTCAACACCAATGGAGCGAACCATTTGGTACGGGCAGACCAGGCAAATGTCCTCGATGCGATAGTCCTTATCTGCGACGGTTAGC
>CAYFXY010000037.1:9989-10573 GCA_964347205.1 uncultured archaeon
CTGAATTGGATGAATCAAAGAATGAATGACCTAAAAATTTGTGTAACGGCTCAAGATCCAAACCAACAAAAACATCCTAGCGAAAACGACGCACAATATCAGGATAAAGAAAGTAGAGCCAATCTACATAAGTATCAACGGACAAGATAGCACAATCCAACATCAGAAGCGCAGATAATAGAGCTATTACCATGGATTGGCTCTCTAACAGTTTTAACGTCTTCCCAATATAGAAGCTGCGAGGACAAAAATATTGAAGGGTTATCATGTCCACTCGAATTTGTGGAGTCTACCGATCAATGTCAAGGAAGTGACTTGTCATGAATCCACGCGCTGAATTCAATGATTTTGGGGATTTAGTCTATCTCGATGCCGCCACTAAAGGTCCATTACCTCGTTCAACGCAAACGGCAATCCGCGAAGCTAGCCAACTACAATCCGAGCCTTGGCGTTTACAGGATCATATGTGGTTTGACGTGCCAGATCAGACGCGTACTCTCTGTGCGCAATTGATCGGAGCCGATCCTGCAGAAATCGCTATCACCACCAGCACATCGTATGGAATGAACACTCTGGCCCAGGGA
>CAYFXY010000037.1:10654-18117 GCA_964347205.1 uncultured archaeon
CAATCTCAAGGTGTTCAAGTAAAATTCGTCGAATGGACTGCACCCGGAGAACTTGTGACACAGGAACAACTGGAAGAACTGATTGCTCCTGGCGTCCGTCTCGTCTCCATCGACTATCCGCATTGGACCAATGGCTACCTTATGGACCTCCACTCATTGAAAACCAAGTGTGATGAAGTTGGAGCCTGGTTAGTCCTCGATTGCACCCAAAGCATTGGAGTCGTTCCCGTAGACGTAACCAAAACGCCTGTAGATGCTCTCGTTGCCAGTGGATACAAGTTTATGCTTTGCCCCTATGGCACAGCCTTCATGTACCTGCCCAAAAAGCGCCAAGACGAGGTATCCGTAACCATGCCCACGTGGCAGGGAATGATCAACGCCCGAGATTTCAGCAAACTCAACGAATACCAGTTCTCTTATGTGCAGAACGCCGCCCGATATGACGTAGGCGAACACACCTCCTTTCTTAACATTATGGGAATGAACGCATCCCTTGAATTCTTGCTACAAATCGGTGTCGAGAAGATATACTGCCACACCCTCAATCTCCTTGATCAACTAGTCTCAGGACTTGATACCATGAGATTTCGCATTGTTAGCGACTTATCAGCGCAACGCCGCTCAGCCATGCTCAGGGTTACACCCAAAGGCGAGAAAGAAACGCAACCACTCTTAACGCGCCTAAGAGAAAATCAGGTCTATGTGAGTTTCCGTGACAATGGGTTTCGAGTAACCCCACACATCTATAATAACGAAAGTGACATCAACCGGCTCATCGAGCTCCTTTGAACCATGATTACATTTACAGAGTCTTAATCTCTACTAAATACCCAGATACCTAGGACAATTCTAGACAACAAAACAGACACAGCCATACTCGCAACTCGAAGGGGCTCGAATAATTTGATACAAGCGCATCAACTTCTTTAACCAGGCCAAAACGCCCTGCTTTCTCCTCCAGATAGTATTCCTGCTGGCAGCTTCTGAAATATTACCCCTTGACCAGACTTCTAGTGTATGCCAATCTACAGACTCAAAATTGTCATAATATCCTATTCCAGAGAGGTTATTCGCAGGAACAGCGATGAACTCATCGATCCTAGTAAACCCATATCCCGACCAAGCTTCGGGGGGAGTGGGTAATCGGACAATCTGGAGTGAACGGACAAAACCTGTCTAATTAAGACCCCAATTAGCGACCTAACCCATCACCAGGTATCATACTTCATGTATTCATGCCCACTCGTCGAGTGTCGTTGTCCTCATCCCAAAGTTTCTGGATTCTCCTTGTTCTCTCCACGAAGTAGGAGACCTGTTCAAGCCGAAGATCAACTGGATTAACAGTCTTGTCTGTCCGAGGGGTTACACCATAGGGTCGAAGTGAAACAGCTGTAATCTTTCCTATGGGGTTGTATCTCTTCCCGTCAAATTGCAGTATAGGTCGAAGGCGATCAATGTAGAGGTCTTGATACGATACCTCGATCACAATCTCAGGTTTAATCCATAGGTATCCGGCTTCTTCATAAAGCGGTTCTATGAGGTCGAGGATGGGAGAGGATGGAGGAATTTGAGATCCATCTGCAATATCTACGAACTCTTTATTCTCTGTCATAAGGGCAATCTTCGCACCCAAGATCGGACCATCAGTATGGTTGATACTACCACCACATAAGGGGCAAGATTCCAAGCCTTTTCCATACATATTCCAAGCTCCTGTTCCTTCCTTGAGTCGGATATTGTCCTTGAACCAATCTTCTTCTTTGATGGTACCTTCTCTGACTAACTTCTTTAACCAGAATGAATCAAATCTCGTCCCACAGTCATCACATACTGGTCGAATCTTCTTAGTTCGGGAAGATATTCGGAATGCAATGATTGCTACATCGAGCGTATCTCGGAACTTCAGCTTGTATCTGTGTCCATCATCGAGACAGAGAACAAGTCCCTCAAACCCTCGCTCTGTGATGTATTCGTCCCAGAATGCCTGGACCTTGTTTTGATGGTTTCCAATAGCATTGGTAAATATCAGGTAGTTGGCTAGGTGAACTCTGCCACTATCACTCCCAGAGGGGAAATCGAAGTCATCTTGTAAGGTTTTGAACCTTTCGAGTGGTGTACCAAGTCTTACCAGTTCTCTTTCCTTATTGACAATTGCATAGTCGAAGAGTGCAAACCTGATCCGCTCTACATCCAATGAGGAACTGGGATTTTTGATTATGCTCATGCTTTTGTTGAACTCTGTCATGTACGCCTTTCCTTGAATCAGCCTAACCACATAAGTCTCACCAATGAAGGCAATATCCTTTTGCTGTGTAAGATGTTGATCAAAGTACTTTGTAACGGGGTGTTCCCGGTTTGGTCCAAGCGAGAAATAATTTCGACCTCTGGAATTCCATGCAACGAACCTTTCCTTTTCCTCATTCCAAAGAATGACTGTCAGCATGCCGTTGTATTTCACCTGGACAAGGCCACTCTTGTCCTTTGGAAGTTCAGGAACAGTATCCCTGTCTGAGAAACCATACTGCATCATTCCAGGTTTTACTTTGAAGAGTGACTTACAGAACTCTCTCCCTTGTGTCCCAGATTCGAAATGTTCCTGTCCAAAGAACGTCTGGTTGAGTTTCATAGAAGACCCTAATGAGTTTGTTATTTCCTCATCTAGAGGATCACTCCTCTAGAAGGCTTAGGAAAATCTCAGCCCCTTGGCTGACTGCTGACTCGTGCTAGTTTTAACATGCAAAAAGTGTCATAATAAGACTTTCCAGATAGGATAATTGGTTAATCTTTCTTTTTGTGATATTTATCTGGATCAGCGCGATAGACCTTTTCAACGGATTTGTGAGCTCCGGGTGTATCCAGTTCAATATCACGCTTTTCGCCTCGGGATTCTTTGAGAACTTCTTTAAAGATGTCACTTTGGATAATTAGCCGCATAATTTCACTACTACCTGTCCAAATGGTTGCGAGCCGAGCATCGCGGAACAACCGTTCCATCGGGTATACATCGGTATATCCGATTCCCCCAAGAATTTGCATGGATTCAGAAACTGTTTGATAGCAGGCTTCAGTGGCAAATAATTTTGCTTGAGACACTGATTTTCGACTGGGGCGTCCATCATCAGCGAGACGGGCAGCGTGATAAACCAAACCACGCGCGGCATCTAAGGCTGTTGCGCAGTCGGCAACTTTGAAACTGATTCCTTCGTATCGACTTATGGTTTTGCCAAACGCTTCCCGTCGGGCAGCGTACCGGATGGCAAGTTCTAAGGCAGCCCGACCTAATCCAATGGCCCCTGCTGCAGAGGTGAGACGTTCGGGAACCATCATGGCATTGAAAACATCTGTCGCGCCATCAAGTTGGCCAATGAGATTCTCCTTGGGAACTTGTACATCTTTGAGAACAATGCGAGCGGCGCCCATGCCACGACACCCCAATAAACTGTAATGTTCGTCAACATCAACACCCATGTCACGATCAACGAGAAATGCACTGAGAGATTTATGGGGAGGCGCAGTCAAGTTGGTTTTTGCATAGATTAAGAAATAATCCGCACCAATGCCACCAGCGACAAATCGTTTCTCCCCATTGATTAGAAAATGATCACCCTGAGGCACCGCAGAAGTTATTGTACCAAAGAAGTCCGACCCTCCTCTCGGTTCTGTAAGAGCTTCAGCGCAAATCTTTTCGCCTGAAAGAGTGGGTGCGAGGTAAGTCTTTTTTTGCTCTTCAGTGCCAAATAGATTAATTGCTTCTCCAACAATACTGGGCAGAGAATAGGCACAACCGAGAGCGATGCCTAAAACACCAACTTCTTCAATAGCCAGCATTTCTGAAACCCAATTCACATTTCGACCATTGAATTTTTTCGGAAATCGAAGACCGATGAGATTGGCCTTTGTTGCAGCTTTTACAAAATCATAAGGATATTCTTGTTCATTACCATCCATTCGGATGATCAAATTTGGATCAATCTTATCGCGAACAAACGTCCGGACTTCATCACGAATTGCTTTTTCACCTTTGGATAATAAGATATCAAACATGAATGCACCCTTCTATGGTTGAATACAAAGGGAATCCTTACAGTATTGTGTTTTAGTCCAATAAAGAACTTAAGGTATCTGAATCGGATATACTGCGGGAGATTAATATCGCCTCAACTGGACATACCAGTTCACATGCTAAACACTCTAAGCAAGTTGTTTCGTTTTCAGGATCTGCCTTAATTTGTTGTGAAGGGGCCTCCCATTGGGAAAACACATCCTCAGGACACACTATGAAGCATTTAAGGCACCCAGTACATGCATCAAAATCCACTGCAACTCGTGTTCCATGAATACCCAATTGTGAGGAGGCCGATGCCCAAATCGTATGCCCGTGATGTTTACCTTTAGGAGTCCAAGTGGATTGAAAACTTCGATCGATAGGCATGGAATCACGGCGTTAATATGTAGTTAATAAACAACGTGAACTATCGTACTAAGACAGCTGTATAAAGTATATCTTAAGTACAGTAACTGGTCGATTTAGATTGGTTGGAGACCACATTAACACTTTCTGTTAATTAGAGGTGCCTGCAATTTCTCCTGCACAAACCTGGCAAATCATCCCCCTTTCTAAGGTACAGCTTCATCCAGCAGCTAGGATCTATGCCCAAGGATTACTAATGGAGAACCCACCCGGATCGACAGAACCCATAGAAGAGTTGATTCATTCGCTACTGCTTCATTTACAGATTTTCTTAGAAAAAAAGGATGAAAGACAAATCTGGCTAGCCATGATGGGTGAAGCGGTTCAAGGAATTTTAGATTTTTATCATCGATCAAACGAACTGTTTATCCGATTTATTTGTGCAATTCCCCCCCGTCAAGGAACCGGAACCCGGCTTCTCTATCAACTAGCCCAATATGGCGTATCACATAAGGTTCAACGAGTCAAGGCTAAAGTAAGTTCTTCAGACTTGCGAGCCCAACAGTTCTACTTTAAACGATTAGGTTTTCGAAAAGTCGGAAGTCATTTTGAGGAGCCCGGTTTTGAGCTCGACATTGCAGAAATTCAATCCCAAACTCTTCTGAAAAACAGTTCTCAATTTAGTGATTGATAAGAAAAGAAAGGGTTCCTTCACGCCGATTAAAATGGGCGTGAAGGGTGGATAAAGTGGTCCAAGTTAATTAGTAGCGTCCTCGACCTCGGTCCCGGCGATCACCTCGACGGGCCCCTCCACCACGTCCACCATGGCTTCGCCGTCGGTAACGAGGTTGCTCATGTTCTGCTGCGGACATGTCATTTTCTGTGTCGACTTCCTTGATTGCCTTTTTGGCTTCACTGATTTCGCCATACCGCCCAATATTCAATCGAATATGACCTTGAAATAGGCTAGTATAGCCTTTCTCTAAGCGGTAGGTTTTGTCTACTTCGATGGTATCGATTACGTCGTCCCAAAGAGAAAGAAGGACTGTGCCAGTGGCGTCACCGGCGGTGGCATCAACAACTCGGTGAGTTTCTCCATCACGCCGTGAAGTGACTTCGCGCTCTTCACCCTTCTCTAGTACTTTAAAGGTGATATTCAAACTTTTCATGAAAGGTCGCAATTCTGCGACTGTAGCCTCAACCGGCTCTCGATCATAACTCATTTTCGGTACCACATTGCATTGGTATTCAGGCTTTCCAAACAAATCATTCCTCAAGGTCTGCCGCAAAGGAAGGGTAGCCACGAGAGAAAACGATTCAGATTGTCGGCACTGCTTCTTTCCCCAATCCATCTCCAATATAAAAAGGCTACGGGGGTTGCCCTGCTCCCATTTCGTCAGATGTTTCACACTCCCAGAATAGATAACTAGCCGCCAAATAATTCGAATGCAATTTCCGGAAAAAGTACAGGAAAGGGGAATACTAAATGATTGACAACTCCTGCTGTGACGTTCATGCCGGAAACTAAATCTTTAGAAGAGAATATTAAACTCGCTAGCAATTACTTGGTAAAGCAAGGGTGGGAAGAACGCAGTGTAAGCCCTGATGGATTGTTAGACACTTCATTGCATCAACGAAAAAGAGGTTTTCATTAAGTTCTTGATGTATTAGAACAATACAAGTATCTCTTCAAAGGGGGGAACCATATAATTAATGGTGAAAACTAGATGTAATCTGATGCAATGCATGAAACGAAACTATCCAACAATGCACTAGGAGAATGGGAACTTTGAATCGCGAGTTAGATATTTCGGTGTTGGATCTGCTAAGTTATGGACTTTATGTGGTCGCTGCGAGGGCAAATAATCAAATAAATGGGTCGATTGTGAATACCGTCTTTCAGGTGACCGCAGAACCTCCTCGAGTTGCAGTGAGTATCAATAAAGAAAATCTTACCCACGAATATATTTCAAAAAGCGGGATTTTTTCAGTATCGATTCTAGCAGATACCACACCATTGAATTTCATTGGAAACTTTGGCTTCAAATCTGGTCGAGACGTCGATAAGCTCCTTGAAGTTAAAGAACTGGAGGATACAGGTGACTGCCCCATTATAATGGATAATGCCTTGGGTTATCTGGAAGTAAAAGTATTTGATCAAGTAGATGTGGGCACTCACACTGTCTTTGTAGGTGATGTTGTAGGCGGGAAAATACTGCAGACAGGCACTCCGTTAACATATGTCTTTTATAAACAGGTGAAACGCGGGAAAACCTCCAAACGGGCAGCAACATACATTCCACCAACACAAGAAGTTTCTGCAGATGTCAAGACCAAAGAAACTCAGCAATTTCAATGCGAAGTGTGTGGTTGGATATATGATCCTGATATCGGGGACCCAGAGCATGGCATACCATCAGGAACGCCCTTCGAAGAACTCCCAGATGATTGGGTATGTCCGCTCTGTGGGGCTAGTAAAAATCAATTTCACCCAATTTAATGGGATGTCTAAGAATTGCGTAATGGATAAGAATAGTGATTTTTTATCGCATTAATTGTGGTAATTGATTATGGCATTGCCGAAGGTTGGAGAACCGGCTCCTGATTTTACCGGAGTTACTGATGATAACACTGAGCTGCAGCTGAGTGGATTACAAGGACATATTGTGATTCTATACTTCTATCCCCGAGCGTATACACCAGGTTGTACAAGGGAAGCGTGTTCATTTCGCGATAATATGATCCGTCTGGTAGGAATGGGTGTGAAGGTCGTTGGTGTAAGTACCGATAGTCTCAAACGCCAGGCAGGATTCAAAGCCAAACATGAATTAGATTTTCCCTTGATTGCGGATGTGGATAAACGGATCGTGGAACTTTTTGGTGTAAAGCAAAGTTTGCTCGGAATAGCAAAGCGTGTAACCTTCCTTATTGACCGACAAGGGATTATTCGATTTGTCTGGCCCAAGGTCAGGGTGAAAGGGCACGTTGATGAAATCATCACAAAAATTGAGGAACTCAAACTTTAGTAATTTTAGAGTTGTTCCTGCTTTTC
>CAYFXY010000037.1:18127-19251 GCA_964347205.1 uncultured archaeon
AAAAAGATATGGAAAATATCCAAAATTGCAGAATTTTCGCAATGCTGAAGAAATATCATTTTTCCATACTGGACATCCTCACCTATTGTGGGGTCAATATTGGAAGAGTGGTTTTTGACTGTTCAAAGCTTATATGGGAAAAACCAAGGAATCAAATACTTCCAGATACTTACCCGCTACTAAATCTGAGGCTTTTGACCAATGCTGTCCTTTCACCTTTATGAGAAGCCAGCACCCCAGTATGGCAAGGCAGCACCCATTCAAAAAGGTCTGGTCCCAAGTCTTCAAGGAGGGGGCGCAGATCTTATTGAAGAAGGCCTTGGACTAGGCGTACCGATATTACAATATTGGCGCGATTTCTACTTCGCAGGCTCAGCAAAAATTCTGTTGAACAACCTGCAAAAAACCAACTGGGCGAAGACGTTCTGTTTTAACCTCATCGAGCGCCATTATCGAAAACCCTCGCAGGGCATTTCATTGTTTTCTTGGACCGTTCCACGACTTCATAATTTCATCTACCGCTTCCGAACCGGGCGAGAATTTCTCAAACTCGTCGCGATCTTGAATCATCTAATTGGAAAAGCCAGGACCCGAGTAAGTTACCAAGCCCATTTTATTCCAGTAACAAGTCGCGGTGAAAGTCATGTCAAATATTCACAAAGTGGACAAAATGAAATTAGAATCGAAATAAGTTTCGATACTGTAGTTCGAAACAATTTGCAGCAAATATACGTATCAAATGAACTCGGAGGCACCCTTTTTACTGAATATTATGATAGCACCGACTTACATCTGGTTGATGGGGCAATAGAACCATGGGCACGAATTCGGGGAAGGTGGGTCATATTTTACGCCCCCAAGCTTGATTTAGGATTTCGGGTCGAGATCCCTCAAGGTATAACCGCGTATCGGGGCCGAGAGGTGTTAGAGGAGGCAGGTATTTTTTGGTCTGGCGTAATTTTCCAGTTACCCAAATCCGTAAAACGATTGTCGTATCGAGTTTGGTTTGGTCAACTTAATGAATTAAAGGAGGCTGCAATGTGACAACGGATGTTGTATTAGTTTATCCCTACTTTAACGAAGAATTTGATCGGTCAATCTTTCGATATCCACCCTTGGGTTTG
>CAYFXY010000037.1:19261-19886 GCA_964347205.1 uncultured archaeon
AACATTAGTGCCAGAAGAATTTCTCGACGTTTTTGATGTAATCGTCCGAGGTGAGGGAGAAAATACCTTTCTTGAACTAGCAAATAGATATCTCAACAATCAACCGTGGAAGAACATTCAAGGGATTGCATATAATGGAACAGGAGGTCAAATACAGATCACAGACCACCGCCCATTTGTAAGGCAATTAGACTCGATTCCCTTTCCTGCCCGTGAATTATTTCCAAATTCAAAATATCAATGGTATTGGCGTACTTTTCATGGATATACAACAACAAGTATGATCTCCACACGCGGGTGTCCTTACATTTGCGACTTCTGTAGTAACCCAGTATTTGGTGTAAGTTACCGAGAACGATCAGCAGAGAATGTCGTTGAAGAGATGAAAGAGATTCAGAATTTAGGCTATGACAGGGTTTTTTTCACAGATGATTGTTTTACACAGAATCCGAAGCGGGTTCAAACAATTTGCCAAAACTTATTGGATCAGAACTTAGACATCGAATGGATGTGTTTAAGCCGCGCAGATCGACTAACTCCAAAATTAGCACAACAGATGAAACGCGCTGGCTGTCAGCGGATTTTCTTTGGAATTGAATCAGGCAATACTCGAATTTTGCAGATT
>CAYFXY010000037.1:19896-23213 GCA_964347205.1 uncultured archaeon
GGAAAACGCATTACCCCAGAAGATGCGCGCCACGCGGTAGAGGTAGCAAATCAAGCAGAAATTGAAACCGGGGGATTTTTCATTTTAGGATATCCGGGAGAGACCAACGAAACTTTATTAGAGACCCTCCAATTTTCTTCTCGCCTCCCCCTTGATTATTTATCATACTCTTTTCCCTACCCCATTCTTGGCACGGGGTTATATACCAAATTGCGCAATCAAATTACCCAGCCCGAGTGGCAAAAACAACGAGGATCAGCCACACGCCACGATCTACTATTTCGTGGAAGTTTTTCCGAAGCCAAGCTCAGGTTCGCTATGCGAAAAGGAATAATCCAGGGATGGCTGCGTCGCCATGGGAAGGTCGGTATCGCAGTAGCTGATGTCTTTGAGCGATTAACAGATCCATTGATTCGTCTAATACGTTAAGAATCGCTAAGCTTTTTCCGAACTTAATCCAATATGAGAATGGTGATACTATGGTAATTTTTGGAACACCCGCAGAGCTAATCTTTGATATTAATCTAATAATCCAGTTTGTGCTTCTGGCACTCATAATTGTTGGAGTATTTCAGAAACGTCAATGGAAATACCATGGGACAATTATGACCATCGCCACATTCTCGACACTTATTACAGCCTTGAGCATCATGATTCCTTCTCTTGTGATTAACTGGGGTGCAATAGTGGCTGCTCCCACAAGCCCTGGCGCACTCATTACCCTTGTACATGCCACATTTGGGTCCTTAGCGATTCTGGTAGGGTTATTTTTTTCGTTCCGATTTCTCTACAAGGCTTTTTCAAAACAGCCACTCATTTGCGGAAACAGAACCCAGATGCGAATTGTAATAACTCTCTGGCTACTCGGCTTTGTTTTTGGTCTCGCATTCTATCTCTACTATTATGTCTTCCAATTGCACCTAATTGCATAGATACAATCTCGCAAAAGAAAAGGAATTATACAATGGTTTCCAACCTTCCAACAACTAGCGGAGGATAGTTACTTGAGTCTATACGATTGGGCATGTAAAACGGGTGATTTGCCAACAACTGATGCAAAATATCTGGAAAATATGACGTGCGTCATTTTCCAAGCTGGATTAAACTGGAAGGTTATTGCTGCCAAATGGCCTGATTTCATAGATGCCTTTGCCAGTTTTGACACCCAAAAGGTAGCAAAGTTCACTGAAGGCGATTTCAATCGATTAATGGAAAACAAAGCAATAGTACGAAATGAGGCAAAGATTCGAGCTACCATAGCAAATGCACAGACTTTCCAAGAAATTGCAGTTCAATCAGGATCTTTCCAAACCTATCTGAAAGGCTTACTAGCTGAAGAAGGGCTTAGTAAAACCATGAAAACCCTACAAAAACAATTCAACCGCTTAGGAAAAATGAGTGTTCATATTTTCCTTTGGAGTGTGGGGGTTGAAGTACCTCACCCCGAACACTAACAATAAACACTTCGTTCCCATTGATTAGACAATTGTTTGCAGTTTCTTCTTATTTTGAAGATGATCTGCTGCAAGGTGATCAAAGAGATCAGGGACTTCTGCAACAAACCCTAGCTTATCGCTCGCATCGCTGAAGAAGTTATAAATCCGTTGTTCCATCGTCATTCCTAATTTCACTAATTGTCGATCAGGGCATCCAGGTGGACATTCAGTTTTGTACCGATAAGCTCCACTTTTTATACCTGAGATTTGGGCACTTTTATGAGTAAGCGGTATTTGGTGACGAAGCTGCATGAGATTTTGTATTCGGGTTTGCCCCTACAAGATGAGCGCCTCAAAGAGGCTTTTCAATTCTTGATCCTCAGTTATAGTAATAGCGGTCTCATAAAATGCTGCAGCGGAAGCTTCAAGCTCAATAGCAAAATTCAGAAGGATAGCAACTGTATCTAATGACATGTTTCCACCTGGGACATCCCTGACTAGTCTTTTTTGATGAATTCGACAGCATCAGCCCCACACACAATGGCACACAGCCCACACCCATCGCACTTCTCAGGATCAACCACAACTTGGTTCCCCTTCATTCGAATAGCTTGATAACCTGCATCTGCACAAGCAATTATACATTCTTTTCTAAGTTCGCATTTTTCTGGAATGATACGTGCAACCACTGGTGGCAATTTAGGTAACGCCGTCCACGTCGTAATATTGGGGAGTGCTTTGCCTACTATTGCATCTAACGTCTCGTAACGTTTCTCTTGCATGAAATTCACTAAATGCTTTGTGAAATCTCGGATAATTCTAAAACCATACCACATCACTGCAGTACAGACCTGTACTGTACTTGCACCAACCATCAAATATTCCACAGCATTATACCAATTTTCAATGCCACCTATCCCAGATATAGGTGTCTTCGGGAGAGCTTTAGCAATCTGTGACACGAAGCGCAAGCCTAAAGGTCGGACAGCAGGACCACAGAACCCACCATAGGTACTTTGAGGGTTGATTAACTCCGGATCATAAGCAAACGGGAGCGGTGTGGCGGAATTGATATCAACGCCAATGAGTGATTCGACCGTGTTTATGGCAGATAACGCATCAGCTCCGCCTTTTACCGCAGCCTGCGCAATAGGAACAATGTCTGTTACATTAGGAGTTAATTTCACGAAAATAGGGAGATCAGTTCCTTTCCTTGCAGCCCGTGTTACTTGCTCAACAAGATTTGGATTTTGCCCAATAAAGGCCCCCATGTGTTTTTCCGGTGAGCCATGTGGGCAGGATACATTAAGTTCCAAAGCATTTACTCCAGTTTGCGACATGGTTTCCGCTAAAGCCGTCCACCCTTCAGGTTCGGGACTCGACATGATGCTGGCAACAATAACAAACTCCGGAGGCGCTTTGTTCCTAATTTCAGGAATCCATTTATCAGTCCAAGTTTTGAGAGGATGCCGTGAGAGAAGCTCAATATTATTCATACCAATAAGCTTTCCTTGTTTCCGTAATGCCCCTAACCGAATACGAGGATCAACGGTCGGTTCTTCAGTAACAGTTTTGAGAACAGCACCGCCCCACCCAAGCTTTGCTGCTCGAATAACTCGGGCGGCATCAAGCGTTGGAGGTGCTGAAGAAAGCATAAAGGGATTGGTAAATGGGATTCCTGCAAATTCTATTGCCAAGGGATTCTTTGCCATAGGATTTTCACCGTAGACTAGGTCTAAAGGAAGCTACCAAGATAAAGCCTTTAGGGACTTCTGCATATTCCCTATATCATTCGTTGGGGTTGATATTTATGGATGAACAACTTGTCCCCGAGGATTGGAAAAAATCCGGCAAATCGACGATAAAAACAACATTTTTATA
>CAYFXY010000038.1:0-4764 GCA_964347205.1 uncultured archaeon
AAGTGGCTTACATCCACCTTTCTTAACCATTGGAAAGTCTATTCTTAACTCTTTTGAGCAAAAGCGAAACTAAGAACAATAGCTAAATTAAAGCCAAAGTCCCATTTTCTTCTACAAACGTTCTGAAGAATCGAGATTGACTATTATGAGAAAAGCAGGACTGACTGATGGAGAAGAAACCAATTCGATTCGTGAAAAATTACTTCAGGCTGGTAAGATAGCATCTGCAGCCTTAGAATTTACTTGTAATTTGGTAAAATCGGGTGAATCGTTACTTGCTATCGCTCAAGCAGGAGAAGCCCAGATTCAAAAATTGGGAGGTCAACCAGCATTTCCAATTAACATCTCAATAAATCATCATGCTGCTCACTATACACCCAGCCTCGAGGACAATAGCCAAGTTCCCGAATTAGCCCTTGTTAAGATTGATTTGGGTGTCCATGTTAACGGATATATTGCTGATACCGCTCGCACTATCCCCATTGGTGCTAATGCAAAGCTACAACGACTCATTCAAGCCGCAGAAACAGGATTGCAGGCTGCAATTAAATCCATACGCGGAGGAATTCGCGTTTGGAATGTGTCAAAAGCAATTTTTGGCGCTATGAGTAAGTTAAAAACCCGACCTATTGAAAATTTAACCGGACATAGTATCGAACAATTTAGCCTCCATGCGGGCATATCCGTGCCTTCAATAGCCCGATCCAGTGAACAAAATTCTTCACCACGCCTTAAGGAACACATGGTTATAGCCATCGAACCCTTCGCCACTTTTAGTAGATCTCCACGGGTAGAGAACATGGAACCAGGACACATCTTTGGATTTGCTAGATCAAAAAACCCCAGTAAATCTACACTTCGATCTCTTTTCAGCCAGATGAAAATAAAATTCTCACAACTTCCTTTTGCCTCACGCTGGATGGCTAAAATAATTAGTCCTGACCAAATTTCGACAACACTTTCTCTTCTTGAAAAGGAAGGATGCATCCACAATTACCCTGTATTGGGTCTACGTGATGGCAGTTTCATTGCACAAGCAGAACATACTGTCATTGTGGAAAAACAGGGATGTACGGTAACAACAACACGACCAATAATATAAGGAGCACATAGCAATGGATTACATCGAAATACTAAGAACCCTCGTTGGATTTCCCACGATCAACGATCCAGCGAAAGGCCTTCGTCCAACTCGTGAATGCCCGGAATTTTTAAAATCTCAGCTTTCCCAGTTAAATATCGAAGCAAAAATTCTTGAACAAAATGGATTTTTTTCGGTTCTTGCTACCGTAGGTACAGGACGCCCAATCACTCTATTATTAGCCCATTTCGATGTAGTCCCAATTGGTCCCAATTGGAAAACCGACCCTTTTGATTTAGCAATCCGAAGCGGAAAGGGTTTTGGAAGAGGAACAGCTGATGATAAAGGTAATGTGACTGCCTTATTAATGACAGCCAAAACGATAGCTCAGCGCAGATTAAAAGGGACAGTAGTATTTGCTTTTACAGGTGACGAAGAAATCGGAGGAACCAATGGCGCAGTCACCGTACGATCTTCACTTGAAGAACAAAACCAATTTCCTGATTACCTCATAACAGCTGATGGAGTGGGAATGCAAATTATTACCCGACGCCGTAATACTTGCGGAATCACGATTTCAGTTCCTCAAAAAACAAGAATACTACAAGGCACCCCTAAAAAACACCGCTTCACTACAGAATACTTTGGGCGTCACTCCCGTCATTCGGCATATTTTCTACCAGGCGTTGACCGACACGCGCTTCTCGCAGCATCAAGCTTTCTCCTCCATCATTCAGATTTCAAGGTTAGTAAGATTGCGGGAAGTTATGTAAAAAGCAATGTTGTTCCTGATTGGGTTGAGATAGAATGCATCAACCCCGCGACACATTTAGAATCAGATGAACATCTAAGTGACCTGAATTTAACAAAACTAATACAAGCTCTTCTTCCAATTTCGCGAATTCAATTTCCAACTCAAAAAAGCGATTTCGGTATCACAATCTGCCCCAACCTTCTTTATGAGAAAAAAAATCAATGGGAGGTTTTTTTCGATGGACGAGTTATGACGACCCAAACTGAGGAATTGAAAACAGCCCTAGACGAGGTGCTTGCTGAAAAACTCGCAGGAATCAAATACCAAAAAACAATCCGCATGGGCAAAGCATACATGAATACTCCTAGCGATTCGAAACTCGTCAAAACTGCTCAAAAGGTTGCATCGAAACTAGCCCAAAAAACCCAATTGATCGAATTGGGAGGCGCAAGTGATACCCGCCATTTCACCGACCGCCCTATTGATGCCATCGATTTCGGACCCATAGGATTTGGGGTACACGGTTCAAACGAATATGTCCTTATAGATTCAATTTCCCAAACAGCTCGCTTTTACACCCAACTCGTTTCAACGTTACACAAATCTAAGCTTACCTAGGGGGCTCGTTCGGGACCAGGAACTAGCGGAATTGTTGGAGCGGGAGTCTTTACAAGAGTTTCATTAACGGTCAGATATCCCATGGATGTAATAATTCTAAAAACTACAATTATGAGCATCATCAACACAACAGCAGAAGCAAAGTCAATCGTGAGGGAGAGATAATCCAATATGAAGCCTGATACCATTGCAGCAAAAAAACTGGCTATTCCTGTAAAGAAATTAAAAAGAGCCACCACAGTTCCTCGATGTTGTTTGGGCGATGAATCAAGAAGCCAGGCAGTACTACTCACAATGAATAAGCCAGTAAGAAAGCCGCCCGTTATATTGCTTGGAACAAGAAACCAAATGTTTCCTGTTATAGCACCTAGGGAATGGAAAAGCGGTGCAACAAAAATTGTGGCACGACTAATAAAAAGCATAGGTTTACGCCCAAATCGATCAGTAAGAGTTCCACCGGAAAGTTGAGCAATCCCAGAGCTGAGGCTAAAAAAGGCTGTAAAAATGCCAATGAGAAAAAGGTCAACATTCAATATCCCACGGGTAATGATGGGAAATAAGGGCCATGCACCTCCCATTGCTGCAAAAAAGAGTACGTTAATTATCAGAAATCGGACAAAGTTCGGAGTCTCTCTAATTGATTCTCGAATTAGGAAAAGCCGTCTTTTTGTTGGACGAAGGGTTTCCGTTAAAACAAGCACACAAATTACTGCAACAGCAAGAGACGCTGCTGAAACGTACATGGGCACCTGATATTCAGCAATTCCGCCTAGACCCAACGTCGTTGCGACGAACCCAATAACAACTAAAGCCATTGCAGACAAAAGTGTACCAATTGCGGTGATTATTCCGACAAATCGTCCTCGACCTACCATCGTGGTAATATCGCCAAGTAATCCATTCCAAGCAGGAATCGATGCACTTCCAACAATTGTTGGAACAAGCAGGAGCAAGATCAATCCCCAAGCTGTTGATGCAAAGGGAATCAACGCGGCGGTGATTCCCACAGCCAATAATCCTAAAAATAAGAAAGGACGGCGTCCAAATCGATCACTCAAACTTCCCCAAGCCCACTGCATAGATGCATTTCCAAGAGTTTGCACACCAGTAACCATACTTTGTTGAGTGCCTGTTGCACCTAAATCAACTGCAAGAGCCCCAGTGTACGCCCAAAGTGTTTGTGCTCCAATCTGCCATGATGCCCAGAGGGTAGCCACGCGTTTACGTTGTTGGTTTTGAGATGCGACCTCATGGAGTGGGGTATCAGTCATGTTTTCTCGCCTATCATAATAGAGAGAAGCCTTCAGTTAAAGATGTAAAAAAGCTTGTTCAATCATATACATTCTTTTGCTTGAGAAAATAAAAAGTTCCATGAATAAGATCGGAGGACAACCTCTAATGTGCGCAGAATTTGCTCAAAACATCCAATCAATAGTAAAAGTCCATGAAAATTGGCGGAATAAATGCTTGAATCTGATTCCATCAGAAAATCTGACGAGCCCACAGGTTCGTAAAATGCTAGCCTCAGATTTCGGTCACCGTTATGCATGGGATAAACCTTGGTATGGAGGCCAGAAGTACACGGTTGAAATTGAGAAAATAGCAACAAAACTCGCAAAAAAGATATTTCAAGCAAAATATGCTAATATTCGACCACTTTCCGGGCATCTTTCGTTAATGTCAGTGATTATGGGATTGTGTGTCCCAAATGATTCCATCGTGATTTCTCATATTGATAATGGAGGATACCCACTTAACCTTCAAAGACGATTCCCATTAGATGTCCATTACTTCCCCTACCACCCAGATATGTATACTATCGATGTGACAAAAGCAAATGAACTAATTACTCAGGTGCGACCCCGCCTTGTAATCTTTGGGGCTAGCATATTTTTACAACCACATCCAGTGCATGAACTTGTCGAATTGATTAACGAAATGGGTGCGGTACCTGTATATGATGGTTCCCATGTCCTTGGCTTAATTGCAGGAAACCAATTCCAAGATCCATTCCAAGAGGGCGCAAAAATATTGTTAGGAAGCACACATAAAACCTTCTTCGGTCCGCAGGGTGGAATCATCTTGGTTAAAGATGATATGACCCTTGCTGAACAAATAGATGTAACATTGCGACCAGATCCTGTCCTTGTCGATAATTATCATCACAATCGAGTGACAGCGCTCGCAATCGCGTTGGCAGAGATGCAAACCTTTGGAAAAGAGTATGCAAAACTAGTTGTGACAAATGCAAAAAAACTTGCACATAAACTTGGTAACCCAAGGCTGTTGAAAATAGGGTTGCACACCTTTA
>CAYFXY010000038.1:4774-13886 GCA_964347205.1 uncultured archaeon
GATGAGCGAAATGTCCCCTTAGTCGGTGCGGAATGGGATTTCACCTCTTCACATCAAGTTCTCCTGCAGATTACTAATGCGAAACACGGTCAACAAATACGAGAACAATTGGAGGCAGCAGACATTATTGCAGATGCGGGTGTTCGCTTAGGATCACAGGAAATAACTCGGCGAGGTATGAAGCCGGAACATATGGAGATCATCGCTGAATTAATTACTCAACGACTTGATGGTAAACACCCAGATAAAATCAAACAGGAAGTCCATTCCCTAACCAATCAGTTTCAAGCCGTGGATTTTTGTTTTAATGCCGGAGAATAACCTTATCGTACAAAAGCATTTTGCGATACGCGAAATTTCTTGCATTAAAAAGAGAGTGCCACAAAGTTTTTTGTGTCATCGAATTGATATTCTAGTAGTCGAAAGGGGATTATTCTATGCCAATGGAGATACCTGAGGATATATCAGAAGAATCAGGTAAGAAGTGGAGATACAAGAAGTCTAGAAAAACACCTGAAAATCCTCCAGAATCACCCAGCGAAGAATTCGTAGAGGAAACCTCGGAAGAATCAACCAAAGTTCTTGTTGAAGTGCCACCCAAAGAATCCATTGAAGAAGCAATTATGGATGTCTCTGAGGAATCTGCAGTAGAGAAGGAGGATGAGGCGGCTTTACTTCGGGAGCAATTAGCAGAGGTATCCAAAGAGATTGACAAGGCAAATAGCGAGAAGGATAAACTATCCATAAAAATCAATGATCTCCTTAACCAAGTTGAAGACCTAAAGATGAAAAAAAATGCCCTTACTGAGCATATTGAATCGCTAACAGTACAACTTGAAAAAGCTAACACTGATAACGCCAAACAACAGGAACGAATCCATACACTTGAAGCTGAACTAAACGAGACTACAGAAAAAGAAAAAGAAGCAAGGAAGAACCTTAAGAACACAAAGAATGAGCTTTTAGAGACTAACCAAAAATTATCCAAACTTGATAAAGATTATCAAGCCCTTGAAAAGACTGCGAAAGAACGGGAAGACCACCTGTTGACCCAACTCGAAGCGATGGCTAAGCAAATTGGTAAATTCCGAGAGTTAATCAAAAAGCGTGATGATGAACTGGTCTCCCTACAAAAAGACATCTTGACAAAGAAAGATCAGGCAGAAGATGCTCAAGCTGAGGCAGAACAGCTTCGAACAGTAGGTATTGTTCAACGCGAAGCGATTCAAGACACCACTGTTCTTCAAAGACGAGTCAATGATTTAGAGGTAGAACTTGACCAATTAAAAAAGGCACTTGAAAAAGATCCTAAGTATCGCATTTATCTTTTAGTAAAGGAAACAGGGCAACGGACCCTTGAAGAGCTTAGCAAGGTTCTCGGTGTGGGAATCTTTGAAGCGCGACGGCGTGTTCAGGAACTCGTACGTGCGGGATTACTTGAGCTTAAAGATGATATTACCACTCTGTCACGTCGATTAAAATGACCACAAGCCAACGTTTAATCTTTTATAATACACCGCAATAACAATGCATAATTCAATCCTCCTCTCTTATTGCGAAGGAGATTAGCGAAAATATGATACAGGTGTATTATATCAAAAAGGGAGAATTTCGGAGGCTAGCCCGTGGTGAAGATTTTCAAAAAATCTGGCGGGATGCAGACTTCACTTGGCTTTTATCTATTGAGCCTTCATTGGAGGATTTTTCTCAGCTTGGTCTATTTCTCTCGGTTGATCAGAAAAGCCTTGCGCGTGTTATGGAACAAGCACATAATGGGAGATATCACCGTTTCTATGATTATTCAGCATTTCATGTTCCAACCATTGTCGCTGATCCCGTTCAGCATTCTGAACCAGTTTTGGTACTTTTAGGAGAACAAATGGTAGCAACAATTGGTAAGCGAATTCAATCCGATGCTATAGAGGAAGTAGAAGAAACGATTCGAAATCTTGTTTCTGTAAAGCAACAAGTATCGCCGTCTATTGTTGCTGTTCGTTTTGTTCAGGAAATAATTGAAAGGAATGTAAATATCATCAATAGTATTGTCCAGGCAACAAGGGAGCTTGAGGAAAAATACGCAGACATTGATATCAATACTTTACTTGGAGAAATTCAACGCATTCGCCTTCTTCAAAACGAATTCTATCAACACCTGACGACACAACGTCACTTTCTTGATATGATGTTACAACATGTTCCTCGATTTCTAGAGCTTAATGATGAGTTAAGAGCTCTTTTGAGCACAACACTTTCAGAGATAGAACGACAACAGCAATCACTAGAAATTAATGCACGAAGTCTTACAGACCTTGTTTCGCTCCATTCGATTCTACTCGCAAATCGACTAAATATGGTCATCGTGATTCTAACTGCAATTACTGTAACTGTTGCAATCCCCACCCTGATTGCGAATATTCTCGGAATGTATAATGTATTTTATCCACTGCCCATATTTTACATATTAGGTGGAATCCCAATCTATACCTGGCAACTGCAATTATTGTTTCTTGTACCTGCGATATTCATCCCTTTGATTTGGGTGATTAATAAAGGGTGGATTCGCATATCATCACCAAAATAAACCTCGCACTAATAACACCGCAAAATTTCTTGCTACCTCATTTGTTCGAAAGAGTACGGTCGGATTGATCATGCCTCATACAACGAAAATCATGTCATTGAACCAATTGGTTCACGACTTTATTCCTAATGGGAGCCACATCTATTTGGAGGGTTTACTCACCAATCGTTTACCAATGGCTGCTGTTCATGAGATTATTAGGAAAAATCTTCGGGACCTGCGATTAACTTGTGCGCCGAATGGACTTGCAGTAGATCAATTGATTGGTGCTGGTACCATCGCAGAAATCGAATTTTACTTCTTGGGGTTCATGGTCCCAACAGGTTTTGCTTCAATGCACCGATTTCGGGAAGCAGCAAGAAAGGGTACAATTCATCTAAAAGAAAGTATGGGCTATGCTGTTTGTATGGGCTTACGAGCAGGAGCATTTGGCCTTCCCTTTATCCCGATACCAGATTTTCGTGGTTCTGATTTACTCAAAATCCGAAAGGACTACGTCGAAATGCCTTCACCCTACAATGCCAACGAAACGGTGATAACAGTTCCAGCAATCCGTCCTGATGTGCTCTTATTTCATGCGCATTCAGCGGATAAAAGGGGAAATGTGTTCCTTGATGAACCGTGGACCAATTTCATTCTTACAACTGCTCAAGCATGTAGCAAAGTACTAGTTACTGTAGAAGAAATTGTTGAAACCGGATCTATTCCACTGCATCGAATAACTATTCCACATTTTCTTGTTGATGCAATTTCTCTTGTACCCTATGGAGCCGTTCCCTCTGCTTTAAACCGACGCTATGAAGTGGATACTTCTCACATCACCCTGTATCAAAAAGCAGCTCAAACCCAAGAAGGCTTTGATCAATATCTCAAGGAGTATATTTTCAGTTGTCAAGAACATCAAATCTTCTTACATAAAATTGGAGTTCCTCAATCCTGGTTTAGGAACATACCAAGCCAAACGCGGAGAGGGACAAAAGCATGACTAAACCTGCAAGTGATTTTACATTTGATGAGTTAATTATATCGACCCTCTCTCGTCAATTGCACGATGGAGACTGGGTGTTTACGGGAGTAGCAAGCCCCATTCAAATGATTGCAACCCTGCTAGCCCGAGTCACTCATGCACCAAACTTGTTGTATTTTACGATTCTCGGAACCGTTAATCCGAACCCACACCACCTTCCTTTCTCCACAGGAGATCCTCATCTTTTTGATGATTGTGAAAACGCAATTACCTTTCCTGAGATTTTTGATTTAGCTAATAGGGGAAAAATGGATGTCGCTTTTTTAGGTGGCGTACAAATTGATCAATATGGCAGTATAAACATGAGCATTATTGGGGAGGAATATGCCAAACCCAAGGTTCGCTTACCAGGCGGAGCAGGTGGCCCCATTATGATTCGAAGCTTTCGGCGAGTTGTTTCTTGGCGTTCGAATCATAGCAAGAGGTGTCTGGTAGACTCTTTACCTTTCATTACAAGCCCTGGGTGGATTCCAGCCGCTAAGGGAACACGCCACGGTGGACCAGATATTATTGTTACTGATTTGTGTGTGTTTCAATTTCACAGAACCAATCATCGTATCTTTCTTAAGTCACTTCATCCAGGTGTTGAATTGGATACCGTAAAAGAACAGACAGGATTTTCATTTGATATTCCTACCAAAATTGCTATAACCGCTCCTCCCTCATTAGAAGAAAGAGAAGTACTGACTACCCAAATAGATCCAATGGAGATCCGAAAATCCTTACTCAAGGCTCGCAAATAATTCATCTGAATCACAAAGGATACAAACGTTTATAAGCAAATTTTTGTACTGTCGCGAACCGAGCGCGGAAATAGAGCAGAGCCCATCCTTGCTGTGTGGTGAGATTCGTGTTAACGGATAAGCAATTCAATTATATTAAACGCCTAATTCAACGCCGGGGATTTGAAATTACCAAGAGAGTAGAAGGTGAAAAAGAGGGGATCGTAGATATTCATGCAAAATCCGTTGAGAAGAAAACAAAACTTACTCTTTTAGTCCGAATCATTCTGGATACTCCTACTGTGGGTGTTGAAATTCTTCGAAACACAATCAAAGAACGAGATAAAGGTGAATTTAGTCATGCCATTCTCATCGGGGGAGAGCGCTATACTTACGCAGCCCGACGCGAAGCTAACGAGATGGATGTAGAACTCCTCCACCATAGATTTTTATCTATTGATTTGTTCTCACATGATCTAGTCCCAGAACACGATATTATCACTGAAAAGGAAATAAGTGAAATCGAGAAAGCGTATGGTATTTCTCGAGAGCAATTACCCAAGATTAAAGTGGGAGATCCGGCAGCGAAAGCAATCGGTGCCCGACCAGGCGATGTTGTTCGAATCGTTCGAGAATCCGAAACTGCTGGTCGTCATTTAATATACCGATATTGTATTCCCTAATCACCAGATTTCTCCTTTTTCCTAAGGAATTCAGCGAGTTCTGATTTAGTTGGTAATCCTGTCATCGCGCCCATCTTCGTGATTACCATGGAGGCCACGGCTGTTCCTTGAAAAACTGCTTGGGCGACTGTGAAGTCATTTACCAATCCAGCGATAAGACCAGCGTTAAAACCATCACCTGCACCAGTTGTATCTTGAACAATGACTTCAAAGGGAGGTTGTGAATATGTGTTGTATTTACCCGACTTACTAACTTCGGAGATAAGACTTCCTTTTGCACCGCGTTTTACACAAATAAGAGTGGGTCCGAGTTGATGAGCCAGATGCAAAGCTTTGCTTAAATCGTTTGTTTCCATAATTACGAAGAGCTCTTCTTGTGATGGAAGAAAAATATCAGTATATCTTAGGATTTGGCGCAGAATTGTTCGACATGTTTCAAGACTATTAGACCAAAGATCTAATCGAAGGTTTGGATCAAAGGAGATTGTCACACCATTTTGGTGGGCAACATTTGTTGCATGCAAGGTTGCTTTCTGGCTAGGATTACGAGTTAAACTTACACCACCCACATGAAGATGACGAGCGTTTTGAAGCCAGTCTAGAGGTAATTCATTTTTATTGAGCAAAGCATCAGCACAGATATCTCGATAAAACAAAAAATCTCGGTCACCTTTCTTTGAACGACTAACAAAAGCTAATGCGGTTGGTGCCTTATTCGTCCTGACAATTCTAGTAGTGTTAACGCCATTTTGTTTCAAAACTGAGATGAGAAATTTTCCGAACGGATCACTTCCGACTTTGCCAATAAATCCGCATGATACGCCAAGCCGAGCAATTCCTACCGCAACATTAGCCGGAGCTCCACCCGGGAATTTAAGGAAGGAGCTAACTGAGTCGAGGGGACCAACATCTTCGGCGAGAAAATCGATAAGCACTTCACCTAAGCACACAACAGCCGGTATTTTGGTTTTCGATCTTGAAGCGGTCATCAGTGAATCATTTCTTAGCTCTTACCTTTAAAATGTAAATATGGAGTTATCTGTTCCAACACAAATTTCCCCATCGAAATAGCGTGCAGCACCTGAAACAAGGCTTTGAAGGTTAAGAGTCCGCAGGCGACTAGTGTGAATGAGTATTAGGGTTTTTACCCCGGCTTTTGCAGCATCAAATCCAGCACCTTCAGGGCTGGAATGCCCCTTCGCAACTGCATATTTATGTACCGCAGTTGGGAACGTGGAATCATGAAACAGCGCTCGTGCACCTTGAGCTAAATCTAAGAGAGGTTTACAATTTGGACGTGTATCAGGAACAATGACAACCTTAGTATCACCTTGAATAATACCATAGCCAGCAGCCATGGTGGTATGACAAGCTGCCGCAGCCCATATTTCAGTGCGTGATTTGTTTAACGTAATGAGATACTCGGGGTCATTCGGTGTGTATGTTACAAAGGATACAAACTTCGGAATGCCCCAAGGATTATAGAATCGAATAAACCTCGTAATGCGATAGAAAGCGTTTACTGGACAAAAGATTGTGAGAGCTTTTTTGCGTTTGTTACGATCCATTCGCCGTAATAACGCACCCAAGAATAGGATATGGTCAGGATGGCGGTGTGTGATGAAGATGTGACTGATATCAAGAACGTCTTTTCGGAATCCAAGAAGTTTTCGGGTTCCTGCATCAATGAGTATTAGATCCTTATTCCCGAGGTCAATGAAGAAACTCGACCAACTACCTTTGATTGTGGGGATGAATGATGAACTTCCTAAGACTTCGATTTTCATATGAGGAATCTACTTCCATTATTCCTTCTTTTTTCCTTGATAGGGGGAAGATGAGCGTTTCTTGCTCTAAAAGCTTAAGTTGTTTCAGCATCGCTGTGTGCAGATGGTCTTTTGAGCGTAGATTTCGCAAAATCATGTGGAGGAGATGGGTGACTTTGAGTTTCAATCTGTGCAACTGTAAAGACAATTATCGCATAAAGCCATCTGGATTCATCTGCAATCTCGCATTTAACAAGAAATCCCGAAGGTGAGGGATGATCTCTAAATCGAAGTCGAGCCACCATTCTGTTTTCAGTTTGTAGCAGGGTTACCTTAGAGCTCAATATAATGAATTGTGCGATGGTCTGTCGGGCTGGGTTGCGAAGAAAAACCTTTTTGGATTCGCTTGCGAACCGAATTGACAGTATTTCTTGTGTTCCTTGATACAGCGTATATCGGGTAATCTCTCCAATATTCAGGGATTTGATAACCAGCGACTCTCCTTTTTGGGTTGGTGCTGGTTGAACTTGATATCGGAGAGGTGTAGTAGGTCGGCGAAAAACTTCGAATAGTAGGTGTTCGGTCGCATCTTGAATTAAGAGTTTCCATCCGTTTGGGTGCAATCGGGGAATCAGAACATACTGGTTAAGTCGAGGGAGTATCGTCCGAGAACTGACTTTGTTAGCAGATGACTTGCTTGGTGACATGTTAGCTGACTCCACTATAGGTAAAAATGCGACATCTAAGGTAAGGGGGGTGTAATAGTTTCACCGCGAGGATATTCCACCTGATAAGAATAGGTGATTTTGGTCTCTCCCTCGGGGGGGATTTCGAGTTCCCATGTGAGAACGCCAATCTCGTCTTTTTCGGGCTCCGGTCTAAATTTCCGCTGTTCAACTTTGATAACTTCTGAATCGCTGTGAGGAATTCGATCCATCACTTTGATGGCGCTTATTTTCTTCCGAAAATTCTTGATAACGAGTTCATACGAATAGTCACGTGCAACGTTACCTTTCAGTAAGCCCTTCTTTTCAGTGCTCTTTTCAACCAGCTTCTTTTCCACTTTAAGATCATAGGAGAACCGCATTCCTACATCGACTCTTTCATGTGGAGCGATTAGACTCAGTTGGGTTTCACCGAGATATTCATCTGCAAAGTAGATTCTAGCTTTTCCGGGAAGCAAGACTCCGTCACCGTTTTCAATGGTTGTCACTTCAACGGCTTCGGCAAAATCTACAGCGTTCCAGAAGAACTTTCTGTCAGCTTCCAATTTGGTGTGGCTTGTTGGAAATGCATGTGGTTCACCATCAGCAGCAACTTTGACCGGATCGGGAAGGACAAAGACATGAACCCCCCCAATTTCCATAGCTGTAGCAGCGATTGGAGGAGGTGCCATTACTGGTAGAGGTTCTTCGGGCATCACTGCTAGAGCTTCAGCCTCAACCAAATCATCCAGCGCCGCTCCTGAGGCAGCTGGAACAGACATCTTCTCTTTTCGTGCCATCCGCCTAGCCCGGGGTGGTGGAGGTGGTCGGTATACTTGAATGAAGTAGGGTGAGGGCTCGGTTTTTCTTGCTGAACGTCGTGATGCGGTGGATACGGTGAGATGCACTTTATCCCAATCTTCTTGAGTGTTGTTTTGCACGACAGTAAACATTGTGACCTCTGTGGACTCGTCCGAGAGTACAAAGTCATAGGTGGGAGCCCAGGTGGCATTGGTTACAAAATAGGAGACATTTAATTCAACCTTGCTGAGTTTATGGGATTCAATGTTCACCAAAACACTATGAGTGATTTCATATTGTTTTACCTCGCTTCGGAATTTGTCAATTTCTCGAGTAATGATGGCGATTTCTCGTTGGACGTTCTCGAGTTGGTCATTAAGCTTGATTTGGAGCTTATGGAGAGTGTTTAGTTGAGTGGTTACTAAAGCTTCTAATGAACTGAGTTGATCAATATTACTTTCACCCGCAGGAATCCAGCGGGAAAACTCACCTGCTGAATTTTCAAGAACCTGTGAATAAAAACCGATGCGTTGTGCTATGCGGCCTCGTTCACTTTGCAACTGGGTTTGTTGTTTTTCTAAGACTTTTCGTTTCTTAATTAAGGTATCAAGTCCAGTGTATCCACTCACCTCGATTGTGGTATCAGTTGTATCAAAACTGACAATTGTGGCATGACCACGTCCAGAGACTCTGACACTTTCTTTATCTAAGTATTGCGTTAAATTAGAAATCTCAAGTTTATGAGTGCCAGGTTTCAATTCGATAGTGCCGGTTCGTTCTATCTTTGCGCCATTGCGATAAATAGTAACTGCCTTAATTTTTGTATCG
>CAYFXY010000038.1:13911-19160 GCA_964347205.1 uncultured archaeon
TGCGATGTATCAAAACTCTCTTTTGGCTAGGAATTTACCCGTTTAAACCTTCTGGGTTCTCTTGGAATACAATACTCTAAAACGAGAGCATTCGAGTTTTGGATTGTGCCATAAGTCTCGATGAAGGGGATACCTGCTCGGGGAAGGAGACGGAGGAGGCTGTAGCCTATGGTGACGGTGAATAAAGTAGCTAGAGCAACTTTTGTTGGCGTGATAATCCCAGCTGTTATCCAAATATTCTGTAGGAATTCGGTGGTCCAACCATAGAAGAACCAATACGTTTGTCCTGGAACTAAAAGGAACACGCGGAAGAGAATATCAGTTTCTAATCCGATGATAGCTGCAAAAAGAAGTGACAGCCAGATATCTTTAAATGAGTCTGAAGGCCACCACCGAAGATTGATCAGAAAAACAAATAGAATGAGAACAGAATAGCCAAGGAGAATATCCCATATCCCGACCAAAGGTAAAACCCAAGAAACTGGTGTAAGAAAATAACCTCCAAGCAAAAAAGTGTAGATAAATAGAACTGGCTTCCAACGACGCTGAAAGATAAGCGCCGAACAGACCGAACCCACAACTGCACCAAACATGAAGAAAAGTTCGAATGGATCCCGATAATATACAAAATGCCCTAGTAAGCTTCCAAAGCCCATTGTAATTAGAGCATAGAGGGGACCAAGAAGAACTCCGATAATGGGACTCAAGAGAAAAATCCATGAATCCCATACACCACTATATAATCCAGGAATGATAGGGATTGCATCAAAAACTGTAACAAGCGCAGTGAAAATCGCTAAGTAAGATACAATCCGGCTTCGGTTTTCTTCGATTGCGAGCACCATATAAACTAGCTTCCCGAATCTCATGAATTTAAGTTCTCGCTTCGCATTAACCTCGTCGACTTAGAGAGCTCGTCGTGCAAACTGTAACGATAATTGGATTTCACGCTGGCCATCCTTCAAGGCAATCCCCATGTGACCGGGTAAAAGCTTTTCAACGGGTAGCTCAGCGAGCCGGGCGATTGATGCTTTCAATTCAGCACTATTCCCAGTAGGGAAATCAACTCGGCCAAACGACCCGTGCCGAAACACCACATCACCTGAAATCAACAGCTGATGCTTTGGTTCAAAGAAACAGAGGCTGCCTGAACTATGTCCAGGAGTCAACAAAACTTGAAACGAATAGGCGCCCACTTTGATAACGTCGCTATTGTGGAGCTTCTTTGCCACAGGAATCGGCGGTAAGCGTTGTCCTAACATGCTACCCAACACGATCATATCGTTACCTTGCTCCAGCAATGAGCCCTCAACTTCTGATACCCAGACCTCAAGGTTTTTCACCGTATTCAGAAATTGAGGAGTTGATCCTGAATGATCCAAGTGTGTGTGAGTAAGAATTAACCGATCCATTTGCTTTAATTCTAAACCTAACTCGGAGATTGCCTCACAGGTATCTTTGAAGAAATGGTGAATCCCCGCATCAAAGAGAACGAATCGATTTGCATCTTTAACTAAGAAGATATTACTATCCGGTAGCATACCTTCACGTGCCATAATCCAATAGAAATCTTCCAACACCTTCTGAACCATTTTTGCAGCCATGGTCACAACTCCAAAGCACGAACAGAATCCAATGGTTTCCATCTTTGCTACATGCATCCCGTCCGTTGACCATCATCAAAAACTTTTTTCACTAGCGAGTCACATAACGCCATTCTTTTCTTTATATGCCCTCATATTACCCAGATATAGCATGCGATGATACACAGACGCATATGAAAGAAATACCTAACCTTATACAATAATACACAGCAAGAAAGATTGAGCTCTCCCAGACCCTTAATGGGTCAAGAAGAGACTAACAATCTCTTCGTCCCAGTCCTTAAGGCCCGTAAGGGCCTTAATTTCTTTTTTTTTGTAATGCTAGTCACGAGCAAAGCGTTGAGAGAGCCACGGGTCAGCGTCTTGGTGGTAGCCCCGTTTTTCCCAGTACCCAAGTTCGAGGTTCTGGAGGAAGGTGATGCGGCGAACCCATTTGACACTTTTCCATGCATAGAGCCGTGGGATAATGAGTCGGAGAGGCCATCCCTCTTCAACACGAAGAGGAGTATCGTTTCGGTTCCATGCTAAGATAACGTCATCTTCCATCACGACCGTTAATGGGATGGCAGAAGTATACTTATGTTCAGCGTGAAAGAGAACATATTTGGCAGAAGGTTTCGGGGTCACACGTTGGGCGATTTCTCGGAATTGCACTCCTTCCCATTTATTATCTGGTACGGACCACCCTTCCACGCAATGGAAATCACTGATCTGAATCCTCACAGGTAATGCGCGAAGTTCTGAGTAGGAAAGCACAATGGGGGTTTTGACTTCCCCTTCTACAGTTAAAGTCCAAGTGTCAGGGTCGAAGGGTTTAGGCTTTCGTTCAGCCGTGCGAATGGGGAAGCCAGTGATCCAGCGTTGTCCGGGCGGAAGCCGGGGTTTGTGTGGCATATATGACACCTAGCTAGGTGTTTCGCATAGCTCATCGTTCATATAACCTTCGGATATCCTGTACAGGCGTAGCTCGGGGTTCAATAGAGGGGTGCCGCATTAATTAGGGATAAATAGGCTGTTTACAGGGTTCACGTGATTCTGGAGGCTTGAATGAAATGCGTAGCTATCTAACTATTTATGTCAGTAGTGAAGGCGCTGCACCCAGTGAAGTTGTCGAAAGGCTCATGAGGATGGGCTTCCAACCCACGCCAGGAGCCTATGATTTTGTGATTGAATGGGATGAGAACGGCTCAATCCAGGACATGATTGAAGTAGCAAATCAGGTACATGCCACACTTAAAGGTTGTAAAGTCATATTCAAGATGGAAACGGTGCCTACCTAGTAGTTCCTGCTTTCATTCATTCTGCAATAACTTTCATCAAGAACTTACCATTCTTGTAAAAAAGTTCATCATCAGCGAAAATTTTACCATCTTTTGACATGTCAGCAAGAATATCCCAATGTATCGCCGATTCATTTTTTCCACCCGCTTCTTCAAACCCATTACCTAGAGCACAATGAATTGTTCCGGTGAGTTTTTCATCAAATAGAATGTTTTTCGTAAATTTAGTAATCCCAGGATTAGTACCAATGGCAATTTCACCTAGTCGTTTTGCGCCTTCGTCAATGCCTAATATATGATCGAGGAGATCTTGGCCCTTTTCCGCTGTGGCTTTGACCACTACACCCTTTTCAAATTGCATAGTAATATCATCGACTTCCTTACCCATGAAGATTCCAGGATACGAGAACCGAATAGTACCTTCGACACTATCTTCAATTGGAGAAGTAAAGATTTCACCGTCAGGCATGTTGAGGTGGCCATCTGCATTGACCCAGTTTCGACCGGTGACTTTGGCTGTTAGGTCAACGTCATTGCTTTCAAACCGGATCGTCTTCTTGGTGTTGAGATAGGCAGTGATTTTGGCTTGTTTTGTACTGATTTGCTTCCAAAGTTTGACGGGGTTGGATTTGTCAACTAAACAGGCTCCATAAACAAAATCTTCGTATTCTTCGGTTCCCATATTACCCTCCTGAGCTAAGCTAGCTGTCGGATAGGGAATAAGGGCATACCAACCTTTTCTTAATCGTGCTGTGAATCGTTTTTGGAGTTCAGTCTGAGCTTTGGCCGCCTGGGCTTGCTTCGCGGGATCTACATTTGTCAAAGCTTTGCGATTATCAAAGGAGTAGATAACAATGTAATTGTCAACTTTGTCAATTAGTTCCAGTAGAAGGGGATTGAGATAATTGAGTTGATGATCTTGGGCGTATTTGTAAAAGATTTCTTGGGTTCGTGGAAGTGAGATACGAATGTGGGGATGTCCCCCTGCTTTCATGATTTGCCGAATTAGTTCCAAGACGAGTGGTTCAGCAAATGCAGGAGCACTAACACCTACCAAGTCGCCTTTCCTGACGCCCAGTGAGTATTCAACGGTCAGTTGAGCAAGTCGAGAGATGCGCTCATCTACCATGTTTTTTCACCTGTTCGGTGCTGTGGGTGTATTATATGGAGAGGAAAAAGGTTTGGATTGGGGCGGTAATTTAGAAATATATCCTGTGTCTTCGACAGGCCCATTTAACAATTTCCATTCCAAGGATTGCTGGGACAGCAAGAAGGAAGGCAACCAGCCAGTCAAGGACGGAAAGTGGCACAAATTGAAAATCGATGCCAAGGCTAGCGAGGAAAACATTTACTTCGGGAAAATACATTAAACCCGCAAACATCAGGAAAACTAGACTGATGAGGACGTAGATGAGCCAATAGCTTTCATGACGGATTGAACGGACAATCGATTGGTTTATTCGACGAATACTGAGAATCATTAATGATTCGGCAAAAAGAAGCACGCCAATAGTCATGATCAGAGCCTTTTGAGTAGCGACTGAACTGTAAGGTTCGAGGAAATTACTTCCAGGTAAAAGTGCAGCATTAGTGAAATAAAATGCGGTCGCAGCGCCGATGAAGATGAGTAGGGCATTGAGAATTAAATAAATCCCTAGGCGTTTGGTGATGATGGATTCGGTGTTTCGGGGTTTTTCTTCCATTACAAATTTGGCAGTTCGGTCAAAAACGAGGGCAAGACCAGGCCAGGTATGGCTGGAGATAGTGAGGAAAATGTGTTGTGCTGGAGTGAGGAAGGGGATACCAAGGAGGAAGGTGCCGAAGAAGAGGATGGATTCGCCCACGTTAATGCAGATATAGAAGAAAATCATTACGCGAATTTTGTTGAAGAGCCCGCGCCCATGGCGGACGCCTTCAACTATGGAATTATAACTATCATCAGCAATAATCATATCTGCAGCTTCTTTCGCGACGTCAGTTCCTGTAATTCCCATGGCGATTCCGACATCACTCATGCTGAGTGCAAGTGCATCATTTACTCCATCACCGGTAACGGCTACCGCCCGATTCGCGTTTTTATAGCGTTCAACAATTACCTGTTTGTCTTCGGGATCTACGCGCGCAAAGACACTGACCTGATTAAAATTCGCTTCAGAAACCGCGAGGGCATCTTTACCTTCAATAATGAGGTCATCTTTTCCTACAATGGCGAGCTGTCGTCCAATGGTCTCGGCTGTTGCTGCTGCATCACCAGTAATCATGACCGTTTTTATTCCCGCATTAGCCACTTCGATGACGGCATCACGTACACCTTCGCGTGGCGGATCGACAATGCAAACAAACCCTACATAGGTGAGATCTTGCT
>CAYFXY010000038.1:19170-22567 GCA_964347205.1 uncultured archaeon
CAAGCCGGCGGATGGCAATGGAGAGTACCCTATATCCACCTGCAGCAAACTCATTGGCATAACGATCAATCTCTTTGGCTCGTTTCTTTGTAAGTCGCCGGGCAGATCGATCATCACCAATCTGCGTGCATCGCGGGAGTATAATATCAGTGGCGCCTTTAACAAAGGCGATATAGCCACCTTCAGGGTGTGAAAATACACGAGTCATCCGTTTAAGCCGAGCATCAAAGGGATAATCTTGTTGAGTTCTATAAGCAGCTTGTAAAGCACTTTCCTTTATGCCGCTCTTAGTTAAGAGTACTAGGAGCGCGGCTTCTGTAGGATCCCCGAAGGCACGCCATATTGTGGGGCCACGCTCAATCATTTTTCCTTCCGTTATTTGAGCGTCATTATTCAATGCCCCTGCACGAATCAATAATGCTAGTTGATCATAGTTTTCGATTTGAATGGGTTTTTGAGATAACATATTAGGTGTGGTTTCGGGTTCTTGGACGAGAAGAATCTCACCTTGCGGATCAAACCCTTCACCAGTTACTTGAAAGAGATGCGTGCCGTCCCAGATTAAACTGACCATCATCTCACTCCGAGTGAGTGTTCCAGTTTTGTCGGTGCAGATAACACTTACCCGTCCGAGGCTTTCTACCGCTGAGAGGTTGCTGACGATGACGCCAACGCCTGCCATTGCAAGGACTCCTGTGAGTAAGACAATGGTTGTCAGGAGGGGAATGTTAATTGGCATGACAGTCATCGCATTAATGATGGCTTCTACCGCAAGTTCGGGGGCTGTGAGAATCACCCCGTCGACAGGGCGAGGAAAGAGTAGATATGATACGAAGCCAAGAATTCCGAGGAAAATTGCAGCACCTCCTAGGAAGAGAGCTAGCCGATTCACTTTTCGTCGAAGCGGAATATCTCCGGTATTCAGAGTTTCAAGTCCCTGACTTATACTTCCGATTTCGGTGTTTTCGCCCGTTCCCGTGACTAAATAGAGACCTGAGCCTGTTGCTACATAAGTTCCGCAATATGCCATAGTGTTCCGATTATGTAAGGGGATATCAGCAGGCACCGGAGAACGGGCATCGATTTTAGATACTGGAGTGCTTTCCCCTGTTAGGGACGCCTCGACAACTGTGAGCTGGTTGGCTTCGAGCAGTCGTCCATCAGCAGGAATTCGATCGCCTTGGGCGAGAACAACAATATCTCCTGGAACGATTTCATCCGCCGGGATTTCTTTTTTTAGCCCCTCTCGGATGACCATTGACGTGTCTGCGGTTAATGACTGTAGCGCTTCAAGTTTTTTCTGGGCACGATATTGTTGTACAATTGCTAGAATTGCATTGAACGCGATTATGACAATCCACACAATGATATTGGAGGTACCTGGAGTATCAAAGAAAATGACAATGATGGTTAAAATCGCGATCACAATGAGATATATTAGAATGAGACCATTAAGAATTGGTGCAAGATATACTCGCCAAAACGAGCCACGTATTCGCGGAAGCTGGTTGGGTCCAAATTCAGTCAATCGCCGGAGAGCTTCCCCGCTCATTAACCCATGGTCTAGATCGGTATTAAGTTGTCGGGTCAGCTTGGCTACCGTAATACTGTGGGGATCAAGTACAACTTCTGGTGTTGATCGGGTCTCTCCGCTGGAGGGCATACGAGCTTCCCTAAGAGGGCTTGTGTGACCTTGGCTTAAAAGTGAATTGCGAAACTAGTTTCCATTGACAGGTTGGTTATGTTCTCGCATAATATTGGCCATTTCACGTAACCGTCTATCAACCCGACCAAAAATTGAGTCTGGGGGAAATGTTCCATCGCCTTGACGTTTACCTGCGGGAAGACCGGTTAACAGCTCGATGCCTTCTTCGATGTTCCGAACAGAAAAGATTTGAAACTTTCCTGCTGTAACCGCTTCGATAACTTCATCTTTAAGCATCAGGTTTTGCATATTGGATTCGGGAATAAGGACCCCCTGTTTACCAGTCAGGCCTTTTTCTTTACATGCGGCAAAATAACCCTCAATTTTCTGGTTGACACCTCCAATTGCTTGAACATGTCCATGCTGATTGACCGAACCGGTAACAGCAAACCGTTGTTGTACTGGAACTTCAGCCAGGGCGGACAGCATCGCATACAATTCAGTACTACTTGCGCTATCGCCATCGACCCCTCCGTAACTTTGTTCAAAGGTTATTCGTGCCGATAAGCTTAGGGGTTTATCTTGACCAAAAGTTTTATGCAAGAATCCAGTGAGAATTTGGACACCCTTTATTTGGATGGGTCCACTGAGTTGGGCTTCGCGTTCAATATCAATTACCTGCCCTCGACCTGGCGCCACAGTGGCTGTTATTCGTGACGGTTGCCCAAAAGTAAAATCTCCAAGTGAGAGAACGGATAACCCATTGATTTGTCCAACAGTTTCACCTTCAGTGTCAATAAGAATCACGCCTTTTTTGATGTATTCGCGAACCTTCTCAGCATAAAGGCTCGATCGGAAATACCGTTCATCTAGGGTCTTTTTGATATGAGATAACGTAATGTTCTTTTTACCTTCTTTTTTGGCGTAAAAGTTAGCTTCACGAATAATATCAGCGACGATGTCGAAACGTGTGGAAAGTTTATTCTGATCATCAGCAAGCCGTGAACTGAAATCTACCACCTCTGCAATGGCTTCCACTGTCAAGGGGAGAAGTTGTTCTTTTTCCGTCAATGTGCAGACAAAGTCACCATAAATTCTAACTGACTTAGGGTTGCGATCCATTGATGTGTCGAAGTCGGCTTTTACTTTGAACAGTTCACGGAAATCGGGATCCAATTGATATAACTGCTGATACCAGAGAGGCTCACCAATGAGAATTACTTTCAATTTTAATGGAATCGGATCCGGATGTAAGGTTTTCACAGAAAGGAAGCCTAAAGCTTCAGCTGGTTCCTCGATGACAATTTCATCGTTTTGGAGTGCGCGTTTTAATGCCTGGTAGGAAGCAGGCGCTATTAACAACTCACGTACGGGAATAACAAGATAGCCCCCATTAGCTTGATGTATGGCTCCCGCACGAATCATTGTGGTATCGGTTATTAGCGCTCCGAAGCGGGGTTCTTTTTCAATAACTCCAAAGAGGCGGGTATAGGCAGCATTAGTCACGGTAATAGTAGGGGCACCCTTAATTTCGGAGTTATCCACAATTAAATTGACTTTATAGCGTTTCGCAAAGTCTTCAGGTGATGGTATTCGGAGCAAGAGTTCGGGTGGTAATCCTTCGGGTTGGCGTCCTATGAATTGGTTGAGATTCTCAATCAAATCATTTGCCAATTCTTTAAGCCATTTGATTGCCTTCTCATTCCCTGTAAATGCTTCTTCGATTTCCGTAATCAGGGGTTCAAGAGAAAC
>CAYFXY010000038.1:22591-22947 GCA_964347205.1 uncultured archaeon
TCTCTTCCATTTGCTTCAATTGTTCACGAAGTTCACGCTCAAGGCTTCGAAGCCGACGAAATGCCGCTCGGAGTTTTGTTTCAAGGGCATTTCGTCGGGATTCAATGTCTTTTCGCACAGCTGGTTTTAACTTAGGAATCATATCAGGGGTAACTGGTTTTCCATCGAGAATAGGCACCATTAGTAATCCCGTTTGAGTGCCTTGTAACACAAACCCTGCTTTCTCCGCGCGTGTGCGCATTTCATTAGTCAGCTGATCCCGTTGCAGTTCAAAGGATTTGGTCAGCTCTTCACGTTGTTGAGCATATTCCTCACTTTCTAGCATCCGTTGAATCGAGGTTCGGGCAACTTCGATA
>CAYFXY010000039.1:0-7918 GCA_964347205.1 uncultured archaeon
GCAGAAGTGAGGGGTCCTACGGGGGCTTTTTTCTGACCAATAGACACGGTTCCGGAACGTTTTCGTGGTGGGACTATGAGGGGTGGGATTACAACAAGTTGGGTGCTTTCATCTTCTCGTTTAAGGCCCGCGAGATAAATTGGGAGATAGATGGGCGTCTTCTGGTCGCCTATTAACGGAGTTCCTGATTCTATGAGGAAGTCTTCGAATTTGGAAAGCTGTTCTTGACTGTGAATAATATGTTGCTGGATGAGTCCATCAATTTCGGTCATATGAGATTCAAGTTGTCCTAATCGTTCTTTGGTCTCTTGCATTCGTACATTGCGTTCCTCTTGCAGATCATCTAATCGATGAACTTCAGCTTTTTCTTGGGCTTCAAATTCCTGTCGGACTTTGGTTCTTCGCTCTTCTAGCTCTCGGTTAAGAATGGAAATAGCTCGTTTGGTTTGTTCGATTTGCTTTCTTGTTTCTTTCGCTTGATTACGCAAGTCTACGGTAAATGCATTAAAATGGTCAAGGGTTTGATTTAATTGTGCAATGAATTTAGTTGCTGGAAGTTCGTCGCCAGGTTTGTTGGTGAGGAATTTGTCTAAGGATGCGCGTTGTTGCGATATTTCTTGGTTGATGGGTTGTAAACTTGCTTTCAGTGGTTCGAGCAGTTTCTTTTCTTCTTCGTGGTGCCATTCTTTGACTTTTGTCATTTCATTTTCTTCTTGCTTTGCTAGTGTGGTTAGTGCAGTGTCGATTTCACGTTTTAATGTGATTTTTCGAGTATCGAAATGTTCTTCAAGTGTTTTAATCTCGGTCTGAATGCGCTCTTCCCATTTTTTGACGTCTTTCAGGAAAGAGGTGCGAAACTGGCTCCATTGTTCTGAAGCTTCTTTGAAGGTCTCAATGGCTTCTGTAAAATATTGTTCAGCTTCTTTTTTCGCCTGACTTCGGTTCATCCGACTGGGAAGTTGGATTCCAAATGGAGCATTTCCGTTCGTTATTCGGGAGAGTGAATGAAATGAAGTTGCGAGCTCGGGAGGAAAGACGTGAATATCAAAGGGGGAGGATCGAGCCGCTGTTCGGATCTCTTCAGTAAGTTTATTCATCACTGCAAGGTACTCAGGTGATGTTGTGACGTTAAGAAGTGCTTCATAGCGGTTAGCTGGTGGAACGAAACCTCGTTCAACTTTGGGTTGGAGAAGCCTAAGTCCATCAATTAGAAGTAAGCGTTTGTCAGGGCTTTTAATGATCCAAATTGGCCAAAGCAGTTTTGCGATAAATTCATAGCATCCTTCTTTAAGGGATTTCAGGTTTGGTTCTACTCGTCGAATATCATCCAAAAGAAGGTGGATAGCAGCGAGTTCTAATCGGGTATCTAAGATGTAATCTCCATTGATTTCGGGGTCATCCAAAGATTTTCCTTCGAGTTTTGTGCCATCGAGGGCATAAGGTAGTGAGAAGATCGTGTCTTTATCTTCCCCGTTGCGCTTGGCTGAAACGATGAGTTCAATGTCTTTGTCAAACTTTTGAAAGGGTGCAGTATTGCCATCCCATTCGGCAATTCGTTCACCATGTTTGTCTGTGAATTGACGTTTGACCTCGGTTAAGACAATTTTGGCATCTTTGGGGTTATGGGCTTTGTCAGCCGCGATGGCAAAGAGGAGATTTTCGCTATGTTCGTAAAAGAAGCTGACCTCGCCCATTTGGATAGTTTCAATCCCTCCGTGTCCGAGTTCTTCGGCGAACGCACTTAGAGCGCTATAGAATCCACTAAAGATGGCTTCATCAACACCACGTTTACTGAAGGCCTTATGGACAAGAACCTCGCCTGTTCGCCTTAGAATATAAACATCCCGAATCATTGGAGTATCTCACATTTGTGCAACAAAACCTATTAAGCCTGACGGAAGAGTGCAAAAATCGTGTTCTTTCACCATTCTCTCATTATTCTCTGCTCAATTCAGCCACGTTTTGTTCTCGCTTTATCCGGGTCTGTAAGGTTTTAATGAGGAAACGAGGGAAGGGTAGTGAATTTGAATGTCGAATAACCAACGCTGGATTATAGAAAAACTGCGAAGTCTGGATGATCCGCTTTTTTGGGTTACGTTTATTCCCCTTGTATTGCTAAAGCTTATCGTTTTCCATTTTGCTGCAACACGCTATCTGCTCTATGGGTCTCATGCAATTCTGGGAATGAATTTTGAAATCGTTGAATCGTTTTCGGACTTTACCTTCTATTATTTGAATTTTGTTCGAGCTTTCGTTCAAGGAAATCTCCCGTATACCGAAGCCCTCTTTATGTATGAGGGCACACAAACCTATATCTATCCGCCTCTCTTTGTTTACATGCTAGGCATATTCTATTTCGTTCCTTCTGAGCTGCTTTTTCCCGATATCCAAATTACTGCTTTGGCTCTAGGTCGAAATCTTGATTTTCTTCGTGTTGGTTTTACATTCATTTTTTTCGATTTAGCCACTTGTGTGGTCATCTACGCTGCTGCTAAACACTTAACTCAACGCCGTGCTATTCCTCTTGTTGTTCTATTCGCGTTTGCTTTAAATCCCATTTCATTGTGGTGGGGGAATTACCTTTGGTTGAGTACCCCAATTCATACGTTCTTCCTTGTCTTAGGATTTTACTTCATGATTCGGGGCGACCTGCGATGGGCTATCGTCTGGGTGACCGTAGCTACAATGGTAAAACAGACAGCTGCGATTCTTTTACCCGTCATTTTGTTTCTTGAATTTCGAAAAGGAGTGAAGCCACTTCTCTTCTCCTTAGGAATCATGCTGAGTATTGCAGGGGCGCTCTCACTTCCTTATCTGGTGCTTTATCCGATTACTTATATTGAGTCGATATTGCGGGCTTCCGGTGGGTATTGGTTTTATGATGCCCTTCCTCCTGCCACAAATCCCATTCCGATTTCCGTCCTGGCTTTTAATTGGCCAGAACCTTTCAAATTCTTAGCTTTTCAGGTAATTGTAAATGGTATTCCCTGGGTTGCTTTTCTGGTTTTATTTTGGCTTATCGCATATTGGATTCCGGAACAACCCTTCGCCGAATATCAATCTCAACTGGTTCTTTTAGCCCTTCTTCTTTCATTAACCGCTCATATTTTTTTCCCGCGAGGGATTTACAAGTTCTATCTTATCGCACTTCTTCCCTTCCTTATTCTCTTTGGAGCTAGCCTCCAAGGACCAATTCTTCTGGAAACAACATCCTCTATATCACTAGAAAGTCGGTTTCATAGAATTTTCCAATATCTTCCTTATAGATTGGTTAAGAATGTTAAAAGATTTCAAGTGCTTGGAAGTCGAATTGTGAATAATAAGGCTACTTGGTGGTTTGTGCTGGCTGGTCTTATCAGTATAGGGCTTTGGACTGTGCATCGGTATCATACCCATCTCCTCTTACTCACCCTTTTTCTAATTCTTCTACTGTATGGTTGGTATCACTTTCTATGGACGCCACGTAAACTCAAAAAATTAAGTTCTGGTGATGAATCATCGAAGTAATTACGTTTTGATGTTACTATGATTCTTCCGATATTTGGGTACCACAACGGGGACAGTAAGTTTCGAAAGGTTCCAGCAGTTGTTTTCCACACTGCGGACAGTATCTAGGAATGGAATAAGCTGGATGCACTTCATGAGGGGGCTTGGTTTCCCGCCCTTGCATACACCAACAAATCATGGGTGGGATGAAAAAGAAGATGAGGAGGGGAAACCCGGGGATTAGGAAATAGAGAATAAGAAATAGAAAGCTGAGAAGGATGCTGAGGATGCTTAGAAGGTACCAACGTTTCATCCCGATATTCTCCGAATAGGTAATTCTATGATTATAGATGGTTTGGGAGGTTTTCGGCCTGTTCTGATATCCGTTTGATGATATATCGGCTTTGTCGAATTGCCACTTTTGCACTGAAATCTGCATAATGTAATTCTTCTCGAGTTAAGGGTGTTTTTCGTTTCGTCTTAACTTTGTCCTTAACGTCTTCGAGGTAGTGAAGGGTTTCGCGGATCGCACTTAAGGCTTCTGTGGATGCACCTATCACTAGTTGGGCGAGTTCTTTAGCTGGAGGTATTCCGGTGGTTGCTGTCAATTGGTTGCGGACATCGATGAAGTAGGTCTTCATCTCTGTTAAAACTGTGCGAAGATGTTCAGCTGCGTCGAGTATCGCATCAAGTTCTTTACGGGTCGTGATTGTTTCAACTTTGCTGACTTCTGTTTCAAATTGGTCTAGCACTAGTTC
Source organism: uncultured archaeon (assembly GCA_964347205.1). GTDB lineage: Archaea > Asgardarchaeota > Hermodarchaeia > Hermodarchaeales > Hermodarchaeaceae > Hermodarchaeum. Next base: position 4,245 of record CAYFXY010000039.1, read on the forward strand.
TAGCCGATCCTGTAATTGAAGAGCTTGGTCGTGACTCATATTGTACACTTCGTATTACATAGACTTAACTTTCTGGATATCAATGAGATTCAGTGTATTTAGGATTTTGATAAACCGGTCGACGTTACCGATATCTGCAACATCTCCGAATTCTGCTTCCAAGGCTGTAAGAATCTCATAGAGGCTGCGGTGACCATCCATGAAATTCGTGAGTTCAAGAAGCACTTCAACGAATCCCGGTTGATTCTTTTGATGAGTTCGCAGCCATTCATTCTCTTCTTGGCTAGTCTTTCGTAAAATGTTACTAAAAGAGATGGGACCTTGAAATTTCCGTCGAGGAACTAAGGTTTTGGCTTCGCGCTCCTTTTTACGGAGAACCAATCGTTTGAGTGGGGTGTATCCTATGGATCTTGAGAGCAGATCTTCCACTTGACGTAATTTCCGAACTTCTTCTTGTCTCTCTTGGGCTAGGTCTTCCAACATAAGATCGATGAATTCGTGGAGTTCGGTATCATGTGGACTTAGGACTTTGACACTTTGGAGGGCTATGCTTTCGCGTTGGGTGATTTGTCGAATGCTCTCCATAGCTTTTCGAAGAGTACGGGCAAGGTGGGCACCACGTTCTGATTCTGCGATAGTCTGAATGGCTTGGTGAATATATTTTTGGGTTGTTTGGGTGATTCGTGTGTGAGCATTAGCATGTACTTGGGTTGCTAAGAACATGGCATCATCGGATTCACCATAGGCTTGTGTTAAAAGAGTCATAAGAACAGCATAGCCAACCCGTTGTAGTTGGGTAGTATCGCTCTTGTCCAATGTATCAAGATTACTATGGTAGAAGTCATCAGGCCAGTGATTTAGCATCGGACAGGGGACATTGAAGGTTTGATCCATGAGAATAAAATGATCACTCCGCCAATCGAAACTTTTGATTTCATAATGGAATGGTTGGTGGCTCCCATCAGGGGCTATGAGTCGTGGTTCCTGAGCTGCTTCTGATAAATGGTATTCTAAGAGGTCATTTATGTAGCTTGGAAGAGAGTCGGGAGTTCGATGAAGGTTCAGGGTACCCCCACAAATGAGTGAATTTTCACCAACCATGTCACAATTGATTGCACTAATTGTACGAGTAGCAAATTCTGGGTGAGCATGTAAATAAGAAATTGTACCATACATTTCAGGGACCCAGAGAAATCGGATGGTTCGGATTGGTTGAGGAAGTTTGCCAGTATGAATAAGTGTGGTTATTGTCCGCGCTATTTCCATCAACAACGCACACCCGCTTGCGTTGTCGTTAGTGCTGGGACGGGGATGGCACAGATGAGCGATGAGAGTAACTTCTTCACGAGGAAATTCGTTACCTTCAATTACGGCAGTAAGAATACGTTGTTCACCAATAAACAGCTCTGCATCAACTTTTGCATGAACAAGGACCTCAGGTTCAGCCTCAATCAAGTGGCGTAGCCGTGTTCCAATTTGTCCAGAGACTGAAAACGCAAAACCGACTTTATCTTTTTCTTTCGCATTTGGCCAAATTCCCAAATAAGGTATAAGGTTGGGGTGTTTTGAACGCCGTTCTAAGGAAGGAAAATGAATCGTTCCCAAAGCCCCGCGTTTATACACGGCTTCTTTTTGGACTTCCTGTGCACGACCAGTGGTGAGGACAATTTTTCCTTTGACATCGATTCGGCGATAATCTTTTTCAAAGGTGCCATCTTCAACATAGACAAGGGGAGCAATAACATCAGCGGATTGACTGTGCGCAACAACGCTGATTGGGGTTTCAGAAAATCGAGCAAGTAATTCATGTTTAGGACTCACAAGATAAAGTTCACCATCAGCGACCCGCCATCCTAAAGGGGAAGTCCATTCCCAAATTTTTGTCTTTCCGTCCGCAGGATAGATCTCAACATCCGTGGTGATTCCTGGAAATTGATCCAAAATTGTCTTCACATAATAGATTGCATCATGAAAACCTGGTGACGCTTGAATCCGATGAAATCGGGAAATTTCAGAAATATAGTCTTTAGCAATCGTTCCAGATAACTCTTCAAGAATTATATTACGGAATTTTGTATGAAACAAAGCGCAGTCAGTCCTCCCTTTAAACGCACTGTTCGCTAACCATACAAAAACTTAGCCTTTTACACCCTCAAAATAGTCTTGAGCTCACTCGATTTGGATGATCAAATCGTTTGCATTTGAAAATAATTTCAGTGCACCTAAATAATCCGCAAAACGTTTTAGAAGTTGTCCCGATACTGCACCATCTTTAAAAGTTATTGAGGTAATTTAACAAGATAAGAAGGTGATGTCGTTGAAACTGGTGAACTTATGGAACTCACAATACCTGGTGAGTTAAAAACTGAACTAGGTACAGATCGCGTTCTAATTATTGTCGATGATGACGATCGAAAAATTTGGCTTTGGAAAGGCGCTGAAGCTGGGGTTCGCAAAAAATTCATTGCAGCCCGGCAAGGACAAGCAGTGAGGAGTCAACGTGGGCTTGTCTACAAAGTTATGTCGGTTGATGGTGGTGAAGAACCCGATGCCTTTCTGGCTTTGTTGGGCGAAAAACCCAAGCCAGCAGAACCCAAACCGGAAGTAGCTGTACACGTGGATCTCCCGGATAAAACAATAGAAATCTCTCCCGAAGAGCCCCCACCTTCTCCCAAGTTAGTTGAACCAAAAGCAAAAACCCCGCCACCAAAAGTGCCTACGCCCAAGAAAAAAGAATCTCTGCCAGCGCCGGAACCTCAGCCAGTTGCAAAGTCTATTGCTGCAAGTCAGTTAGGCACCGAATATAATGGTGCCGAACAAAAATGGCCTTCCCGGTCTACAATGACAGCGGTTGTATCGTTACCTGGTCAAGATGATATTATTGGTCGGGTGGCAAATACCACGCCTCCAGCTGGCTATCGGCGAGAACTCGTTATAATCGGGCAAGAAGTCTTTACAAGTGTTGACCGAACGGTGACCTTTTTGGGTAAAAGCCAAACAAGCTCCCAGCTTGAAAGAACTCGAACATTACCCGATGGACCCTTTTTTGGTGGTGATTACACTCCCCGAATTCTTGTTGAAGATGGTCGGGTTTTAGCAACAGAATTTCTCAAAAAGAGTGATGAGGCTTCACATGGACTTCGTGACGCAACAGCCGAAGCCGATGTAAGCGAACTTATCGATATTTTCCGTATAACGACTGAAACTGCAGAGGCAGCCAAGCCCAAAAAGAAATCAAAATCAAAAAAGAAAAAGAAATAGTGACTGTCTTCTTCAAACACGTCTTTTAGGAGTTATGAAGGTATAGAGTTATAGCTTCTATTCCAATTGCAAAAGTAATAAAGGGTGCATTTGGTAGCTCTCACTAACCAAATTTCATTAATGTGAATTTCCATGAGTAAGAAATGCAGTCGCTGTGGAGCAACCTTGTCTTCAGAAGCCGAATTCTGCACAGTATGTGGAAATCCAGTTTCGACCACCATGTCTCAAACCGAACCTACTACCTCCAAGCCATCATTGAAATGCACAAATTGTGGAAAAGTTCTCAAAGGCTCCGAAAAGTTTTGCACCAAATGCGGAGCAGCAATCACTAAACCTACTTCCACAGTTTCCACTCCAAGTACGACCCCTATTTGTTCCCATTGTGGCTTTAGTAAAAACCCCGCCTCTTCAAA
>CAYFXY010000039.1:7928-10028 GCA_964347205.1 uncultured archaeon
ACCAATGTGGGCGTGCACTTAAGGCAGGATCAAAGTTTTGTATTTACTGTGGAACCGCGGTCAAATCTACATCGAAACCTTCAGATTCTTCTCCTTCTGTACAACTAGAAATCAAAGAGTCCCCATTAGCAACTGAAGCGCCTACCACTACGATTGAGCCTATTAGCGTGCCCGCAAAGGTTCTCGCTAGTCTTATGGCACGCGGGCGCCAACTTACGTTAGAAGAAGAATATGCAAAGAATGGAGCGGAGTCGGATCAGCTTTTCGATGAGCTTAGTCAGGCAGCAAGTGATAGTGATTTCGAATTAGAGGAGCTCATCGATTCGTATATCAATGAACGTTCTGAACTCGAACGACTTGAGAAGCTTCGAGAAAAAGGTGAGGTAAGCGATCGCGTATATGATCGGTTGGTCAAAGAATATGATGAAAAACTCGACCACATGAATGAGAAGATTAACACGGGCATCAATCAGCTTCAGGGGTATAAGGCTCAGATTGAACTTGATCTCACCGAGTCAAAAAATAATTTGGAAACCATTAATGCTCGATTACTCATTGGTGATGAAGAATCTGATATCATAAAACAGAAAAAGATGCTAACCGAAAAGATCGAACACCTGAATTATGCGTTAGTAGCGACTGAGCACATTCTGAAAAAAGAGTCAATCATCCGAAATGGTCCACTCACTCGGTTTGAGGTAACTGAGACGACTCTCGCTGATACTCACGTCACCTCTTCTAAACCAATCGAAGATGAAAAATCTCAAAAAGAAGAAGCATCCGAAGAACCTAAAGCCTCTTCATCAGAAACTGAAACAGCGAATGCTTCAGTAATCACTGATGCTGAATCAGGTAAAATCTGCCCTACATGTGGACGAGTCACGGCGTCAGAGGCACATTATTGTATCCATTGTGGAGGTCAGCTTTAAACTACTCAGCTTTTCTATGTTGAGATGCCTCGAGCATCAAGTTCTTCAAAGAACGCATCAGTCAATTTTGCTCGGTACTCAAACCCACCTAGCCCTGAAGCAAGCATCAAGGGTCGTACTTTAGTGAGTAGTTCCTCACGCGTTCTAAGTTGTACATCTGAGATTTCTTTGATATCCTCTGCGCCCATTTTTCCTCCAACGACATGGGCTAAAAAAACGTAGGAGACCCAAGCTATAGCTTGCCGTTTTCCACATGAGAACAATACATGGACTTCCAACACAAATAGATCAATCTCCACTTCGAATCCGGTTTCTTCCCGTGCTTCACGTTGTGCTGCAGTCAGTAAACTCTCTGAAGCCTGTGCCCCGCCTGAGGGAGCTCGAACTATTCCTGTATTAACATATGCGTGTTTTTCGATTACAACAAACTTTCCTTGATGCTGGATGAAAACCGTGACATCGTGTTGGCGTCCTTGTTGAACAGTCTGTTCAACTAATTCAAACTCTTCTGATAGCATTTCCACCGAAAAATCAACACGTCGGGGTATCCCATACCGGTTCTTTAATTGAATGAGCTGTTTGGAAAAGTCCTCATGAGCCACTCAAACAAACCACGCTTGCTAAATGGGAATCGAGCCTAAAAGGCTGATGCAATGGCGAACTTATTACGTATAAGGAAAATAATGGGGAAGGGACGGGTCTGGCTGCCCGTCCATTGACCTTACGCCGTCTGTTCGGTCTCTTCCCCGGAGGCTTTGGGCTTTTCCTCTGGTTTCTTGGATGATAGTTGTAGTTCCACGACACCGTTTCGGAATTGGAGCGAAGTAAGCTCAACTGGGTTTGGGAGCTCAAGTTCCCGGAAGATTTTACCTTGAGCCCATAACTGAAGATAACGACCATTCACGTTCGCCTGAATATCATCAATGTGGGTGGCAGGGGTATCAAAGATAACAGTATAGCCATCTTTGGTGTCAATTATATCGATCGGAAAATCATCCGCTTTTAGTTTGAATTCTGGCTGTAAATCTGGAAAAGGTCGATCTGGGGTGAGGGGGTCAGGGATTGGTGAAGGTCGACGCTCATGGGGTTGAGGTGGAAACATGAATGTAAAAGGTTGAGTTTGCATAAATTGATCTATTTCTTTTCTTGCGTCAGGAGAAATATTCCCCCA
>CAYFXY010000039.1:10074-11690 GCA_964347205.1 uncultured archaeon
CTGAGTGTGCATTTTGCCATCTGGACCAATCGTTGTGGTTCGTCCATACACAATGGGACCTCGACGAATAATGTGAACTTTTTCTCTTGTTTCGAGGTTAGGCTCTGTTGTAGCCTTCGATTTTTGCAGGTCATTAAAAATACGGCGAATTGCCTGCATTTGGCGTTTCATGAGTTCGTCAATCTCGTTAAAAAAATTCATGACTTTTATGCCTCCTTGTGTTACTCACACATAGTTACTCACATAATGTGACTAACTTTAAGTGTGTAATATTCCTTTTTAAAGATTTCCATAAGACCACAACACTAAATACTTCTAAAAAGTTACTAACAATTAGTGAGTAACACCCCAAATTAGTGAATGACATGTCCAATCCCAATTCCTATGACGAATCCATCCGACTTTTCTGGCTTCTCGGAAATCCTACTCGGTTCGAAATTCTCCGTCGCCTTTCTCAAGAACCAATGTTCTTAGGTCAACTCAGTCGTGAACTAGCGGTTCATCAACAAGCAATCCTTCGGCATCTCCAAGAACTTATCGAGAAGAGATTCCTAGAAACTTACGAGGATGAAAGCATCAGGGGTCCTCCTCGTAAGTATTATCGACTGACCAAGACGGTTCGTGTGTCAGTTCAAATTACGCCTGATGGAATTCGGGTGGTTCGGGTTGTTCCCACAACCCAACATCCCCGAACAATCAAAGGTGTGGTTCAACGAGGTTATCCTGAAATTCATCAACTTATCTCTCTCATCCAACGCCTACGAACTATCCCTAATGAATTAGATCGAAAACGAGCTGCTATTGATCTAATTCAACAACTTGAGGAAAAAGCCAAAGAAACGCAGTCAATAAGCAAATTCTTGGATTCTGTGATTTCCTCACTCCAAAAAGAGTTTTTGTAAGGTTAGCACAAAGATTTTTTTAGTCGGTTGTGAAGGGAAAATTGCACAGGGAAACCGAGGAGACCGTATGCGAATACTAAATCAGTCCATATTAGAGAAATTCTCCAAGTCTTCACGAAGAATAGCACCATCTTGGAGCGCTGCTAGTACTAGGTCTTCTGGTGTGCAATGCTCACATAAGAAGCCTAAATGGTATCAAGGATGAGTGATGTAAATGGGGATATTTGATAGAATCAAAGCCTGGTTTAGGCGCAAGAAAGTACACAAAGCTACAACCAATGAAGAAGTGAAACCAGAAACACCAACAAGGCCACCGACGGAAATAGAAGTGTTGGTCCAAGAACATGATCATCTCGAAGCTGAACGGAGTAGATTAAAAAAGGAAATAGAGCTTGTCGATGCTCAATATTCTGAGGGAACTCTCGCTGCTGCTGAAAGAGATCGAGCCTACCGCACACGTTTAGCACGTGCAGGAAGTATTAGTATTCGTCAAATGGAAATTCGAAATCAGCTCCAGAAAATGGGCCATCCAATTTCTCACGAGACTGCACGCACTGTTATGGCATACTAAATAGGCTGAAGAATAAATCTGTGTGAATACGTCATTGAAATTCCTTTGTAGAGATCTATTTCGGTTAGGATTTGTAATATTAGGAAAAGAAAGTTGCTAAGAGAAAGAAAGTAACACAAGCCTTTAGCCCCCAAAAAGAAAGT
>CAYFXY010000039.1:11700-21317 GCA_964347205.1 uncultured archaeon
ATCCTGGAAATTATGCTTTCATCCCAGGCCTTGCATTCTACATTTGATTTTAAAAACCCCGAACCCAATTCTTCTGAATAGGAGAAGTCCACGATGGGATTTGTAGATAGAATCAAGAAATGGTTTCGGGGGCTGATTAAAGGGGAACATAAAGTTAAAGAAATCAGATCTTTGCAGCCATCAGCGATGGAAGTTGAAAAGGTCCGAATCGAATACACTAACTTATCTGATGAACTCGAACAATTGCAGTACCGCCTAGCTGAATTAGAAAATAAACACAACAAAGGGGAATTGAAAAAAACTGATTTTGACCAAAAATATCGTCAACAACTAATCCACGCAAGTCAAATAAAAATTCGATTGTTGAAAATCAAAACTTGGCTATTAGAAATCGAAAGTCCTATAGCTGATTAATCCAACTAATTGGTAGTTGCTTTAAACAAACTCTTCATTTGCTCAAAATCATTCAAATGATAATATAGGTTGATATTTTTCACGGGTTCTCAATAGAAAGAAGGGGGAAAATTAAATTCTGAACGCGTGAAACACTCTCGGAAACAATGCTTCCAACACGGTCCTGATTTAATTGGGAAATTTGGGGTTTGTCTTTATCGTGAAGGTATTTTGGTGCTTCCAAGCCTGTTATTTGTTTAAATAACACTTGCCATTCTTTAGGGATTTCGTCAGCAATTTGATGTCCAGCGAGCTGTGCAAGTATAATAGTCCAACAACGTGGCACTGAATAATAAGAGTAGCCACCACCACCAACAGCGACTAAGTGTCCATTTGCATACTCGTGAGCGAGTTGATGGACGCGTTCACCAATTTTCGCAAAAGCGAGTGTTGTTAGAAGGAGTTGTCCAAGTTGATCTTGGAAATGTGTATCAACTCCTGTCTGCATGAGAATAACTTCAGGTTTGTAAGCCTTGATAATGGGGGGTACAATCGCTTCAAAAGCCTCGAAGTATTGTTGATCTTGGGTATAAGGTGGAAGAGGAAGATTAACTGAATATCCTCGTCCCAAACCTTCACCAATTTCTTCTGGATATCCAGTTCCTGGAAAGAGTGTTCGTCCGGTTTGGTGAATAGAAAGAGTGAGAACGCTAGGGTCATTATAGAATTGTTCCTGCACTCCATCACCATGGTGAACATCAATATCAAGGTATAGAATCCGATTCACCTTATATTCCTGTTTTAAATAGTGGCAGGCAATCGCTACATCATTGAAAATACAAAACCCTGATGCACGATCAGCATGTGCGTGATGTAACCCTCCACCCGGATTCCAACCATGTGTAGTCGTTCCGGTCATCACAGTATCAACAGCTGCAAGGGATGCTCCTACCAGTAGTCGGGCAATATCATAAGCTCCTGGGAATGCAGAGGTGTCTCCCATATCAAGCGTGGTATATCCAGTACTCGCACTGAGGGTTCGCACTTCATCAATGTAATCAATCGTATGCACTAATTGTAGTTGTTCATCAGAAGCTGGATTGAATCTTGGTTCACTAATTCCAGGCGCCGAAAGCAGCCCTAAAACCTTGCTTAGTTCATAATGAAGTAAAATCCGTTCCTGGTGTAGTGGATGATGAGGTCCAAGTTCGTATTTTACGAACTGTTCATCGTAAAAGATTGCAACCGAATCAGTCATGTAGATTGGCCTCTTAATAAACAGGGTTCTGTCTATGTTAATCTTTATTTCTAAATCTAATTACTCTTAAAACAAATAAATTAAGGTCATCTTTTTGATTGTCGTAATTCGTAAATAAAAAGCATAATCTCTTCAAAAATTGTTGCGAAAAATCCAAGAATTCTCCCAGCCTTCGCAAAGAACTGATAGAATATAAAAATCACGAAGAGCGATATTGGTTTGAAAGGTGTGGCAATCGCTCGAAGAGCGGTTTGTCATAATTACTTCCGGCGTGGTGGAAGCACTGGCTACTAACCAGCATACCAATGGTAAAACTGATAGCTTAGCCCAAACACCCGTTGGTACCTCTCAAACACCAATTTTCAAAGTCATCATAGCTGGTGAAGGAGGAGTGGGGAAGACCAGTATCATTCAACGGTACATCTTCGAATATTGCACCACGCCAGTATTAACTGTTGGATCAGAATTTGCTTATCAAGAGCTTGAAATCTTAAACCAGAAAGTGGGCTTATCAATTTGGGACTTCGGAGGCGAAGAACGGTTTCGCGATCTCATGCCTATTTTTTGTCTTGGAGCTCACGGAGCAGTTGTTGTCTTTGATTTAAGTCGGTTTTCAACGTTTTTGCAGCTCGAATATTGGTTGGATATCATTCATAATAGCACTAATGGGATTCCCATCATCCTTGTGGGGGCAAAAGCGGATTTGGAGGGGGGGCCCTCCGAAGAGGACATCCGTAGTTTCTGCATTGAGAATGGTATTCGTGCATATATGCCTGTCTCAGCTCGAACTGGTCAAAACGTTGATCAACTTTTTTCCTTTCTTGCCAAGAAAATGATACAGGCAACCAATGATGGAGTATTAAAACCAGCCTATTCACTAAAGGCATAACACCTTGATCCTCTTTTATTACCGACATTCACTAACTGCTTTTGAAATTTAAATAGGATGCCCATCTAAGGAACAGCACATTTTCGAAGCAGAGTCGCGGTGGTCAATTGTGTTTCGCGGTAAGCGTGTCTGTGTAGTAATCCCAGCATGGAATGAAGAAGAGTCCATTGCACACACCGTGAAAGACTTCATGAGACCCGAAGTTGATGATGTCATCGTTATCGATAACAACTCAACTGATAATACAGCGAAAGTAGCCAAGGCATCGGGTGCAATTGTTATCCCTGAACCCATTCAAGGTTATGGTGCTGCCATTCGTCGGGGACTAAGAGAAGCACTGAATCGGGGTTACGATCTCATAATTATTACTGAAGCAGATCAAACTTTTCTGGGGATTGATGTACCAAATCTTTTGAATCACATACAAACCCATCATTTTGTAGTGGGAACACGTACTGCAACTCCATTTCTTGAAGAAGGGGCAAATATGGGATTGTTTCTTGTAGTAGGAAATATGGCCGTAGCAAAACTCCTCGGACTCCTTCATGGTTATCCGCCTTTAACAGATGTAGGATGTACACTGCGTATTATTCGACGTGAAATGTTGGAAGCAATCTTGCCTGAATTGGATGCAGAAGGCGCTGCATTTTCTCCACAGATGATTGTGAAAGTTCTAAGGCGAGGAGGAAAAATCAAAGAAATTCCAGTCCATTACTTAACACGCGTTGGTGAAGCGAAAATCACGACTTCCAAGGTGAAAGCTTTTCGAAATGGGCTGCAAATGATTAGAGTCATACTTGGCTTATAGAATCGCATCCTTATCCATGCGCAGAAGTCTCTCAGCTTCAATGATATCTTCTGGATAGGTAACGTTCACAAAAAATAACCATAGACATCTTTGCCAAGAGTCCGAATGGTATTCAGGGTGTCAGTGATTTCTATTTCATTTTTCTTTGATCTAGGCGTTTGACGTATGGCTTCAAATACCGTTTCGTCAAAAATGTAAGAACCACATCCTAGAATGTTGTTAGTGATCTTTGACGGTTTTTCAACTAACTGCTGGACAATCTGAGTGGTAAGATCTATTTCAACAGAATAATTTTTTCGGATGAGATCTTCATCAGTAACTTGTATAATACCGATAGAAGCCGAACAATTAGTGGTATCAAAGGATTGGATAAATCCAGTATGATCAGAATCCAGATAGAGTTCATCTCCGAGATAAACAACAAAGGGTGTATCAACAATCCCCTCAGTCAAGCCCACTGCATGTCCAATACCTTCCGGTCTTGCCTGTCCCACATATTCAATGGAAACTCCGAGCTCTGAACCATCTCCAAAATAGTTCTTTACTGCATTCGATTTCGGAGCAACGACAATGATGATGTTTGATATACCTGCTGCCTTACACCGACCAATCACATGGGATAGAATAGGGCGTCCAAGCACTTGGATCATTGGTTTCGGAACTTTTTCAGAATACGGTCGAATACGTTTGCCTTCACCTGCTGCTGGAATGACCGCGTATTTAGGGGGCATTATAGATTGCTTCGGTCCTTATCTAAAAAAGCTTACCTGCTCCAACAAAAAAATAATGCTATCTTCTTCAAGTGATTCATCACAAGCAGTAGTCTTTTTAGCTTTAGGGATTTAAGAGGTGCAATTGCAATCCGTGAATTGAGCTGAAAATCATGCGATCGCGTTACTACTATCTTATTGCACTTACTAGCTTAATTCTCATTGTAGTTTGGTTGCATGTTGCTCTAATTTGGAACGGGTTGGGGGGTATCGGGGCAATCTTTTTCACCCTCACAACAGCGAATTTATTCTGGTTATTACCTGCCTTTGGATTATTTGGCTTCGCTTATATTTTACGAGCGATTCGATGGTGGCTCCTTCTCCGTCCTTTCAAGGTCGGGGGAAATCTAGCAAGTCTTTTCCCGATGCTCGTAGGAGGAATATTTCTAACGTATGTCGTTCCTCTTCGTGCAGGAGATATCGCATCGCCGTATTGGTTAAGAGATAAAACGGGAACGCGATTTTCTGCTGGACTAGCATCGATTGTTCTTGCTCGTTTTTTAGATTTCGCGAGTCTCATTCTGATTGTAGTTGTATCCGTTATCCTCATTTTTGGGGCGATCACGGGTCAGGCCATTGAAGCTATCGTTATCCCTCTACTTCTGGGCATTGTATTCGTGGCCTTCTTTTTCCTAATTCGGAGTGAACGGTTTGTGAATCTCCTTTCCCGCATTCTCGGTCGATTATTCAGACCCTCTGAAACCCTCAAGAATCAGGTTCCTGACTTTGTTGAAAATTTTACAATTGATCTCCGAACAGATGTCAGTAGTTGGAACACGGGTTGGGCTTTTCTGTTGAGCCTTCCCATTTGGATTCTGGAAACCATGAAATTAACTTATCTCGGGCTGGCCTTTAGTGTTAATATCAGCTTTGTACAATCTTCTTTCATCGCGGCAATTAGCTACATGGGTGGACATGCACTCGGTTTGATTCTCCCTGCAGGTATTGCCATCTTTGTAATCCAATTCTTTACCCTTCAAGGCTTGTTGGAACTTATTTTTGGCATAGGAAGTCCGGTGGCTGCTGTAGCTGCAAGCCTAGCACTATTGGATGGGCTGATTTACATAATTGGATTAACAATTCTTGGTGTCCCTGCGATTGCATATATGGGACGCAGATATCGTGAGCTCCAAGAGCGGGATAAAGCAGAACCAGCATTCAGAAAAGAGGGAAAGCCTCCGCCTTCCGTTGATAGATAGACCGAAAAATTAATGCTTGAACAAAGCCCCCAGTGCATCACTGGGTCGTTCAATGAACGGATGTGAACCAAATGGATCCAAGTAAACTTCCTCTTGCAGTAGTCGCGACTACACCAGAAACGTACTTTGATGATGTTGCACGCCTTTTTCGGTTAGCGAAATTCGATCAATTCATGAATCCGAAAATTCGAACTGTAATGAAACTCAATATTTCTTGGCAGGAATATTTTCCTTCGTGTTCTACCCAACCCTATCAACTTGATGCTACGCTTCGCGAGCTTTCCAAACGCAATTTCAGTGATGTCCTTGCCCTTGAAAACATGACCGTCGTTACCGATGCACGGACAGGGATGTACAAGAATCGCTATGTGCCTCTTTTAGAAAAACATGATATTCCCTGGACTATACTCATCGACGAGGAATGGCAAGAAGTGAATCCATCAAAACCCATGGTCTTTGGACAAGAAGATATGCTCATGCCAAAACCCATCATTGATGCCCAAATAATCCATCTTCCTACCTTCAAATGCCACGGTCATAGTACCATAACCTGCTCAATGAAAAATGCGTTCGGCTTTCTCAGGACAGTTCGCCATCATTATCATCTTAAAATCCATGAAATCCTTGTAGATCTCCTCCGCATCCAACAAGAATTCTGTGGACCCCTCTTTGCTTTTGCAGATAGTACTATCGCCATGGATGGGGCAGGACCCCGAACCGGACATCCATATGTGCAAAACTACATTGCTGCCAGCGGCGACCTTGTTGCCTTAGACGCTTTATGTGCTCAAATGATTGGTTATGATCCCATGTCAATAGACCACGTTCGAATGGCTCACGAACAGGGACTTGGCAATGGTGACCTTTGCACCAAGGAATTGGTTGGTGATGAAATTGAAGGGGTTTGCTTCAATTACGAAACAAAACTTGATCCAGTTATCCGCTTCGATCGCTTCTTCCGAAGCAGCTTTTTAGAACCATTTATGATGCGCTCCGCATTCTTCAATGTTAACGTTAAGATCAGCCACTATCTTCGTGATATTTGGCTCCGTACACGCGGACAGAGCCATATAGCACGGATAATGAAAACCGGTTGGGGTAAACTCTTCCGACGCTACCTTTAGAAACTAATCAGGTTTCTCAAGCTAATGATTTTCAGCAATCTAAGTGGCATAAGGCTTATTTGTTTAGAAAGAACACAAGCCAATAAAGCGATTCTAAGCACATCACGTAATCCACCAATAGGTGCTTCCCGTGCCCAGAGAACATTCTGAAACCCAATCAATGGCATGGACGTGGGAATATATACGCAATGCACTCAATCTCAAAGATATTCCCCGACTTTTAAGGGAATCCGAATTCTGGGCTGGCATCCTCGTCCGATCGTTGACTCTCATCGGATTTTTTCTCTTTCTAAATCTCGCAGGTGATATCAATGATATGAATCAACTTGTTTTTCTTGGGATGACAAATTCTTTACATGGAATCAACCCCTATGGTCAATTGTATGAACTTACCACCTTTGGCGGTTCCTTCACACAAGACTACTTCAACTACCCCCCCTTTGCGATACTTTTGCATCTTCCAACAATACTTTGGCCAGGTCCGTCAAGTATTGGAACCATGGACTTTATGCCAGCTTTTTTTCTTCTTCACACTTTTTTTGATTTCGTCACCTATTATCGACTTTGGCAGGCAAATCATCGGATAATCTCAAAAATAATTTGGATCAATCCCTTCTTCGTCTTTGTCGATATTATCACGTTCATGTCCCTCCCACTCATGCTTCTTACTCTTACTCTTCAAAATATTGATGATGCAGTTCGAAGTGGGCTCTACTCTGCTCTCCTAGCTGGCACCTATCAGATAGGTGCAATCTTTATCCCCTTCCTCCTCATCTATCACTGGAAACAAAAGCAATTGAGGATGAATCTTGTGGGTATGATTCCGCCTTTCCTCATTGTTTTAATTTTCTTGGTATGGAATCCTCTCCTTTTTACTCGTGATCTTATAGTGATACAGTTTGGACGCCCACCGGTTAACTGGCAGGATAGTGCACCTGACAGTCCCTACTTCAATCGCTACTATCCTGCATATTTTCTGTTCATGGGATCGATTCCATCGTGGATTTTCAATATCACAGTACAATTGGGAATTCCAACAAACCTAGCACCAAAAATTAGTTTGATCATGATGATCTTAGTAGCTGTCCTGGGTAGTTTTGGCATCTTCTACTTCTTCAAATATTCCCGAAAAGCACTTGCTATATTCATCCCAGGAGTACTTCTCGCTTTGTTTATCGCCAGTACTGCTGAAGGACTAGCTCACTACTGGGTGTTATGTCTAACTCTCCCCTTTCTTTTCTGGACACAGCGAACAACTTTATTCTCATCAAAAGGTCCCCTCAAATCAACGAATATAACAAACATAATGCATACAAATAAGGAGAACCCTCCATGAACCAACCAGAGAACGAGACGGAATCAACTTTGCCAGTAAACCCCGGTGAGCCAAATTCGCTAACTCGGAGAATCAAGGTGAGTATTACTGAGAGCCTACAACTCTATCGCAATTGGTGGAAGGAAATCGCCCTTGGTATCATCGTTCGACTTGTAACCTTGGGTGTAATTCTCTACATTGCTAGTGTGAATCCCGCCTTCCCTGACATAAATGATATGAACGAGCTTCTCACACAAGGGATTGTCTATATGTTTCAGGGGCTAAACCCTTACAATCGAGATTACCTCTTATCAGCGCTAGCAGCAGGACCTTGTGATACTTACCCGCAAAATTTCATCAACTATGGACCTGGCAGTTTACTAATACATATCCCTAGTATGATTTTTCCCTATTCCTTTGATTTTGCGGGCTGTATGGATTTTCAACCAAGCTTCATGGTCCTCCATACATTCTTTGATTTTCTCATCTTTGACCGAATGATGCGCAAAGGCTACCGTGTAGCGGCGATATTTGTCTGGATTAATCCTGTGATGGTAACCTTGAACTTTGTGACCCATATGAGCGTTGTGTTATTTTTTGTATGGATGGGATATGAGAATTGGAAAAATCCATTTTGGTCTATCTTCTGGCTTGGTCTTGGTGCTATTTCCTACCAATATGTAGGTTTACTTCTCCTCTTTGCCATTGCCTATCATTTTCGCAGTTACAAGAAATGGATTCTGGGCGTGCTTCCTTCTGTGACAATCTTTGGGCTCTTCCAGATATGGGCATCTTTCGAAGCAATCCTTTATTCAGATCCCTCTCGGCACTTGGCTTTGATCCATGATTTACTACTTGTCCAATTTGGGCGTTCTTATGAAGTTTGGCCATTACACATTCAATCTTGGTGGAGCTGGACAGGGTCCATACCTGCGATACTTTTCAATATACATTGGATTAGAACCAATCTTCTTTTGCTAAGTCAAGGGCAACCAATGGTACCTCCAACAGAATGGGTAACATTAGGTGACCCACTACAACAACTCACTCGTAGCGTTACTCCCCCGGAAGGGATTCGTATTAGCACGGTATTTACTATCTTTGCGGTCCTTATCTCAATAATTCTAATTTTAAAACTCCTCCTGCGCACAGATTTTAATCAAAGCATCAAATATGGTGTATTATCCCTGACCCTATTTTTATTAGGCTCACCGGCAGGTATCTGGCATCACAATTTTGTTCTCATCATTCCCACTTACTTTCTCCTCGTCTACACAACCCGATTCCGAACTTATGGAAAACAACAAGACTTCGAGACGATTAACTCCACAACAACCGCGTGAAGTAATCCAAAGTATTTAAATTCGAGAGTTCACCTAATTCCCAATAGGCTTGCAGGCTATCAATCGAGGGTAGGATGTACATCTATGCCAAGTGAGCTAAAGCGAATTGAAGCAGCGCGGGAGCTTCTCAAACTCTTCCACACCCGGAAGCGCATTGAAACGATTATGGAGAAGCATACTTCCCCTCCAGGCGAATGTCCATTCTATAATAAGTCAGTACTCAGCAACTGTACTCTCGAACCTCATGCTGCTCACTTGCAGAATTGTCGGGGTCAAACATTTTTGGAGGGCATGCTTTGTGAGACCATCGCAGATTTACCCCTTGCCCGTCGAGCAAAGATCACTTTCTCTAATGCCCTCGAAGCCCTTCGAGTTGCACAAAACCAGGATCCACGGACACTGAGTGCGTTTCTCAGTGCGTTCACCGATGGGTACTGGGAACTTTTAGCAGAAGGTGGACTAACCGAACACGAGGTTCTCACTAAAAGTATACTCGAATTAGAAGCCCTGCTAGCCGA
>CAYFXY010000039.1:21327-22570 GCA_964347205.1 uncultured archaeon
TTGTCAACGAACTTACCGATGAATTTCGCCGACATCTCCAGACTTCAATAAAATGCACTTGACACATACTTCTTTTGCTTTGTAGAGGCTTTGCGGTGTGTTTTTAGTCTAGTTCCCCTTAGGTAAGGTAATTCAATTCTTTTGGAGAATTCTGTTATGAGAATTTCTAGGCTCATCTCAGGAGTGTTACTAGCGTGTCTGCTGTTTTCAATGTTCATTGCGCCTGTAATCTATCTGCCAACTCCAATGGTAAGGGTGGGATTTTCAGAACCTGAAACGGGTTCAAGCTTTTTTACAGAACCCTTGGCTATGACGATTCCACCAGATCTGGTCCGTATTGCGATATACAATGAACCGAATATGACACGTCCTGCTTATGACACCACTGGCGTAAGTGTGCTATCTAACTCATCGAGTCAGATTGCGACGATTCTTCAGGCTGCAGGCTATCAAACGACAATCCTTGACACTCAGGATATCTTAGATCATGTACTAATGACTGCACATTTTGATGTGTTTGTGATTCCTGATAATCTTCCGCGTGAGAGTATTATCAATTATGTTTTCGAGTTTTGGCTAGGGGGCGGTGCGCTACTGGGTTTCGATAGCTTTGCTGTCTATTCCAGTTATATGGGTATCTTACCCCCTGAATCCGTAGGAAGTGACGGGTCGGGCGTATATTGGAACTATATCGGTGATGCAGCTAACGTCTCAACTCGGCACCCTGTCTCAAAGGGTTATGCTGTTGGAGACACCTATACCCTGCCACCGTATGGTTATGCGGCGTGGGATTGGCCTGCTTTGATGGGTTCTTCCATTGCACCTCAATTAACCAAAGTCGCTCATGATGGACTCGTAGAAGACGAAGTGACTGTGCTTGCCTTCGATCCCACCACACGCGGTGGACGAGTCGTTCATTTCTGGTGGGATGGAAGCACTCAACCGCTTCCAGCTATTCATCAGATGGTTCAGGATGCAGCCATGTGGCTCTGTCCGCGCCCCAAAGGGCGAATTGCTTTTGACTTGTCACACCTTCCTCGACGATCTATCGATCCGTGGGATACGCCCTATTCTCTTTTCCCAGACTCCTACAAAGAGATGCGTGATGAATGGGTCAGTCATGGCTTCTTGGTAGACAAGCTCTACCCCGCAGCTAGTGGAAATAACTTCACGGCCACTCGACTTGCGCCTTATGATCTCTTGGTGGTCAATGTCCCAGATTATAACTATACCTCCGGAGATC
>CAYFXY010000040.1:0-4466 GCA_964347205.1 uncultured archaeon
TGGAAAAACCTTTCATTTATGGTAAAGCACATCATTGATCAGCTGGGAATCGATAAAATAGTGAAAGTTAGAAAACCAAACTTGCCATTCTGGATAGTTCACGTCGATGTGAACAAGTGCTCCATGTGCGGGCTATGTGCAACACGTTGTCCAACTGAAGCCTTACGGATAATAAATGGGGAGGGACTACAAACCCTAGAATTTGATTACAACAAGTGCACGGCGTGTCATCTTTGCGTAAGGTATTGCCCCGAAATCGCAATCCAAGGAGAATCGATACTTGATGTTGCCAAAATGAACACTCCAACCATAGTTCTAGCGAGTGCAAAATTAGCTTTATGTCAAAGTTGTGGCAAATCGTACTTACCCGAGAAGCAAATTGCAGCAATTTCAAAGAGAGTTGATGAGCCATCTGAAAGATACATTCAATTAATCTCTAGTTATTGTCCCACTTGTCGCACAAAGATTTTATACAAGGATATGAATCGAGAAACTAGTGCCTAAATTGCACAACACATACAATTTAAGACAGAACGCATTTTTTACTCAAACATCGTGTGAAGTTGAATACTGAAGTTTTTAATTATGGGCCGTTCATTACTGGATACACTAATTGATCAAATAGTGTTGCTGGTATTCCCTTAAATCACCTTCTCGATACGTTTATCTAAGAATGGAATCGAATCTCACTGTGGAGATTAGACGAATCGAAAGAAGAAATGAATTTAACCGAATTTTTTTGTGTCTTTGCGGGAGTTTGGTTTTGTGAATATGAGCATAGTGGCATGCATTATGTTTTGATCTTGGATTTTTGTGAAGTATTTCGCAAATTTTGAAAGAAGCAGAGTTTTAGGTATAATCTCCTTGTCTCGTATCTTTTTGTGTTCGAATTTCTCGATGAATTGTTCCATCGTTAAAGGTTCAATATTCTCAGTTATAAGAATAGTCGGAGTAATAATTGCAAGTCTTCCATTAGGTCTGATAATTCTACACCACTCTTTTAATATTAATTCCAAGCTTTGCTTATCTGGTAAACTTGTAGAGAACAACAAATCAATGTGGTCATCCTTAAGGGGAATACTACTCAAAGTTCCGTCCAACAACGTTAGATTCTCCTTTTTGAGGCTTACTTGCAAATGAGGAGGCTTCACCAAGAAAATTTTCGAATCTGGAATAATTGTATTAATTGTGTCGATTGCTTTTTCATGCATAGGGGACTCTTCAGCAAGAAGGAGAGCAATTGCGTTCTTTTTTTTCATCCCTTTAAACAAAAGCTGGAATACCTCTATGAATAACTTGGGATTAACTTGCAAAATATATGAAACGTAGAACTCGTGAACAACATTAATGGCGTCCAAAAGGATTTTATCAAGTTCCTCTTTTCCTTGGGCCCCTAATCTATACATCTTTCGTCCGGGTCCCTGTGAACTTTTTTGCCATCGAGCCTCAAGTAATCCTTCATGCATCATTTCATTCAATAATCGATAAAGACGGCTGAGCTCAATTTCGAGTCCCATCGATTTAAGCTTCTTATGTATATTATAGCCATAGAACTCATTTTTTGAAAATGCCATCAGGATTGCTTTTCTTAATTCGTGGGTCCTCAAGCGAGTTCTATCTCCAATATATGTAATAAGGTACTATAGTGAAAACGTCCTCTGTAATAAATAAAGTTAGCGCTATTGGTTCTTATTGAGAGGGGTATTGTTACAATAATGAGGATATTTTTGGGATAAACTCGTTAAAGAGTAAATGGAAATTTAGGTAGGGAATTTCCTGCTAGCGAAATGTCGCAACATCATTTAGTATGTTCTTTGCCACAATCTCTTTCTTTGGCTCTCTTTTACTCCAATTTACAAAAAATTTGTTTATGTCGTTTCTTTTTAAATTCCGAGTTTTTCTAGTTCGTCTTTTATCATCTCTGTTTTCTCCGGAGTCAGATACCAATATTTCCAAAAGACAACGCCTGCGATAATAAGAAAAATCGCTGGGATTAGGCCAAAATGGGTCATTATTCCCCATTTAGCTAATATGGAAAAGGGGTCTTGGGCAAACCCAGTTAGATTTTGAATTGTGACTAATATTCCAAACTGGATCACTGTAACTAGTCGACTAAAGAAATTCCATATTCCTAAATAAACGCCTTCTTGTCTTTTCTTATATTTTATCGCAGATTCATCAAAGAAATCTCCCATCACCGGTATCCTTGAGATGACCAATATCCCTCCACTAATCCCATAAAGACCGGCACCCAGCATTACTAGTGGAAGAGAATTCGTACTGCCAAAACTGAGACTGAAAAAAACAAGCAACAAGGGTAGACCTGCAACTATAAGCGCGTATTTGAATGATTTCATATGACCAAATTTCCGGATAATATAGAAATAGACAGGGATCAAAAACACCGAGGTCAAAATAAAGGGAAAATTGACAGTACGTAGCATTTGGCCATACAGGACAGGATTAGCAATGACACCTATTCCCAAGACATACTCCACATAATAAGGTACTGATGCTGAAATAAGGGTCGAGGTGACTGTAATAGAAATTGTGACAATGATAAATATTTTGAAGGATTTTTCTTGGAAGGATTGCCTTAAATTATACACGAATTCGGAGAAAAATTGAGTAGGCTGAATATCCTCTCGAAAATAACCATCTTTTAATTCCTGGTCTTCACGAATTCCAGGAAGTGACAGCAGAATCGATATTAACATAAAAATTGCTAGGAATAGACTCATATTCACATATGAAATTGGTTCTGTTGTTAGCAAAGATGGAATAACAAGCAAACCAATGGTTGGACCGAGAATTAAAAAGAGCTGACAACAAAAAGCTGTTGAAGCAGAGTTTTTCGATTTATCCAGTATAATAAAAAAGCATAACCCTATTTTCTCAAAAATTGCCTCCAGCCCTGAAGAGCGGGAACGATTAGTTGAAGCCAGAAAAGCCCTTCTTCCTGCCCTTTCTCAGATTGGTCCCAATAAATGTGCTGAGGACTGTATGATTCCACTAAAAAAGTTCGTCGAAGCCATAAAAAAATTTGAGAACCTTCCAAATGAGCTAAAAATTACGAAGATGGTGGTCGCAATGGCTTGTCACATGGAAGGAAATCTACACCCAACATTTGTTTTTAATGAAAATGATCCAGACGCCCGTGAAGACTTTGAGGAAGCCCTTGATTATTTATATAAAGAGATAATTATTCCATTGGGCGGATCCATTACCGGAGAACACGGAATAGGAACTGTAAAAACTCCCTACTTGAGATTGGAACACGGTCCTGATGTCGTTGATTTAATGCATGAGATTAAAAAGGTATTTGATCCAAATATGATTCTCAATCCTGGTGTTGGAAAAGGTGACCTAAGACCTGTTCCCAAATCAAAGTCAACACGCCTGTTGAACGCCTCTTCGGACAAATTCTTGGTTCTAAACTGTATGAGATGTGGCTTCTGCAATGTAGAATGTCCTTCAAAATGGTATTTCAAATCTGAGGCCTATAGCCCCAGAGGGCGACTCAATATTCTCAATGCATTGGTGCATGGCGAATTAACAATCGATGACAAAACTCCCCTTGGAGTGATAATGTACGCATGCACTTTATGCGGGTCTTGTTCAGTAAAATGTCCTGCTGGGGTTCAAACTGAAGAAATTTTCGAAAAGGTTAGAGCCCTTCTTCAAAAAAATGAATTCTCAAGAAGTCAATAGTTGTCTCATTTATCAGAACTTTAATGTACTGCCATCAATTCGAACTGGATATAGAGGTGTGATGTCTTAATGCTGTTAATTCTCCTACTTAATTTGGTGACCAACCTGTTTTTCTGGTATTTCATTTTCTCTAGTTTCCTAGGTCCATATATGACAACAGTGGTTTTCAGTCGACTACTCAACGATGACCGGAATCGGCTCTTCAGTATCATTAACGGCTTCGGTGCACTCTGTTTTGCCCTTGGAGCCTACCTGTTACCTCTTACGGTGCAACCACGTATCGCGGGATCCTTGGGAGCCTTTCTAACACCGATCGGACAAATTATGCAAACACCACAGTTTCTAGGGAGTGAGCTTCCTGGTCTTGTTCTAAGTGGGATTGGTGTTGGCTTCACCATCGTGGGAACAATCATGCTCATCTTCACAACTACTAAGATCGTTAAAGTTAGCGGATTAAAGCAACATGAATCCAGCGAACTTCTCACCTCTGGCTTTTGGGGCATAGTGCGTAACCCTGTGTATACCTCATTACTCCTCATTCATTTGGGTACTTCATTATTCCTAGGCGCCGTCTATTGTCTCCTCTTCTTTCCAGTCTTCTATGGTCTACTCCATTTTTCAGGATGGATTGAGTCCGTTGTTAACCTCGAACCCCAATTTGGAAAAGATCAAGTTGCTGCCTACAAGAAAAAGGTACCCTACTCCCTCTTCAATAAGCCCATGTGGATCATACTAATCATACTAGCTAGCTCTCT
>CAYFXY010000040.1:4476-5539 GCA_964347205.1 uncultured archaeon
TGCTTGGCGTTCTCGGGTACATCCCCATATTTTGAAGAGTCTGCTTGTTTGTCTAAAATTCGCAGTCCTAGAACTTGGTGAAGAAGTTCTCTCAAATCCTGCTACAGTTTAATGGTGTATGTCAGAACTTTTTACAATCTCAAGTGCTGACTATCATTCCAACAATGTGTATGATTTGGTATCCGAACGTTGTATGGCTATAACAAAACGGTGGGCCGCTCAAATGCATAAAATGATTCTTCAAAGGAAGTTAAGAAAAATAAAAGGAACTGGGTAACATATGCAATCAAGTTCTCCCAAGTTTGTTAGATGATGTAAAACAAGTAAAAGAACGAATCAACGCTGCCATCATATCTAATTCACATCAAATGCTTCGCGCTTTGATAACGCGTTTGATGACTTTGAGAGCATGCAAAGTAATCCATTTGCTTGGTTTGCCTTTCGGTTCCAAGTTTGTTTGCATTCGTCCAGATGGTGTTCTCTCTAGATTCCATGTCCCATTAGCTTGCTGTTTTTGCAGGAGAATTTTGAGAGCATCATCCAGCCGGTCGTCTTGCCCATAGCCGAGGTTTGTTAAAACCGAGAGCCCTCTCAGAATGTCATAAAAGAACCAGGGGAATCCAAAATCGAGCCAATTTTTATTAATCACTCGAAATTGATGATGATCAGCTTTGAAGAGACGGTGCATTAAAAGAAACTCAGCCCCTCGTTCCGAAGCTTTCCTAATCGATGAATTCCACTGCTCTCTGGGCAGTTCAGCAAATGCATCCAGGGGGGTTATGGTACCCATGAAGCAACCATGAGTATCTCGCAGATGAGCTCTCCAATACGGACACAACCAGCCTCCATCTGCATTTTGTACACTTACAAGCCAATTTAGTGCACGCTGAACCCGATTGCTGTTGGAATAACCTAATCGGATAAGTGCTGCTGCAGTATTTCCAGTTAAACAGGACATTTCGTTTTCACGAATTTTTTCTACCGCCCATGATTCGAATGGTGGCAGTTCCTTGGCTCGGCGGTGAGCCTGTTTCAATGCCCACTTATATTCTTGCCTTGCGCC